>JBFLXC010000160.1:0-5953 GCA_040757435.1 Spirochaetota bacterium | reverse complement strand
CTAGGCCGCCTTCGCTTTCCGCATGTACTTCACCTGCTGCAGCACAAAGACAAATCCACAGAGCCCAAGGCCGACGACGTCGGTGACCAGGCCGGGATCGATCATGAGGATGCCGCCCACGAAGGCGAAGACCTGCTCATAGACGCTCAAGGTGGTCCTGAACCACTTGTTGACAGCCGCCGCTATGGCGGTGATGCCGATTATGGAAGTGATGAGCATCCAGATCAAACCAAGGGCGGTGATGTCGAAGAGGAGCATCTGGGGATTGAGGACGAAGATGTATGGCACCAGGAAGGCCGCTATTGCGAGCTTTGTGGCGTTGAAGCCCGTCTTCATCGGATTCGCCTTGGCTATGCCCGCGCCTGCGAAGGCCGCCAATGCCACGGGGGGCGTGACGTCGGCGATGATGCCGAAATAGAAGGCGAACATATGGGCGGGCAAGACTATGTTCGCGGGCGCCACGGCGTTGGGATCGAGCCCCGCCTTCTGGGCGAGGATCATGACTATCGCCGGAGCCGCGATGGTTGAGGTGATGACATAGTTTGCCGTGGTGGGCACTCCCATGCCAAGGAGGATGGAAGTGATCATGGTGAAGAACAGTGTGATCACGAGGTTTCCGTTGGCGATGTCCACAAGGGTCGAACCCAGCTTGAGGCCGAGGCCCGTAAGGGTGACAACGCCGATGATGATGCCCGCGCAGGCCGTGGCGGCTATCACTCCCAGGGCCGACCTGGCTCCCGCCTCAAGGCCCTTTACGATGTCCACGGGCTTGATCCTGGTGGATTTCCTCAGCATGGAGGAGAGGATGGAGAGGATTATCGCCCAGAGGGCGGCCTTCATGGGCGTGAAGCCGGTGACAAGGAGATAGATGATGGCAAGGAGGGGGATCATCAGATGGCCGCGTTCGAAGAATATTTTCTTGAACTTGGGAAGGTCTTCGCGATTGAGGCCCCTGAGGCCCATTTTCTTCGCTTCGAAGTGGACGCCGGACCATACGCCGAAGTAATAGAGGAGGGCGGGGATTGCGGCTGCGGCGATAATCCTGGCGTAGGGCACGGAGGTGAACTCCGCCATGAGGAAGGCAGCGGCGCCCATGATGGGAGGCATGAGCTGTCCGCCGGTTGAGGCCGTGGCTTCCACCGCTCCTGCGAACTCAGGCCGGTAGCCCAGCTTCTTCATCATGGGGATCGTGAAGGATCCCGTGCCGACGACGTTGGCCACGGAGGATCCCGAGACCGTGCCCATGAGGGCGCTGGATAGGACGGCGACCTTGGCCGGTCCGCCCGCCGCCCAGCCCGCCACGGCGTTCGCCAGGTCGATGAAGAGCTGGCCCAGGCCGGTCTTCTCCAGGTAGGCTCCGAAGAGGATGAAAAGGAAGATGAAGGTGCTGGATACCCCCAGGGGAATGCCGAATATGCCCTCCGTGGTAAAATACAGGTGCTGCACCAGGGTGTCCACCCTTGCGCCCCGGTGGGCCATCTTCCCGGGGATGTAGGGGCCTACGAAGGCGTAGACGATGAAAATGAGGGCTATGACCACCATGGGGATGCCCACGACGCGCCGGGCCGCCTCCAACACCAGGATGATCCCAACGATGCCCGCCACCAGGTCCATGGGGGTGGTTTGTCCGGCACGCTGGACCAGGGCCTGGTAATTGAGCACGATATAGATGGGCGCCAGGACGCCCAAGGCCGCCAGGGCGGCGTCCAGGGGATGGAGCTTTGACCGGGACCATTTCTTGCTCGTGGGGTAGAGGAGGAAGATGAGGCAGAGCCCGAAGGATAGGTGGATGGATCTTTGTATCATCGCGTCCAGGACGCCGAAGATAGCCGTATAGAGCTGGAATACCGAGAAGGTTATGGCCAGAGCCGCCACCACTTTGCCGAAGAAGCCCAGGTAGGTCCTGTAATCCGCTTCCTTGTCGAATTTCTTGAGGATTTCCTGGCTGTCTACCGGCGCATCGTCATTTCGAATCGTTTCGCTCATAGGTGAGCACCCTCCTGAAGGAAAAAGAAAGCCTATGCCCTGCGCGCAGGGTCACCAAAGTCTCGGGACCGGCGCGCTCCGAAAAGGGGCGCAAGATCCCGTCGACGACCACGCCGTGGCCCGGGACGTGGGAGACCCGTATGTCGAGCCTGTCGAAATACCGCTCCATCTTCACGTGGAACCGGTTGTCCTTCAATTCGAAGGCGAGGCCTTCGTCGCTGGGCATGCCCACGCCGTAGCTGTCATACGCAAGCCCCGTAAGAAGAAGCCGATTCCCCTGGATGGCAAAGAACTCATCCACCGCGGTGGTATGGATGGAATGGATGTAATGGTGGGCGAAAGTCCCGTCCTTCAGATCCACGGACTCCTTGCCGCCGTCTTCGTAGTGGATCTCAAGGACGGATGCCGCCCCTATGCCGCGGGCGGCGAGGGCGGCGAGGGCGAGCAGCCCGGCCGCGGCAAGCGGCGCCCACAACCTAGGATGCTTCAAGCACATCCGCTTCGCCTTGTGACGCAAAACGGGCGGCCCGGCCGAAACCGAGTCGCCCGTTTTCGCGTTCACGTAAACGGCGCCTCGGCCGACTTACTTGTTTTCCTTGTAGAACTTCTCTGCGCCTGGGTGCAGGGGAAGGGACATGCCTTCCAAGGCGGTGGCGAGCTTGATGTTCGCGCCCTGGGCATGGGCGGCGACGAGCCTGGGGCCGTTGTCGAACATGGTCTTCAGCATCTCGTACACCAGGTTGGCGTCGATCTTGGCGCTCACCGCGAGCATGGACTTGACGGCCACGGAGGGAACGTCTGCGTCGACGCCCTTGTAGGTACCGGCGGGGATGACCGTGGGGGCGTAGAAGGACCACTTGTCCATGAGCTTCTTGAGCAATTCCTTGTCCACCGGCACGAGGACGGTCTTCTTGGAAATGGCGAGGTCGGAGATGGCGGCGATGGGGAATCCTCCGGTGGTGAAGGCGGCGTCGATGTTGCCGTCCTTGAGGTTGGAGGCGGATTCCGCGAAGGAGAGGTATTGGACCTTGATGTCCGAGTAGCTGAGCCCGGCGGCTTCAAGGATCTGGCGGGCGTTGGCTTCGACGCCGGAACCGGCGGCGCCCACGGACACCTTCTTGCCCTTGAGGTCGTAGACGGTCTTGATCCCCGAGGATTCCAAGGCTACGAGCTGGACGGTCTCGTTGTAGAGGCAGGCCATGCCGCGCAGGTCCTTGAAGGGCTTGTCCTTGAAGAGCTCGACACCGTTGAGGGCGTAGAAGCCGACGTCGTTCTGGATTATGACCACGTCGACCTTCCCGTCCTTGAGCAGGTTGATGTTGGCCGCCGAGGCTCCGGTGGACTGGGCGGTGGCGTTCATCCTAGCGATGTTCTTATTCCAAATCTCGGCCATGGCTCCGCCCAAGGGGTAGTAGGTGCCGGCTGTGCCGCCCGTGCCAATGGCGATGAATTTCTGCTGGGCAGAAACGGCTCCCGCGGCGAGGAGCAGGCAGAACGATACGATCAACAATTTCTTCATCGATAACCTCCATGAACTTAGTGGAAATGCGAAGCCTTAGTATAGAATGGATTTCGCCATACTGCAATCGAGATTTTCCGAACCATACCTGTTTCTCTCGGGGAAAGGCATGGAGGCGGAGGGGAGCCTAGGTAGGGGAGAAAAATAAAAGAAGGCTTCCGGAGAAGGAGGCACAACCCGGAAGCCTTGGGTCCGGCGCTTTTGGAACCTTGTCCTTCGCGCCGGTCGGCTAGGCTGAATATAGGAGATAGGTGGAAATTGGTCAATAGGTATCGATAAAAAATTATTATTAACTTTGTCTCCCCGGTTCCCAGATTGAAATTCGCGCCTTCCTCGGCTATGGTATGCCGCTGGAGGGAGTTCGCCTTGGTACGCTTGGAATCCTGGATGGACGGGTTCGCCCTATTTTTCTCGGGAAAGGCCTTGCTCCGCCATTCCTCCCGCGCTCCGGCGATCTATATCGGCTCCCAAGGCGGCGCCTTTCTCTCCCGCTTCAAGGCGAAGCTCTCGGGGGAGGAAATGGCCTGGAAGGCCGCGGGTCCCTGTTCGATCGTGGACGCGGACACGCCGGGGTGGAGGCTCGACTTCGGCGGCATCCTGTCGGTCCAGGTCTTCCGCTCGCAAGATGCCCTGGAATTGACCTTTTCCCTCGGCCCGGAAGGCGGGGATGGAGCCCTAAGGATCGAATTGGAGAAGTCCGGCGACGAAGGCCATCCAAGCCTCGGCGTCCTGGAGGGAGGGAAGACTGTCCTGGTCAATTCCCGCCTGGGCCCCTGGAAATCCTTTTCCGCCGACAGTTGCGTGGACATCTCCTGGGATAAGAAGCGCCTTAAGGCCAAGGCAGCGGGCCCTTCGCTCCGCATTGCCCTGGCGGACGGCCCGAGCGCCTTGGCCAGGACGGCCGCCTTCTCCATGAGGCGCTGGCCCGGGCCGAGGACGGGGCCGGAAGGGTTGTCGGCAGCCGAATTTCTCCGCCTGAGTTCCGCTCCTCTCCCCAAGGACGTCGCGGACCTTGCCATTCCCAGCGCCTTGGCGGATAGGAATTGGGTTGTCAGGTGGATCGATGCCGACGAAGTCCCGGACGCGGATCTTTGCGCCGAGATCGGCAAGATCCTGTCGGAAGGCTGCGGTTTCGCTGTTCCGATCCCCCAGTCCGCTCCCTCCGCAGCCCTCGACCTCGCGATGTTCTCTCCCTGGATGGTCCTTCCTTCCCGGAACCTTGGAACCTCGAAATCCGCCGCTTCCTTGCTAAGGGCCGCGGCCGTCTATTCGGGATTGGAACGATATAGGAAATCCAGGCGGGAAGCCTGGCTGCGGGAAGGCATCCCCTTCTGGACTCACCCCTCCGTGTATTTCCAGGACGATCCGGCCCTCCTCTCAAGGGAGGACGGCCTCATGTTAGGTCCCGAGCTCATCCTCGCCATCCCCTGGGCCGTCCCCGGCCGAGCCAGGGAACTCCTCCTTCCCAAGGGCGAGTGGGTCCATCTATGGACGTCCCGGAAGTATCCCGGCGGATTGGCTGTGGTCGACGCTCCCCCGGGGCTTCCCGCTGTCTTCTACGCCAAGGAGGGCAGGTTTTCTGCCTATTTCGACGCCCTCAGGAAGACGGCTTGCCGCCTTCCCGGATGAGAAGGGCAACGGCCCTGGCCTGGACGGCCCTTCCCTCGCCAACCTCCCCGAATCCTTCGTAGGTCTTGGCTTTTATTGAAATCCTTCCCGGATCCACCCCGAGGACGAGGGCCATGTTTTCCCGGATCGTTTCCTTGTATGAGGAGAGCCTGGGCTTCTCGATGACCACTGTGGCGTCGATGTTCTCGATCTCCCAGCCTTTCTCGCGGACCAGGGCGGCGGCATGCCGGGCCAATCCGGAGGAATCGGCGTCCTTCCACTTCGCCTCTGAAGGAGGGAAGTGGAAACCTATGTCTCCCAGGCCCGCGGCGCCGAGGAGGGCGTCCATGACGCAGTGCCACAGGACATCGCCGTCCGAATGTCCGGCCTCGCCCTTCGGAAAATCTATCTTCAATCCACCCAGGAGGAGGGCGCGGCCTTCCGCCAAGGGATGGATGTCCCAGCCTTCCCCGATCCTCCTCTCCACCGCCGCCGAGGCGGTTTTCTCTGGTTCCAGGGGCATCAAGTCCTCCCGATAGGTTATCTTCCTGTTGCCCTGCTCCCCCGGGACGAAGTGCACGGGTCCGACGTAGCGGTGCCAGAGGGAGGAATCGTCCGTGCAGGCCCAGCCTTCCTCGGATGCCTTGCGGTGCGCCTTGAGCAGTTCCTGAAGGCGGAAACCCTGGGGCGTCTGCGCGGCCTTCACCTCCGAGCGGGGAGGATGGTCCAGGATCATGGAATCCTGTCCGATTATCTTCGGCGTGTCCGCGAGGTCTACAAGGGGAACGCAGGCTCCTTCGGAAAGGGCTCCCAGGAGCACGGAGCGGACAAGCTCAGGGC
>JBFLXC010000159.1:0-5969 GCA_040757435.1 Spirochaetota bacterium | reverse complement strand
CTCCCTCCTGGCTGAGGAGTCGGCATGCTTGGCCTTGTCATAAAACCATGCGATCACCGAGTTGCCGTGGTGCTGTCCCACTATCTCCACCACTTCCTTGGGAAGCTTAAGCTCCCTGGCCTTTTCTATGCCGATCTTCACGTGGCTCCGTATCACCGTAGCCGAAAGCCGCGGGTTCATATCGTCATGCTTATTCATGCCTCTTTGGTTTTCCACGAAATATTCCGGCTGTTCGATCTTCCCAATGTCGTGGTAGTAGGCGCCCACCCTGGCGAGGAGTGCGTTGGCTCCTATGTCCTCCGCCGCCGCCTCTGCCAGGTGGGCGACGTTCATGGAGTGGGCGTAGGTGCCGGGTGCCTGGGTGAGGAGCTCTTTCAAGGCGGGGGCGTTGACGTCGGAGAGTTCAAGAAGCCTGAATTTCGTTGGAAGGTTGAAGCCTTGTTCGAAAATCGGAAGGAGGGCGAGCAGCAAGGCTCCACCTATGAAGCCATTGGCAGCCGAGATTCCTGCGGTGGCCAGGAGCTTGGACAGGACCGGCTCGTACTGGACAGCGAGGACGATCGTCGCGGCGAATTGCAAGGCTGCCTGAAGGAGCGCCGCCCTAACCAAATCGAGCCTTGTCTTGGCCGTGGTGATGGTATAGGAGGCGAAAATGCCCGCCAGAAGCACGAAGACAAAGAAATATGGATTGAGGTTGGTGGCGGAGGCGGTAAGCAAGGCCAAAACCACGGAATAGGCGAAGCCGAAGGCCTGGCCGGCCAATGCGGCGGCTATGCCGGAGAAAAGGGAAATCGGAACGACGAAAATACCTTCCAAGGAGGACGATCCATTGCTCAGCCGCCCGGCAAGGACCACAACCACGAAGAAGGCCAAGGCGGCGTATATTCCCAAGGCAAGGGTGGAGGGGCTTGCTGAATTGCGGAGCGAAGGGCTCTTCGCGACCAGGAGGAAGGCAAGGGCTGCGGCGAACATGAGCAAGCCGAGGCTACGGAGGGAGAGGCCGATGTCGGAACGTGACATGGCCTGGCGTACCAACGAAAGCCTCTGAAAATCCTCCTCCGTCACGAGGCTGCCCTTCCGGATGAGCAATTCGTTCCTGCCCACCACTCTGGTAACCGGCTCGACGCGGGAGACAGCCTTCTTCATCCTGGAGGATGACAAAGCTTCGTCGAAGAAGGCGTTGGGGACGGCGAAGCTCTCCACCAAACCTGCCACCAAGGCCGCAAGAGGCCTGGCCAAGTATTTCTTCGCCGCCTCCCCTTCTATGGCTTCCTTCAAGTTGGCCTTGGTCACCATGGCCGTCCTGGGCCTTTGTTCGAACTCAGTCCTTTCTCCGATGCTACGCTTGAGCTCTACGTAATCCTGGTTGTACCTGGACAATCCCTCAGAAGGGAGGCTGAAAATCCCATCCACCAAGACTCCCGAGAGGATGTCGTCGGCGTAGACAAGTATTTGGGACTTCAAGGAAGAAGTCGCCAGGGATGCAAGCAATTCGGCATCCAGTGTTCCTGGAAACTTGCTCTGAAGCATGAGGATCGCCGTGTCCAGGGCAACGTTCTGATCCATCAGCCTGCGGAACTCTTCCTGGAAATCCTTGAACTGCTGTATCTTGCGAGTGGTGATTCCGTTGTCGAGATTGAACACTGGCAAGACCAATCGTTCCTCCGCGTCTATCCTGAGCTTTGTGGCTTCTCCATCAACATAGATGACATCCTTCCCCGCGATGATATCCCTTTCGGCGATGGCTCCGGGACTGATGCCCTCGAAATTCCTCCGCACTGCCATCGCTCCCGGACCGAATGAAACGAGGGCGATGGCGGCGGCCAAGAGGCCGGCGAGGAAATTGAGGATGATGAACCTATCCCTGGGCGATATGGAGCCTAAGGCTGCGCCAAGGCGGCGCCAGGGCGAATCACTCTTTTTCATAGGCTTCTATGATTTTCCTTACGAGCTTGCTGCGGACTACATCCCTGGAATCAAGCCTGGAAATCAAGATCTCGTCTATTCCATCCAAGACTTGCAGGGCATGAACCAATCCTGATTCAACCCTTTTGGGCAGGTCGATCTGCGTGATGTCCCCCGTGACGATGGCCTTGGAATTTTCTCCCAGGCGGGTGAGGAACATCTTCATCTGTTCCTTGGTGGTGTTTTGGGCTTCGTCAAGGATGACCACGCAGTTGGCAAGGCTTCGCCCCCTCATGTACGCCAAAGGGGCTACCTCGATGGTCCTAGAATCCTCAAGCTTCCTGAGGGATTCAAAGGGGATGAGACTCTCCATGGCGTCATACAAAGGCCTAAGGTAGGGATTGATCTTTTGCACCAGATCGCCGGGAAGGAATCCCAGGCTTTCCCCTGCCTCCACGATGGGCCTGGTAAGGATCAGCTTCCTCTTGGATTTTGAAAGGAGCTCCCTGAGCGCCCAAGCCATGGCAAGATAGGTCTTCCCTGTTCCGGCCGGTCCTATGGCGAAGCTCAAGTCGTGGGTCGCCAAGCCCCGGAGATACAGCCCCTGCCCCTTGCTTCTTGGGAAAACCCTCGCCCCTCCGGCTGGTATCTGTATGCAGGTTTCAAAAAAGTCATCGCAGGATGCCTTCGCGCCGTTTTCGTTCCAAGGCGCCCCCGCCCCGTCCCCCAGGGGCGTCAGCTCGGCATGAAGGGCGATTATCAAGTCCGGAGTCGCCGGCATCCCGTCTCCGATTGAGCTTACCAGAGCCTTCACCAGGGATGTGAAAAGCTCCCGGGTCTTTGGTTCCGAGGATTCTATGCCAAGCTCGTTCCCCCGGCTGTAGACTCTTGTTCCCAAGAGGTTTCCCATGACGCCGAGGTTGTAGTCGTTCGCTCCGCAAAGTTCGGAAATGATAGACGTGTCGTCCAGCACGATGCTTTCAAAACTCAAGATTTCTCCTGCCCCGAGGCGCCAAGCCCCGATCCTTGCTTAAAGTATACGTAGATGGAAGAACTTTGTACATCTGAGCGCCTTGGGGGAAGGTTCACTGGAATTCACCTTCCTCAAACTGGAGGCTGGTCTTCAGTTCCGGAATATCCTTCCACGCCACAGAGAGGCTGAAGGAAAAGTCAAGCTGGTAATACGGCCTACCGGCATCGGGGGTTATGAGGACTGGATTCATGGCCAAGCCGGCCTTGAGGGTCCAGTCGTGCAGGTCCTGGCCCAACTCCAAGGAGAGGGAGCTCAGCTTGAACAGGGTCCTGCGCAAGGCTCCGGAATCCCAGATGGAAAGAGAATCGGCGATATCGCCGAAGAGCGACCTGGCGTAATCGTCGGGATTGAACCCCGGACTTTCAGGAAAGAGCCCTGTCCAATAGCGCCATGCTGAACGATTCGCCGTGGAGCTTGAGAACTTGAGGGAGGTTCCGTCCGCGCTGGCGAGGCTCAGGTCCAAGCCCAGGCTCAATGTTGATTCCGTATACCGGACGAAATTCTGTACGTATGAGAAGGTGGGCTTGAAGGAGAATCGCAAAGCTTCGACCTCGCCTGGGGGCTCCTTCTCCCCTCCCCGCCCCAGGCTGGGCGACCAGGAGAAACTTGTTTCATAGGGTCGGAAGTAATCCGTTCCATCCAGGCTCCAAAGGCCGGACGAAAAAGCGTAACCCTTGGACTTCTTGGCAATGAAGCTCGCCTTGGCGCTGCGGTATTCCATGGAAGCTCCGATGGACAGCGGCGCCGAGGCATTGAAGTCCCAGGAGAAATCAACTTTGGCCAAGGGATAGGGACTGGCGCCTATCCCTAAGGAAGCGCTGAGCAAGGAGGGAGAAAGCTCGTCGCCGCCCACCGGGCGGGCGAGGGCTCCTTGGAGGGAAGCCCGGACGAAGCGATGGGCCAGGCTGTAGCCAAGACTGTATTTCTCGGTTAAAGGCGGCAAGGTCGCTGAAAGGCTCAGCTGTTGAACCGCTCCTCCCTTGGGCGCGTAGCCGATGGATGCAGTGGCCGAGTGGCTGCCGATGGACTGGGCGCTCCAATCCGCCCAGAGGGTTTCATAACGGGGGCTGGCAGTCAGTCCCGAGCCGTCCAAGCCCGCGTAACGAAATTTGAACAGGCTGGCGCCCAGGGTATACGACAGGTTCGTGGAGGCGAAGGGGGAATTTCCTTGGATCGGCGCGATGGTGACTGTATTGCTCAGGTCGCTGGAGGCGGATCTATAGGCCCAGTCTGCGAGTCTATACGGATGGACCGTCGAGGGGCTTGTCCTGTCGTCGAAGAGGTACGGTCTTTCCTGGTCTTGGAGTGCCATGCCAAGACTTGTCTTCAGTGTGGCGAAATTTCCCCATGCCGAAGCCTGGGCGTTCACCTGGGCCGTCCCTTTGTAGCCTAGGAGGAGATAGGATAGCGAGGCGTCCACATCTTCCGGTTTCTGCCACGCCGAAGACCTGAATTTTTCTTCCACTGTTCCAGAACCGGACATGCTCCACCCAACGGTGGCGGAAAAGGATTTTTCTCCCTGGCTGCCGTCTTTCCCAGGGACTGAGACGGTGGCCAAGGTTCCTGAAAGCTGGAGGGCCGCGTCCGCCAGCTTGAGGCTGTCGGGATAAAAGAATTCCCTCTGGGGATCCGCGGATAAAAGGCGCTTTTCCTGGGTGGTCAGGCCGGAGCTGGATTGGGCCTTGGAATTCCAGACCGCCTGGCTCGCGAACCTGCTCAGGCTTGCGCTGCCAAGGAATCTTTGGGTTGCGCCTGCCGGAGCTGTCCAGGAAAGGCTGCCCAGGAGGGATTGGGTCATGGTGCTCCGCTTCGCCACCGTAGGCGCCTTGGAACTGAAGATCGATATGATTGAAGAGGATTCGCTTCTTCTCCTGAAGTCCTGCTCGAAGTAAGGATCCGAAAACAACGGAGCCTCGAGGCTGAGGGAATAGCGCAAAGGCCCCATCGTCCCGGCGCTGCCAAATTTGGCTAGGAATCCGAAGCGGAAAGGCAGGTCCACTCCAAGGAAGTTGGAAGGATTCCAGGTCGAGGCATAGCTGTTTGCGGCGTCGAATGGTGAGTAGTAGCCGTTGGATTGGAGAAACAGGGATCTGGAGATTCCCAAGCCCGCGGAGAATGAGAGGCTTTCCTTGCCTGAGAAGGAGAAGCTTCCTTCCGCCCCGAGATGGACGCCCAGGGCGGAGTAGAAGTCGGCTAGGACTTTCAATGAATCGCCGACCTGTCCCTCTCCTTCGCCAGCGGCGGCGACTTGATCCTTCTCCGCTGTTTTCCTTTGGATGAAAATGCCGCTGTAGGTCTTTTCTCCCGATGGGGCGCTCTCCAAAAGGGATAGGCTGGAACTATCCGCGCTCAAAGCCTTGCGCTCTCCTATGAGATACGTGGTTGTTTGAACATAGCTTCCCTCCCGGCTCGCATACCCTATCGCGGGATGGAATATGATTTCGTCCGCTGGGTAGTAGAAGAAGGGAAGCCATAATAGCGGCACGACGCCAACATAGAGGGTAGCGTTCGAAACCGCCCAGTCCCCGTTTTCAAAAAGCCATACCTTGGCCGCCCTGATGTGGTAGTGCGGCGGAGATTCGTCGCACGCCGTCACCCGGGCGTCCTCCAGGACGCTGAGTTCGGAGCCGCGGCGGGCGAGGGACTGGAAGGCGAAGGTCATGCTCCTCTGAAGAGTCCCCGTGGGCGCCATGTCGTATGATCCATCGATGAAGACTCCGGAATAGCTGTCCAGGTCTATGAGGATTTTCTCCCCCCGGAACTCATCCTCCCTGCCCTTTCCGATCCTGGAGTAGACCACGTTTCCCGTGGCTGCGACGATGTTTTCGCCGCGATTGAAAAGGATTTCCTTAGCCGACACCTTGTGGGTGACTCCATCGTCCGTAGCCATGGTCAGCCGCAATGGACCCTTCAGAACCATGGCGTCCCCTGGTTTGTCGTCCAGGTCGAAATACTCCACCGAGGATGCACTTTCCACCAGCATCTTGGATGATAGGGCCGGCGGAACAGGAGGTGAAAGATTGAAGAATGC
>JBFLXC010000158.1:0-5989 GCA_040757435.1 Spirochaetota bacterium | reverse complement strand
ACCATGGTCTGGGCCAGGTGGTAGATGTGCCTGTTGATCCTGTGGAAGTGGTTGAGCAGGTCCATGTGGATCTCCGTGGTTTCTATGGATACCTGGACGCCCTGGTTGAGGCGGTTGAAGTGCTTCCTCCGGAATTCGCTCTGCAGCTCCCAAGACTTCTGGGCTCCCTCCAGGACCTCCCGTGCTCCGGAAGGATCGTCCTTCTCGAAGGATGCCATCACTTTCCCGAAGTTTCCAGCCACGATCCTGGCCAGGGCTTGGATGTCCTCCAGCCCCTCCTCCGAAAACCGAAGGTCCTTGTTCAGGAGCTTCTTCGCCCTGTCGAGGACGTTCCTCTCAACCACGTCAGCAAGGTTCTCAAGCTCCGCGGCCAGGAAAAGATAGGAGATCTGAAGCCTGCTCTCCCCTTCCGTCAAGGGCTGCTTGGCGATCTTGGAGAGATAGAGGACGATCTGCCTGCGCAGGGTGTCCACCATCTTGTCCTCGTTCTTGATGGCCTTTGAAATCTCCAGGTCCCGCTCCACGAAGATGCGGCGCCCATTTTCAAGCATGGCGGCTATGATGGGCGCCATCCTCAGGATTTCTTTCTTCACCTGGTACAGGGCCACGGAGGGCTCGGAGAGCATGGCCTCGTTCAGGTACTGGGCTTCGAAGACCTCCTTGGGCGGCTCGGGGGGGAATACCCTGTTGAAGACGCGGACGATGATGGGGAGGGCGGGGATCACAAAAAGATGGTTTATCACAGGCATGAGTGTGTGGGCCATGGCGATCTGCCGGGGCAGGTTGTCCCTCTCCCCGGTAAGCAAGGCCGTGATCTCCTTGGCCAGGAAGAGGTAGAGCCTGTCGCCGCCAAGGGGAATTGACAAGAGGATGAAGGCGATCGCCACGCCGATGGTCTGGAAAAGCACATGGATGTAGGCGCTTCGCTTCGCCTCCTTGTTGAGGCTCAGGCTTCCCAGTATGGCGGTGATGCAGGTGCCTATTGAGGCGCCTAGATTGATGGGCACCGCCTGGGCGAGGTTGATGGCGCCGGTGATCGCAAGGGCGATCACAAGGCCCGAGGTCGCCCCCGAGGACTGGATGATCATGGTGAACAGGAGGCCCACGAGGATGCCCAGGATCGGGGTCTCGACCTGGACCATGAGGTTGCGGAACATTTCCGAGGTCTTGAGGGGTTCCATGGCCTTGGACATCATGTCCATGCCCAGGAAGAGGAGGCCGAAACCAAGGATGGTGTTGGCCAGGCTCTTGTGCTTCTTGTTCTTCGCCAGCAGATAGTAGAAAAACCCAAGGGCTACGAAGAGGGTGGCCAGACGGGTTATCTTGGGAAAGGCGAAAAGCTGGCTCAGGAAGGTGGAGCCGAGCTCGGCCCCAAGGGTCACTGCGAGGCTCTGGTTGAAGGTCATGAGGCCCGCGCCCACCAGGACCGCTTCGAGTACGGTTGTGGCCGAGGAGGACTGGTTGAGGATCGTGACGCCCAAGCCCGTCAGGTAGCCGCGGAACTTGTTCTTCGTCAGGACGATCATGATGTTCCTGAGCCTCGCGCCAGCCAGGGCCGTGAGGTTCGAGTTCATCATCGTCATTCCGAAGAGGAAGATCGCCAGGCCTCCGAGAAGGTCCAGGATGTGGTACAGGTTCATGGGATAGCGCTCCGTGCCAAAAGCCATTGGCGCCGCCAGGAAGTCGGCGCTTGGATAAACGGAGCCATGATTCCACGGCGCGGCTGAAAAAGCAATCGTTAAAAGTACATTTTATTAATTTATTGTTAAAAAATTGTTATTCGATCTGGATCGAAAAGCCCGGAAACTCGCCTTCGAACTCTTCCCGCAGCCTCCGCATGATGCTGTCCTTGAGCACGCCGTTGATGGCCGAGCAGGCCGGGCACTGGAACCTCCAGGTGCCTATGGCAAGGTCGATCCTGATCCTTTTTTCTTCCGCGTTGATGTTTATGTTGTGCACGAGGCCCAAGTCTACGATTGGAACCTCGGACTGGGGTTCCTTGACCCGGGACAGGGCCGCGTCGATCTTTTCTTTCAAGACAGCGTCCATGGGAGTCTCCTCGCGGGGCGGTCAGCGGAAATATTCAGGCGCGGCCTGGACAAAGGCCTTCAAGTCGGCTTCGATCTCCCCGCTCTTAGGCTTGAAATATATGAAAAAACTCTTGGTTTCCGAAAAGCAGCAGAAATGGGAGAGGATTGAGGGATTGGGGAACTGGTCCAAGGTGCGGCGCAGGGCGGATTCAAGGTCGCCATGCCTCCATAACAGGACGAAAGTCCTCCCATCCTTCGACACTTCCTGCTTCCGCATGGATTCCAAGCCCTCGATCTTGGCCCTGCGAAAGTGTCGCGCCTCCACGATATGCCCTTCTCCCGCCAACTTCTTTTCGCAATAAAGGTTGGCGAAAAATCTATCCGCCCCTCCTATGAGAAGGGAAATGGGCATGTAGATCAGGGAGTGCCGAGGGAAGAGAGTGAAGGTACCCTTCATCTCCTTCCAGGGATCCCGCAGCTTGTAGGTGAAATTGTAGCCGATCGCCCCCCCTATGTTGACATACTCGCTGTCCTTGGGGGCGAAGACCGATTCCGCCTGGGAGGACATTTTTTTACCCAGCCAGCGGTTTTTCTTGACTCCGAAAAAGTAGCGCAGGGTAGCTGCTATTCCCAACGCGGAGATTGCGACAACAAGCAAGGTTTCCATGTCTATCATCCTTTCCTTGAGAAATGCCGCGCCAAGGCTTCGACGCCGATGGCGGCAAGATCCTCCCGGGTGGTTATCCCTTCCCGGGTGAAGTCGAACTGGAACTGGGGGAGTCCCGACAATTCCTTGTGCTGCGACCATGCTGCGTCGGAGACGCCTTGCTTGTTCACGCACACCGCGGAGACAGGAATCTTAAGCCGGGTCAGCTCCTCCTGTATCCTCAACGCTTCGAACACGGAGAGCTCGTCGGGATTGACTATGACGCTTATGAAGCTTTCCTTCGAGAAGAGCACATTCAGGGCGGCCAGCCTCGAGCGTATGTTCCGCAGCTTCCCATATACCTTGTCGTCGTCCTTGTCCACGCAGCTTGAAGCCACGGGGGATTCGGGATTGAGGCGCGTGATGGTCTGGCGGCGCTCCAGGATCCGTTCCCTAAGCTTCGTCAGCTCGGCGACCCAAAGCCCGGAGATGGCGGGTAGTGAAAGGAAGCGCAGCGAAAGGGCGGTAGGGGGAGTGTCGAAGACCACGAGGTCGTAATCCGGGGCGAGGCGGCAGTGGATGTCTTCTATCGCCCAAAGCACAGCGTATTCCTCGGTGCCTGGAGAATACTTCAGGATCGAGAAGAACGAATCCATGTTGAGGGTGAGGTTGTAGGAATAGGTGGACTTAAGCTGTTCCTTGCTCTCCTCCAGGTAGGTGTCCACCCATTTGGCCAGGTCCACCTCAAGGGCGGAAAGCCGGGGTTCAACCTCCTTGGGCTCTCCGCCTAGCTTGCAGCCCAGGGCGTCGCCAAGGTTGTGCGCCGGATCCAGGGAGGCGATGAGCACTTTTTTCCCCGAGCGGGCCATTGAAACGGCGAAGGCGCTGGAGAGGGTTGTCTTGCCCACACCTCCCTTGCCAAGGAAGAACGCAGTGGATTTCACAAAGTCTCCTTAATCAATTTCAAGCATGCCCATGAGGACGCCAAGAGGATCCTGGGAGAGGTCGGTGCGGGACAGGAGGATGGTCAATTCCCTTTCAAGGTAGGGGAGCAGCTCGACCGCTATGGGCGAAGGGGGGGAGGGAAGGCCGGCGAAGCCGCCCAGGATCAGGAGGGCGAAGATGTTTTCCAGTTCCTTCAGTTCGAACTCCAGCATCCCAGTGGCCTTTTCCCGATGGACCTGGGCCATGACCTTGAGCGCCGATTTTACCATGCGGCCGATTCGAGCGGGCATTAGGCCTCCCTTCCGGGTGAGTATATATGTTCGCATGCCTTGGCGCAAGCGAGTCCCTTTGGGCGCGCGCCTCGGGCGAGCGCCTCGGAGGTTCGAAGGGAGAAGTGATAAAAAAAAGGCTGCCTCGGATCATCCGAGGCAGCCCCAGCGTAGGCCGCTATATGAGCGGAACGCGCTATCAGGCCTTTATCTCTCCGGTTTTCCAATTCTTCAAGAACGCGCCGATCATGATGAAGTTGAGGATGAGCATGAAGAGGGTGATGGCGCCGACGACGCTGCCGGTGATCACGTTCATGGTCTTCGCCATGTCGCGGAAGAATACGGGGATGATCACCACTTCGTACCAGATGAGGGCGCAGGTTACTGTCACCCAGAGCAGGACGGCGGGAATCAACACCGACATGAGATAGGCAGGGTTGAGCTTCTTCTTAACCCAGACTGCAACGGTGAGCATGACCACCGAGGCGAGGAGCTGGTTGGCGCCGGAGAAGGCGGGCCAAAGGACGGTGTAGCCGCCGGACCTGGCGAGGAAGATACCCACGAAGGCGATGACTACCGAGGCTACCCATTTGTTGGAGAAGAGCTTGAACGCGCCGGGGCTCTTTTCCTTGAGAGGCAGTGCCATTTCCTGTACCAGGTAGCGGCCCAGGCGGTTGGTGGTGTCCAAGGTGGTCAATGCGAAGGTGGAAACCCAGACAGCCGCGAAGAGGGTCATGAAGCTCTTGGGAAGGAAGGGAAGCTTGGTGCTGACCATGGTGGCGAAGGACTGGACGAAACGTCCCAGGGCGGGAGTGGTCATGAGCTTGTCGCCCAGGGCCGCGCCGCCGAATCCGGCGATGGAGACGATGACCAGGGTGGAGAGGAAGCCTTCCACGAGCATGGCGCCGTATCCTACGAAGAGGGCGTCTTTTTCCTGCTTAAGCTGCTTGGAGCTCGTTCCCGAGGCGACCAAGGCGTGGAAGCCCGACAGGGCTCCGCAGGCGATGATGAGGGGTACGGTCGGCCAGAAGGGGCTGGGCTGCAGCGCTCCCGCGGGGCCTATCAGCTTGGCGCTGAAGGAGGTGAAGGCGGGGATGGCGGTGAGGGGCTGGAAGCTGATGAGGGCCGCGATGCCGCCTACGGCGAGGCCGAAGTAGAGGAAGAAGGAAGAGAGATAGTCCCTTGGCTGGAGAAGAAGGTTGACCGGAAGGGTAGAAGCCAGGACGATGTAGACGAAGATGATGGCGAAGTAGACATCCTTGGACCACTTGACCGGGAACTTGTCTCCCAGCCAGAAGGCCACGATGATGAGGACGATGCCGATCACCGATCCCCAGCTCAATCCCAGCTTGGTCTTGTACATGAAGTAGCCGGCGATGACGGCGGCCACGCAGAAGAACACGAAGGAGAAGAATACCCGGCCGTCGGCCGCGAACTGGCCGGAGACTATGTCGCCGAAGGCCGCGACAACCAGGATGCAGAGGAAGAGGGTGAACCATCCGAAGGTCTTGCCCGCTTTCTTGCCGATAAGGTCCTGGGCTACGAACTGGACGGACCTGCCGTCGTACCGCACCGAGGCGGTGAGGGCCAGGTAGTCGTGGATGGCGCCAAGGAAAATGTTGCCGAACCAGATCCACAGCAAGCCGGGGAGCCAGCCCCAGGCTACCGCCATGGCAGGGCCGGTGATGGGTCCGGCTCCCGCGATGGACGCGAAATGGTGGCCGAAGAGGACGTACTTTGAAGTGGGTACGTAGTCCACGCCATCCTGGAGTCGTTCGGACGGGGCCTTTGGGGCGTCCTTGCTCTTCAAGAGCTTGTCTCGCAGCACCTTGCCGTAGGTGAAATAAAACACAAGGTAGACAACGAGGGCAATCAACGCAATCAACGTCGTCATGCAGTCCTCCTGCAAAAAAATGGATGGATAAGCATACTCTCGCCTTTTTTGGCTGTCAAATGAAAAATTATCCAAAGTCTTTCTTCCATCGCTTCGATGTAATAGAATGACCTACGTTGTACGATAATCAAATCGTAAGAGGAGCGTCGGCGATGGCAGCGGCAATAAATCCCGAAGCGCTCGGATCGGGATACTACTGGGTTGG
>JBFLXC010000157.1:0-6044 GCA_040757435.1 Spirochaetota bacterium | reverse complement strand
CCGAGGATCTGATCCGACAGTCCGAGAGGGTCTACAATTTCCAGCGGGTCTTCAACCTCCGCATGGGCCACGGGCTCAGGCAGGACGACTACCCTCCCTACAGGGCCATGGGCCCCGTGACGGAAAAGGAATACCTCTCCCGACAGGAGCGCTACGACAAGCAGTTGGCAAGCCGAGGCCTGGATCCCAAGGCCATGACCCTGGCCGAAAAGATGGCCTCCACAAGGAAATACCGCGAATCCCAGTACGAGTCCCTTGTCGACGCAGTCTACAAGCGACGGGGCTGGTCATCCCAGGGCGTGCCCACGCCCGAGCATCTCGCTGAGATCGGCATGGACCTGCCCGAGCTCCTGGAGGTTGTGCGGGCGCATCTATAGGTCGGTCCGTCCCTACGTCTTTGCCGACGGCGGTTGAATTGTTGCGAATCTTTCCTCCGGATACTATACTCCCAGGATAAAGTGCCTGATGGGCTGCATCCGGAGGCTTCCATGAAAAAAAGATTCGGCTTCGCGCAGGTTTTTCACCGTTCCTTCACCCTTGTCTTCGCCCTATGCCTGGCCGCGGCGGCTCCGGCGTTTTCCGCGGATACGGGTATAGAAATCCAATCCACCCTGCCAGGGGTCAAGGTTTTCGTGGACGGGGCCCAGAAGGGTGTGACGACCGCGGTTCCCTTCGGGACGAACAGCGTGCTGCGGATCCCGGCTCCCCCTGGAACCTACGGCTTAAAGTTCGAATATCCGGGCTACAGCTTCCAGCCGGACATCCAAGTCTCCGTTCCCCGGGACGGCTACGCCATCCATATCCTCACCGCCAATCCCCCCAGGATGGTCAGCGAGCCGTTGAGCGTCACCGGTTCCTGGGCCGTCCTCAAGTCGGGAACCATTCTGGTGAGGAGCGTTCCCGCCCTGGCGAACGTGGAGCTGGACGGCAGGAAGATAGACCACCTGACGGACGTGAAGATCTCCGGCGTTGAGGCGGGAAGACGGAGGATAAGCGTCTACTCACGCTCCGCCCGGGCCCTCGCGGTGGAGTTCGACCTGAGGCCGGAGGCCACGGTGGTGGTGGCGGCGGATTTCGCCACCCGCACGATATCGGCCAAGAGCACCTATCTCGTTGAAATCGATTCGACGCCCCAGGGCGTCGCTGTCTCCGCGGACGGAGCGGATTTGGGGCGGACCCCCGCTTCGGTCTACCTGGAGCCCGGGCTCCGGAACCTCGTTTTCTCCGGCGAGGGCTTCCAGCAGGCGAAGAGGACGATCCAGGTGGACGCCCCGGCGCGCATAGCCGAGACCATGGTCCCTGCGACTTCGGTCCCGGCGCCTGCCGCCGTGCAGCCCGCGGGTGGCGCTTCTGCGGTCGCGCAGACCGCGAACACCCAGCCCGTGGTGGCGCAGATCGCGGGCCCGCAGCCTGCGGTCGCGCTACCAGCAAACCCCCAGGCCTCGGCGCCCCAACCCCAATCCCAACCTGCCGTTCCCGCGGCTCCCAGCCTTCCACCCGCAGCGGCGGTGGTCATAGGCCCGGCGGCCCAGCCCGCCGCCCCCGCTTCCTCCCGCTACCTGGAGCGTTTTGGGAGCCTCTACCCTGCCTCGGAGCAAGCCCAGGCCTTTGAGCAAGCCCAGCGGCGGCGGGCCGAAGCCGCGGAGGCGGAAGCGGACAGAACCCTTTCGGAGTATCGGATCGCCCCGGGGCAAAGGCTCGAGGTGCCGGAATACCTTCAGAGGATCGACGCCCTGGAGAGGGCGAGGAACGACATGGCGCTTCGCTTCGACAGGGACAAGGCCGAGGGGCTCCGCCAGGCGGCGGCGCTTTACGACGCCAGGGCGAAGGCGCTCCGTGACGCCAATCCCATGGAGGACTGGGAAAACGCCGCCGATCTGGAGCGGCGCCTGGCGCCGCTGCTTTCTCCCATCGAGAAAGCGAAGGCCGAGGACCTCGCCAGGTACTCAGCCCTTCTGGATGCGGAGAAGAATCTCAGGGCGGGCGCCCTCGCGGCCGCCCACGAGGACGCGAAGGCGAAATTCGCCGCCGCCTCCTACTATGTCCAGGGGCCGGCGGTGACATTCCAGGCGGGAAGCTACGACCGGGACGGAAAGCTATGGCCCATCAAGGTGATATCATCGGAAAAGGATTTCCCCTACGTGGCCAATTTCGACTACTCGATTCTCAACGAAAAGGACGTCGGCGCCGCATATCGTGAGTTCGCCGCCGCCTTGGCTTCGGGCAGACTAGCCGCCCGCCTGGAGTATTCGTATTCAAGGATGCCGGGCAGCCCGAATCTGTCGGTGACCATCCGCAGGGCCGCGCTGTTCGATGCCGCGGGCGGAAAGACCTACGCCTCGGGCGGAGAACCCAGGCCCGTATTCGGAGTACGCGCCGACGATCTGACGACCAGGCTGGGCATGCCCAGGCTTCTCCTTGAGAGCGCCTTGCCCGGAACGGTCGCGAAGCTGGGCGGACGGGTCCTGGGAACCTGCCCCGTCGAAATCGCGGTGGAGGAGGGTACCCACAGGGTGGCCTTCGTCTGGGACGGCTATCCCTATGGATGGAAGGAAGTCGAAGTATCGGTGCGCTTCGGGGAAAGCAAGACCCTTCGCGCCGGGGACGACGTGGCCTATCTGGAGCTGGAGGCTGTTCCGAAGGACGCCTTGGTCTACGTGGATGGAGCCTTGGTTCCCGAACCACGCCCGCGCCTCACCCTTAAGGCCGGGGAACTGGCAATCGCAGTGCTGGCCCCGGATTTCAAGCCTTGGAAGACCTCGGTGGCGGTTCAGTCGGGAGTATCTTCCCGACTTTCCTTCTCAGGCTCCCCCACCTTGGTTCCCATGGCCCTGGTTCCGGGAGGAAGCTTTTCCATGAGCTCCGCGGAGGCGGATTCGCGGCCTCCCCACCAGGTCAAGGTATCATCCTTCCTCATGGGAAAGACCGAGGTGACCCAGGACCAATACAAGAAGGTCATGGGAGCCAATCCCTCCGTCTTCGGAGCCGAGGCGGACGCAGGCGCGCGCCCGGTGGAAAATCTGTCCTGGTTCGACGCTGTCGCTTTCTGCAACGCCCTATCGGAGTTGGAGGGCTTTGAAAAGGTGTACTCCATCGACGGCGCCCGGGTGGCGGCGGATTTCTCCAAGAGCGGCTATCGCCTCCCAACGGAGGCGGAATGGGAGTTCGCCGCCCGCGGCGGCCAAGTCGGAAAGGGGACGGCCTTCGCCGGAGCCGAGGACGCCTCCAAGGTGGCCTGGTACGAGGCGAACTCGGGCGGCGGCACGAAGCCGACGGCTTCGCTGTCGCCCAACGAGCTCGGATTGCATGATATGTCGGGCAACGTTTGGGAATGGTGCTGGGACTGGTACGGACCCTTCGACGGCCAGCCCAGGTCGGAGCCGACCGGACCGGCCTCGGGCGAAGCCAAGGCGATACGCGGCGGCGGCTGGTACAACGCTTCGGCCTTTTCCCGCATAGCCCTCGGCTCGGCCGCAAAGCCCGAAACCAAGGACCTTGGGATAGGCTTCCGCGTGGTCAGGAGGCGTTGACGGGGGCGTGGTCGCAGCGCACTTCGAGGTGGATGACGTCGATGAACTTCTCCAGCTGCTTCTCGACTTTTTCCAGAGCGTTGTGCGCTCCCGACACCACCAAGGTTATGCGATTTTCGCAGTCGTCGGCGGTCGCGCTGGTGGTGAGGCTCATCAATCGATAGCCGCGTCCGTCGAAAAGCCTCGCAATGCGGGACAGGACGCCTTCGTGGTTTTCGACAAGCAACGATACGGTATGGGTCATGTGATCCTCCTTTATACGGAAACGCCTTCGTACAGCATCTGGTCGTTGCCCTTTCCGGGGGGGACTATGGGCCATACGTTGGCTTCTCGGGATATCCTGCAATCGATGACGGCGGGGCGGCGCGAATCGCGGGCGGTCATCGCCGCCACCTTAAGCTGGGCCAGGGTTTCGGTCTTGAATCCAAGGGCGCCGTAGGCCTTGGCTATGCCGGCGAAATCGGGTATGTAGGGCGGACAATGCTCTCCCGGCGTATTGCAACCCCTGGGGCAGCTTGCCTGGGCTTGGCTGCATGTGGATGAATATCGCCGCTTGTAGAAGAGTTCCTGCCACTGGCGCACCATGCCCAGGTAGCCGTTGTTCAGGACGAGGACAACCACAGGCAGGCCTTCCTGCACACAGGTTGCCAGCTCCTGGATGTTCATCTGGAAGGATCCGTCCCCGGCAACAACCAGCACCGGCCTGTCGGTGTCCGCGGCCTGGGCCCCCATCGCGGCAGGGAAGCCGTAGCCCATGGTGCCCAGGCCGCCAGAGGTGAGCCAACGCCGTGAGGACGAAAACGCCAGGTATTGGGCGGCCCACATCTGGTTCTGCCCCACCTCGGTGGCGACCACAGAATCGGGAAATACATCCCGCATGGTCGCAAGAACTTCGCGGGGGCTGGGAAGCCCGGCTTCGTCCTTGGATTCCCGGGAGGCAAAATCACTCTCCAGCTTTTTGAATTCCTCTATTTCCGCAAGCCAGGGTCCCAGCCTTCCGGCCTCGGGATACGGGGGCAGGAGAGGCAGGAGATCGTCCAGAACGGTGCGTAGATCCCCCACCACAGGGATGTCCACTTCCACGTTCCGTCCTATGGAGGAGGGGTCAATGTCCACGTGGGCTATGGTCGCATCGGGGGCGAAGCGGGCGACATCGCCCGTGGCCCGGTCATCGAAACGGACCCCCAGGCCCACAAGGAGGTCGCAGGTGGAGAGGGCTTTGTTGGCTGCGATCGCCCCATGCATGCCCAGCATGCCCAGGTTGAGGGGATTCCGGGAGTCCACCACACCGATGCCCATGAGCGAAGTCACCGCAGGGGAGCCTGTGGCGCGCATGACCTTGCGGAAGGCTTGGGCCGCGTCGGCGATGACAAGGCCCCCGCCCAGGAAAAAGAGGGGTCTTTCCGCCTTCGCCAAGGCATCGGCCAGGACGCGCAAATCCTTGGGGTCCGCACGGTCCACAGGCTTGTAGCCCCGGATCGAAACGGACTCGGGATAGGTATCCTCCAGGACTTGGTTCTGGATGTCTTTGGGCACGTCCACGACGATAGGGCCGGGACGGCCGTTGGCGGCCAGGAAGAAGGACTTCTTCAGGACTTCCGCGAGATTTTCCCGCTTGGTCACGAGATAATTGTGCTTGGTTACCGGCTGGGTTATCCCCACCGTGTCGGCTTCCTGGAAGGCGTCGTTGCCTATCATGGCGGTGCTGACCTGGCCGGTTATGCAGACCAGGGGAACGGAGTCGAAGCGGGCGGTGGCCAGGCCTGTGACCGTGTTGGTGGCCCCAGGGCCGGAGGTGGCTATGCAGACCCCGACCTTTCCGGTGACGCGGGCGTAGCCGTCCGCGGCGTGGACCGCCGCCTGCTCGTGGCGGGTGAGGACAACCCGAATGTCCGGGGCGTCGTAGAGGGCGTCGAATATGGGGATGACCGCGCCGCCGGGATAGCCGAAGACGGTGTCGACCTTCTCCAGCCTCAGGGCTTCCACGATCATCTGCGCTCCCGTTCTCTCCACGTTGCGGCTCCTTTAGTCATGGTCAACTCTATGGGGTCCCCGCCTACGGCGGTCCCATAAAGTGACTAAAAAAAAGGCCGTCCTTCCCGAAGGAAGAACGGCCTATTCGTCGCCTTGCGACCGGCAGTCTATTCTTCCCTCTTCTCCCCGGGGGGGATAATAATAATGGAGGAAATAATAATGATGCCGATGCGGGCGCTGCGTGCCATGATAGGGGAGAGTAAATTACATTCCTTCCGGAGTTGTCAAGGGTCGGATCGAGAAATCGCAAAGATTGCATAAAAATCCAAGATTCGGCCGGGAACCGGGATTGACAATGCTTTCCCTGTCGTTTACTACTCATAGAATCATGAAGCGAAGCTCCAGGGTCGGCGTCATTGTCGTAATTTCCTCGATTATTATCCCCGCAAGGGGGTCGAAGGAAGTGCAGACAGCCGCCTAGGCGGCGTCGTACGGCGAACAGAGGCCGTCCTTCCTTCGGGAAGGACGGCCTCTTCGTTT
>JBFLXC010000156.1:0-6076 GCA_040757435.1 Spirochaetota bacterium | reverse complement strand
CGCGGCGGATGCCGCGGCGCTTCGCTTGGACGACTTCATTGGATAACCTCCGGTAGCGTTTCGGCCTTCCTTTCCGAGGGCAGGGGCCTTCGGATGAACGCCGGGTCGAAATAGGCGAGGAGAACGGGAAGCAGGGTAAGGCTCGTTATGGAACTCGTGGCCATGGTCAGGAGTATGAGCTTCCCCAGGTCAGCCAGGATGTTGAACTGGGAGAGGGCGAGGACGGCGAAGCCGAGGCCTACGGATGCGGCGTTCATGAGGATCACCTTGCCGGAATCCTTGAAGGTCCTCCTAAGGAAATCACCCTTTCCCCCCGTGGCCAGGAATTCGTTGTGGTAGGCGGCCATGTAGTGGATGGTATAGTCGATGCCAACCCCCACGGCGATGCTCGCCACCATGGCCGTGCCTATGTTGAGCTTGATGCCCGTCCAGCCCATGACGGCGAAATTCACGAGGATCGAAATGGACAGGGGAGCCAGTCCAATGAGCCCCGCGACCAGGGATCGGTAATAGACCGAGAGGATCACGAAGACCAAGGCCAGGGAAACGGCCAGGGAAACAAGCTGGGACTGCACAACCAGATTGTTGAGGGACCTTTCCACCAACGCCGTGCCGCCGATGGTGACCGACACATTCTTGGGGAAATTGTCCTCCACATAGGCGCGCATCTTTTCCAAGGCCGCGTCGGTGTCCCTCTGGCCCAAGGTCCTGAGTTGTATTTTCATGACGATGGAAGAGGGCTCCAAGGGATCGTCCGCGAAGGCCGAAATGTCCCCGGAGAGGAGGACGAGGTAGTTGGATACCAGGCCCTTGAGGCCTTCCGCGTCGAGAAGTCCATATCGAGCCGGATCCACAGGCACTTCGTAATACGCAGCGCCCTTGTAGTTCATCGCCTTTTTCAGGTTCGCCGCCAGGTCCGCGGCGCCAAGGTCCCTACGGTCGGACATGGCGAGGGCCTTGGCAAGGTACGTTGCGAAGGCTTCCTCGGTGAGCGCCCCGCCCAGCCGGGAGTTACCTCCCTTTTCTTCCTCCGCGGCGCCCGCCCCTAAGTCCTTCCCTTCCTCGGAACTTCCGAAGTCCGAAAAGCCGAAGCCGAAGGCCGGCTCCTCCCCCGCGCCCGCTCCCCCGGCCTCCGGTCCCGCAGCCTTGGACGCCGTCCCACTGGTTGCCGTCCCACTGGACGACGTTCCCTCGGGATCGGCGTCGGCGTGGAGCACCTGGTTGATCCGCTTCACCATGTCCGTGAAGGCCGTGGTCTTGCCCACCTCCGGGACCTGCTCCGCCAGGTACTTTGCCAGGCCGTCCATGGCCCCGAGGACCTCGGGGGAAAGGACATCGCCGGGATTCGGGCCCTCCACCACGACGTTGACCATCTTGGAGCCGCCGAACTTTTCCCTCACGAAGGCGTCGGAGCGCGCCACTTGGGTTGCGGGCTTGAAGTACTCGACGAGGACATTGTCGATCACCAGGCGCGACAGACCCGCCAAGGAGAGGAGAATCACCGCCGCGCCGGCCGCCATTGCCGTCCGCCTTTTCCGGGCGACGAGACAGAGGGTGTCCGCGATCGCCTCGCCCAAGGGATCCTCGGTCCCATGCTCCACCATCCTTCCCCAGGACTTCGGCCTTGCCTTTTCGGGACCCCTTATGATGAAGAGGGCGGGAATCAAGGTCATGGAGGTGAGGAAAGCTGCGGCTACGCCGAAGCTGGAGAAAATGCCGAACTCGAAGATGGGCACCACGGAGGTGAAGCAGAAGGACACGAATCCCACGAAGGTGGTGAGGGCGGCCAGGAAGACCGGCCAGCCGATGCGCCGCATGACGGAGAACACGAGCCTCCTGTGCTCTTCAGCGTCCATCTCCTTCAGCTTCGCCGCCTCGTCGTAATGGTGGCTCACCACATGGATGCCGTAGGCGCTGCCCACCGCCACCAGGATGACAGGCAAGACCGTGGACAATATCGAAAGCTTGACGCCAAGCAGGGGCATGGCGCCGATGGCCCAGATCGCCGATATGGCCACGGTGAGGAGGGGGATGAGGACGCTGGACAGGCGCTTGAAGGAAAGGAACAGCACCGCCACCACGACCACGACCACCAGGGGAACCAGGAAGATCAGGTCCTTCTTCGTCGCCTCGTTTACCTCGGCGCTTATCACCGGAAGCCCGGCCAAATAGATGTTCGCCGCGCCGAAGCCCGCCGATTCGGCCAAGTCGCGGATTTTTCCGTACCCCGCTATGGTGGCCGGCGACCCTGCGTCGTCGGTGCCCACGTCCAGGGCCACCACGACCTGGGTGGAGCTGAAATCGTCGGAAACCAAGGCCCTGCGGTACAAATCCCAATCCAGGAGCTTTTCCTTGAGGATGGCTATCTCCCCTGGGCTGCCCGAGAAATCCGGATCCACGAGGGGGGAGACAAGGATCGAGTCCCCCTCGCCGTAGATGTAGTCGGTCGACACGATGGACGAGACCGAATCCACGATGTCCAGTTCCGCCACCTTGGCGTCGAAATCCCGCAGCGCCAGGAGGAAATCCTTTTCGAGCACGGTGCCCGACCTGCGCTCCAGGCCGACCAGCACCATGATCTGGCTGCCGAAGGTCTCGTCGATCTTCATGGTGAGGACCCGTTCCGGATCCTTTTCCGGGACGAAGCGGAAGTTGTTGTTGTCCAGCTGGGCCCGTGGCAGCTGCAGGGCGAAAAAGACTGTGACGGCGCCGATTGCGGCGACGATCCGCCAGGGATGCTTGAAAAACCTTTCCATATCGCTACATGCTCCTTGGCATTACCTTTGGTCTGGACCGCCCAGGCGCAGGGCAGAAGGCGGCGCCTTGGGTCCGGCGAATCCCCTCAGCACAATTTCCAAGGCGTCCCGAAGCAGTTCCTGTATCCTCGCCGTGTTACGGGCAAGCCTGGGAAGGCGCGCGGCCTGTTCTATGATGGAGGTGGCTATCATGACGACGATGTCCGCAGATTTTTTCGGATCCATGCCGGCCATGATGGTTCCGTCGGCCATGCCCCGTTCGAGATAGGCGGCGATGAAGGAGGCCAGGCTTTCCAAGGGTCTGCCGCCCTCTCCTGCGAAGCCTTGGACAGGATAGCCGGGGCTCAAGGCCCTCTGTATGCCCGTGAGGATGAAGATGTCCTCGGATTCCCCATAAAAGTCCAGGAAGCCCTTCCACAAGGAATGGATGGCCTCGATACCCGAGGAGCCCGGCGTTGTCCGGGCTTGGGCGAAGGCCATGAAGGCCAAGGCCGCCGCCTCAAGGATGGCCGAGAGTATCGCTTCCTTGCCGGGGAAATAAAGATAGAGGGCGGCCTTGGAGAGTTCGACGCCGTCCGCGATTTCCTGCATGCTCAAGGAATCCACCCCGCGGTCCAGGATGAGTTCCTTGGCCTTCCTGAGAATCTGGGAGCGCCGTTCTTCCTTCTCCCTCTGCTTTCTGTCCGGGATGCCCATTTCCGCCTTCCTCGTTTGATGACCGAAGGTCACATTATGACCATCGGTCATAAGGCGTCAAGCGGGTATGCGGGGCTTCGCCATAGAAAATGTCAGTGGCTGCACTCGTGGTCTGCGCCGTGGCCGGCGTGACCGGCGCAGCCTGCGCCTGAGTCCTCGATCCGGCCTGTGAGAAATGCCAAGGCCGCGGCTTTGGGATCCCCGGAAGCTCCCCGGACAACCTTTATGCCCTGTGCGCCCAAGACCCGCACCGCCCCCTCGCCCATGTTCCCCGCCACAAGGTGGGTGACCCCCATCCTCGCCAGGAGGCTGGCGATGCCGGACTTGCAGCCGCAGCTTTCCGGTGAAGGAAGGGAACCTTCCTCGATCAACGTGGAATCCGCCGAAGAAGATCCTTCGGCCCGGAATATGAGAAACTCCTTGCAATGCCCGAAATGTTCGTCGATGCGCCCGTCCCTTGAGGGAACCGCGATTTTCATGATTTTTCCTTCCCCGTCCTTCACCGCCGCCGGACCGCCCTCCATCCTGAGGACCTTTCCGTTGAGGATCGCGTCGGCCACCTTGCGCCGGGCGATTTCCACGATTCTTCCAAAGGTTTGCCGCGACACTCCCATGGATCGCGCGGCCGCCTCTTGGTAAAGCCCTTCCAGGTCGGCGAGCCTCAAGGCCTCCGCCTCGTCGAATCCCAGGAGCACCTCCTCCAATTCCCTGGCAGGCACCCCCGCAGGCTTGAAGACCCTAAGGGCCAAGGGAGCGGCGAGGAGCCTCTCGTTCACCGGCCTGGGCATGGCTACTGCCTTGGAGTAGCCGCGATGGCGAGCTCGACCTGGGTTGCGAAGGCCTCGGCTTCCCGCTTCAGCGCTTCGCCGAGGGAAGCCCACCTCAACGACCTGGCCTGGGCCAAGTCTTTCCTCCAGGGGAATGAAGCCAGGAGGGGAAGGCCGAGCTTGGCGGCGCCCGAATCGCTGCCGTCGTCGAAAAGGGATATGGCCCCGCCGCAGTGGGGGCATTCCATGGTCCTCATGTTTTCCACCAAGCCAAGCACCGGAGCCTTCATCATGGCGGCCATGCGCACCGATTTTTTCACGATCATGGAGACGTAGTCCTGGGGCGTTCCCACCACGACGATGCCGGCGAAGGGAATGGTTTGGAAGGCCGTGAGGGCGACGTCGGAGGTTCCGGGAGGAAAATCGATGACCAGATAGTCCAGCTCTCCCCACTGGCCGTCGGCGTAGAATTGGTCTATCACCTTGCCGAGGAGGGGCCCGCGCCAGATCACCGGCTGGTCCTCCTCTTCGTTGAAGAGATTAATGGACAGCACCTTTATCCCCTCTTCGCTCACAATGGGGAGCAGCTTCTCCCCTTCGATCTCAGCCCGGAAGGAATCGATGGCCAGGAGGCGGGGGATGCTGGGGCCCGTGATGTCCGCGTCCATGATTCCCACGGAAAGGCCCCGGGCGGCGAAGGCCTGGGCGAGAAGGACGGAGGTCATGGACTTGCCGACCCCACCCTTGCCCGATACCACGCCCACCACCCTTTTAATGTTGGGAAGCAGCTTCTTTTCCGGCACAAGACTCATTGGAACTCCTTTATTGGCATATGATCATAATTGCCAAGAAGGGGAGTCCTGTCAAGGAGGATCCTCAGGAAAAATCAGGGGCTGGTCAGAGCTGCTTTCCCGTCTTGAGCTTTTCCTCGAACCTTTCCAAGGCCTTGCCCGAGAGGAGGGAGGTCCCTCCGGAAGCGGCAAGCCTACGCTTCAACTCCTCCATTTCCTGGCGGGTGAACCTCACTCCGCCAAGGACATGGCGCTCGAAGCTCTCAGCCGCCCTGGGGGCGACTCTCCGGGTGATGTCCAGGAGGACTTCGGCGTAGAGGCGGATCTCCTTCTGGGCGTGGGGATCCAGACGGAGCATGAGGAAGCGGAAGAGATTGTGGAGGTCTATCTGCCAGTACCATTCGGTGTAAAGGGAAAGGGGGAGGTTTATCCTGGCGATTTCCCGGGCGATGTTGTCTTCGACATATCCCGAATATTCCAGGTACGCCCTCTTCTGGCCTTCTTCCATGGCCATGAGGACTTTCCTGGCCTCCTCGGGAGGCAGGGCTTCGTCGGCCCGCCCCTGTTTGTTGTCCTCGCTCTGGGCCGCCAGGTCGGAGGAAGCGGGCAGATAGAACTCGTCCTTCATGATCGAGTAGCGGCCCGACATCTCGTTGACCCGGGCGGTCCTGTGGCGGATCCATTGCCGGGCGACGAAAATGGGAAGCTTGACATGGAAGGTGAGGATGACCTGCTCGAAGGGAGAGGTATGCTCATGGCGGAGAAGATAGTCGATGAGGCCCGCGTCTTCCCGGTAGCTCTTGGTTCCCTCGCCGTAGGATACCCTGGCGGCCTGGACGATCCTGTCGTCCCCGCCCAGATAGTCCACCAGGCGTACGAAACCCTTGTCCAAAACCTTGAATTCCTTGTCCAGGATGGCCTCGGCCTCCGGAACGACGCAATGCGCCATGTGCGGCTCCCTTAGATTGTCGTTTCTCGCGGCATAGGTACGCGATCTTCGCTAGCCCGGGGGGATCAGGCTGGGAAACCCCCGAATTCGCCTGAAAACTTGTCGATGGTGCGCTTG
>JBFLXC010000155.1:0-6106 GCA_040757435.1 Spirochaetota bacterium | reverse complement strand
GCTACCCTTCTTCTCGATCTTCGCCCAGGTATCCCTGAGGCCGACGGTTCGGTTGAACACGAGGGCGTCGGGCCGGGAGTCCTCCTGCGGATTGAGCACGCTTTTATCGGCGCAGAAATAGCCGAGGCGCTCGAACTGCACGCTGGTCCCCGGTGCGACGTGGGCCAGGGAAGGCTCAGCCTTGGCGCCGGAGACGACTTCGATGGACGCTGGATTGAAGTTGTCCAGGAAGGAAGCGCCGGGAGCCACATCCATGGGCCTGTCCACCTGGAACATATGGTCGTAGAGCCGGGCTTCGAAATCCACGGCCTGGGCGGCCGAGACCCAGTGTATGGTCCCCTTGACCTTGCGGTTGTCCGGGGCGTCCCCTCCCCTAGTGGCGGGATCGTAGGTGCAATGGACCACCCTCGCCTCGCCGCTTTCCGCATCCTTCTCGAAGCTAGTGCAGGTAACGATGTAGGCGTACCTGAGCCTCACCTGGTTGCCCGGGAAGAGCCTGAAATACTTTGGCGGAGGCACTTCGCGGAAATCCTCGGCCTCTATGTAGAGGGTGCCCGAGAAGGGGATTTTCCTCGTTCCCGCCGCGGGGTCCTCGGGGTTGTTCACCGCCTCCAGGTACTCCACCTTTCCCTCGGGCCAGTTGTCTATCACCAATTTGAGGGGCTTGAGCACCGCCATGTACCGGGCGGCCTTCTTGTTCAGGTCCTCGCGCACGCAGTGCTCTAGAAGCTGGATATCCACCATGGAGTCGGTCTTGGCGATGCCGATCCTGCCCAGGAAATCCCTGATGGCCTCGGGACTGTAGCCCCGCCGCCTCAGGCCCGCGATGGTGGGCATGCGGGGATCGTCCCAGCCCGCCACCTTGCCTTCCCGCACCAATTGGATGAGCCATCGCTTTGAAAGCACGGTCCGGGTCAGGTTGAGCCGGGCGAACTCTATCTGCCGCGAGGGAAAGACTTCGCAGTTCTGGATGAACCAGTCGTAGAGGGGCCTGTGGATTTCGTACTCCAGGGAGCAGAGGGAATGGGTGACCCCTTCTATCGCGTCGGACAAGGGGTGCTGGAAATCGTACATGGGATAGATACACCAGGCGGTGCCTGTCCTGTAATGGGGCTCGCGGCGGATCCTGTACATGACGGGGTCGCGCATGAGGAGGTTGGGATGGGCCATGTCGATCTTGGCCCTCAGGGTCTTGGCTCCGTCTGCGAACTCCCCGGCCCGCATGCGGGCGAAGAGATCCAGGTTCTCCTCCACCGGCCTGTCCCTCCAGGGGCTGTTCTTCCCCGGGGGAGTGAAGGTGATGTTGTGTTTGTCCGGGACATTGGTGCCGCGGTATTCCCTGATCTCGTCCTCGTCCAAGTCGTCGACGTAGGCCAAACCCTTCCGGATCAGCTTCCTGGCGAGCTCGTAGAGGGTCTCGTAATAATCCGAGGCGTAGAATTCCCTATCTTCCCAATCATAGCCGAGCCATCGCACATCCCGCTTGATGGCTTCCACGTAGGAAAGGTCTTCCTTCTCGGGATTGGTGTCGTCGAACCTGAGGTTGCACTGGCCCTTGAAATGCTCTGCGACACCGAAATCGACGAAGATCGCCTTGGCGTGCCCGATGTGGAGCCATCCGTTGGGCTCCGGGGGAAACCTGGTGCGTACGGCCTTGGTCTTTCCCTCCGCCAGGTCCTTGGCCACCGCGTCCTTGATGAAATCGATGTAGCCGGTATCCCCGCCCTCGGAGGGAAGGTTTGGAAGGGCTTCGGGATTCGTGGAGGCCGCGGGATTCTCTGCATGTGTCATGATCGCTCCTTGCCGCGCTTCAGGGGCGCGGTGAAGCCACTATGCCGCGAAGTCGGCGCCAAGGTCAACGGCGCCGGCTTATCCCTAGGCCAGGAAGAGGTTGTTACCCGCGAAATACGGGTCGCTGGTTGCGTTCAGTCCCAGCCTGCGCATTCCCGCCTCATCCCCGGGGGCTGGGATGTGGGTGAGGTGGAGCTCGCAGCCCGCCAGGGCCTTCAGGGATTCCATGGCCGCCTGGGCTGCGGGATTCATCGCCGCCGAAACCGACAACGCTATGAGCGTCTCGTCCAGGCTCAGGGAGACTGAATTCCTTCCAAGAACGTCCCGCTTCAGGTTGGCTATGCTCGCCGTGACCACGGGTGGAAGGAGGTGGATCCTGTCGGGGATGTCCGCGAGCCTCTTCGCCGCATTGAGGACCACGGCGCTGGCGGCGTGGAGGAAGGGCGAATTCTTGCCCGTGATGATCGTTCCGTTCCCTAGCTCCAAGGCCGCTCCCACGCAGATCCCCTGGTTCCCCTTCCCCGCCTCCAAGGCCTTGGCGGCTTCCTGCCGGGCAGGGGAAACGACCTTCCTGTCCTCGGGCTTCAACTCCAGCTCGTCCATGATGGCCTGTATCCTCGCCAGCACGGGCTTTTCAGCAACGCCCATGGCGTATTCGCAGGAGTGGCGGAAAAACCGCCGGATGACTTCCTGCTTAGCGGCTTCCCTGGCGGCGGCGTCGTCGACAATCCCCGAGGCGAGGCGGTTGACTCCCATCTCGGTGGGAGATCGGTACGGCTTCTCCCCCGCGGAAACCCTTTCCAGGATCCGCCTTAGGACGGGAAAGACTTCCACGTCCCTGTTATAGTTGATGGCCGTCTCGCCGACGGCCTCCAGGTGGAAGGGATCGACGCAGTTGAAGTCCGCCAGGTCCACGGTGGCGGCCTCGTAGGCTATGTTGACCGGGTGCTTCAAGGGCAGGTTCCACACAGGGAAGGTTTCGAATTTGGCGTAGGAGGCCTTCCTCCCCGCCAGGTTGTCGATGTAGAGCAGGGAAAGGGCTGTGGCCAGCTTGCCGGAGCCTGGGCCGGGACCTGTCACCACGACGATGGGCTTGGACGTGGGAATGTATTCGTTCGCCCCGTAGCCAGCGGGGCTGACTATCCTGTCTATGTCCGAGGGGTATCCCTTGGTGGGCCGGTGCCTGAACACCTTGACTCCCCGGCGCTCGAGGAGGGCGCCGAACTGGTCCGCCGCGGGCTGGTCCTCGTAGCGGGTGATCACAACCCCCGCCACCGATACTCCCCACTCTCCCAGCTGGTCGAAGATCTGCAGGGCGCTGGCGTCGTAGGTGATGCCGAAGTCGCCGCGGATCCTCTTCCTCTCGATATCCCCGGCGTAGATGCAGAGGATGACCTCAGCCTTGTCCTTCAGGCGCGAGAGAAGCCTGATCTTCACGTTCGGGTCGTAGCCCGGAAGCACCCGGGCCGCGTGCCAGTCCCAGAGGAGCTTGCCTCCGAACTCGAGGTAGAGCTTCTGAGAGCCTTCGGCTCTCTTGGTTATGTATGCCGCCTGCTCTTCCAGGTACTTTTCGTTGTCGAAGGCAATGGGTTTCACGTCGGGTCCTTTGGTGGAAGTGATGAGAGGTAGGCGATGGCTGCGCTTATCCGCGATGAACACTCCCGGGCGCCCAAAAGGCGGATGGAGTCGAAGAGCGGAGGGCTTACCCTGGAGCCGGTGACCGCGACCCGAAGGGGCATCATGAGATCCCCCAGCTTGGCGCCCATCTCCGCCGCCTTGGCCCTGAAGATTTCTTCCGCCGCCTCGACGGCTGAAAAGTCGGTTTCATCGACCAGGCGGGCGGCCGCCTCCAACATCCTCACCGTTCCCTGGCGGTCGAGCTTCTTGGGGAGGAACTCCTCCTCAGGCGGCATCTCGGGGCTCCGGTACAGATAGGCCATGACTTTGGGGGCGTCGGCCAGGAACTTGAGCCTCTCCCTCACCAAGGGCATGGCGGCCACCTCAAGATCCCCGGGGCCGCGTGAGAGGGCGTCGGATCCCAAAAGGCCGGCCTCGGCCAAGAAGGGAAGCACCAGGGCGGCTAGCTCTCGGTCCGATTTTTGGCGGATGTACTGCCCGTTGTACCACTCCAGCTTCTGGTAGTCGAAGACGGCGGGCGCCTTGTTGAGCCTTTCGATTTTGAAAAGTCTCGCCATCTCCTCCAGGGTGAAGATGTCCCGCCCGTCCTCGAAGGAGCAGCCCAGGTGGGCGATGTAGTTGATGAGGGCCTCCGGCAGGTAGCCTGCCTTCCTGAACTCGTTCACCGCCGTCGCCCCGTGGCGCTTGGACAGCTTGTGGCCGTCCGAACCAAGGACCATGGGAAGATGGCAGAGCTCGGGCTGCTTCCACCCGAAGGCGTCGTACATGATCTTGTGCATAGGCGCGGAGGGAATCCATTCCTGGGCGCGCATCACGTGGGTGATCTCCATGAGGTGGTCGTCCACCACGTTGGCAAGGTGGTAGGTGGGGAATCCGTCCGACTTGAGGAGGACGGGATCGGGGCTGATGTCCTCGTTCTTCCACTCGATGCGCCCCAGGAGACTGTCGTTGAAGACCGTGGTGCCTTCCAGGGGTATCTTGAGCCGTATGACAGGTTTCATCCCCGCCTTCAGATTGGCTTCCACCTCCGGCGCGGGAAGGTTCCGGCAATGCCTGTCGTAGCCTTGGTCTCCGCTTTTTGAGGCGCTCTGCTCGTCCCTCAGCCGGGAAAGCCTATCCTCGTCGCAGAAGCAGTAGTAGGCCTTGTCCATTTCCACCAGTTTCTTCGCATAGTCCCTATAGAGGGCGAAGCGCTCGGACTGGACATAGGGGCCTGCGGGCCCTCCAACGTCCGGGCCCTCGTCCCAGTAGAAGCCGAGCCAGGAGAAGGTGTCGTAGAGGTTCCTGACGTATTCCTCACCGTAGCGGGACCGGTCCGTGTCTTCCAGTCGAAGGATGAAGGTTCCTCCCGTGGATCGGGCGAAAAGGTAGTTGATCAGGGCTGTCCTCACCCCTCCGATATGCTGGTTCCCCGTGGGGGAAGGGGCGTATCTCACTCTCGTGGCCATGGGCATCTCCTTCCAATGCAACGCTGAGGGACTATAGCTCCCGCATTCCGGGAGGGTCAAGGTGGAATGCTTTCAAAAGGGACCTCCCCCGGTTCCGCGGCCATGCTACAATGTAGGCGATGGACTACTTCTTCAGCTTCGAAAAGATAGGATACCTCAAGGGAACGAGGCCGGACGGATGCATCCTCTGCCTGGTAAGGGAGGGCTCGGAAGAGGTGGAGAGGCTTGTCGTGCATGAAAACCCCCTCTGCCTCGTCTCGCTCAACCTCTATCCCTACAATCCAGGCCACCTCCTCGTATTCCCCAAGCGGCACGTCACCGACGTAAGGAGGCTCGCACCTGAGGAGAAAAAGGCCATGGACATGGAGGTGGACCTGTGCCTCGAGGTGCTGGACCGCGTATACGGGCCTGCGGGATACAACATCGGCTACAACCAGGGCCTTGCGGCGGGGGGAAGCATAGAGCATCTCCACATCCATATCATTCCCAGGTATAGGAACGAGATAGGCATCGCGGAACTGCTTGGAGGGAAGAAGGTCCTAGTGCAGGATCCCAGGACTACCTTGGGCATCCTCCAGGAGGCATTCGGAACCCGCGGGAAGGACAACCAATAGGGCGGATCCCCCAGCGCGTATCCGCGGCCTTTCGTCCGTTGCCTCGTTGCTTATCCCATAGCGGCCCGGATCCCAGGCCAGTCCCTCAAGAGGCCACTTGAGGCCTGCGCTTTCCATTCCGGCCGATCCTTCCATGAGGGGGAAGACAGACACCGTGGCCCCCAACGCGACCTTGAAGGTTCCCAGCGACCCAGGGGGGACTAAATAGGCCGACTCCCGGCTTCCATGCCACGCCCAAGGCCGCCCCGGCCGTTTGAATAGGTAGAGTATGCCCAGGAGATGGTCGAGTCTTCCTCCCCCTCCTCCGGCCACGGAAATCCTATCCGCCCCCTTGGCAAGGCAAAGGTCCAAGGCTATCTCCGTATCCGTCGCATCCTTGTCGCTGGGATACTTTATTATGTGTGAATTTTCATACCTTTCCAGCAAAGATCGGTCGGTGAGGCTGTCGAAGTCCCCTACGATATAGTCGGGGAGTATCGAGGTGGGGGCCAGGGCGTCGAGCCCGGAATCCGCGGCTACAACGAAATCCGCGGCACGGGCCAGGACCTCCAGGGCGGAGGGCGAAGGGCATTCCCCTCCTGTCACAATCAGCGCTTCCATGGAAGGAGCTTCGCC
>JBFLXC010000154.1:0-6147 GCA_040757435.1 Spirochaetota bacterium | reverse complement strand
AGGACGCCTTCGCCTTCGGATGCGGCGCGAAGATGATCGCGTTCCGGCACTTCAGCGCGGGCAACCCGTTGCACGCGATCGTCGAGGTCGCGTTCGTCACCGGCGTCAACGCCCCAAGCACCCCGATCGGCTTGGCGATCTTAAGAAGCCCCTTCTCCTGGTTCTCCTCGATCACCCCCACCGTCGCAAGCCCGCACAGGTCCCGCAAGGTGCCCAGCGTCTTCTTCTGGTGCTTGGCCACCTTGTGCTCGTACACCCCCATCCCCGTCTCGTCCGCGGCCAGCCGCGCGCAGGCTTCCGCGTGGTCCTTCCGGTACGCTTCCCAGCCCACCGCCGCCACCATCTCGTCCACCCGCTCCTGGCTCCAGAACTCTATCTGTTCCTGCGCCGCACGGGCCCGATCGACCAGGCTCTTGATATCGTCAGACATTCATCGCTCCTTGCCCGCGACGTGGGCGGTGTATTTTTCAGGCGTCAGGGTTCGGTAGTAGCTGCCGCAGAGGTGCTTGGGATTGATCGCGTCCCTGACCTTGTACTGGTAGACCGTGACCAAGGGCTGGGCGAGCTTCACGTACATCGCGTCGTGTTGATCCTGGGTGAAGCCGAAGCCGTCCTCGCGGCGCAGATCCTGGTTCCAGTGGCCCATGTCCACCCCAAGGCCCTTTTCCGTCATCCAACGCTGGGTGTCATTGAAGAAATCCGCTGTCCCCTTTATGGAAGCCTTGTCATAGGCGTCGAAGTTGACGAAGAACTCCCAGCCCGTGGGGCCGCCGCCGCCGATGATGCAGACCGAGCCCATGTCCGAGTCTCCGCCCGTGGCGGCGATGTAGGGAGTCTCGAGTTCCCACTTCCGCTTCAAGGCCGAAGCTTCCTCCATGACCTTTGTGCTCACGAAGAGGTTTCCCGAAAGGCCGAAGTTGCCTTCGTAGGCGCCGCACATCACGTAGTTGAGGTTCTTGTGGCCCAGGCGGATCAGGTAGAGGAGGACGTAGTCCATCATCTCCTTGTCCAGCATGAACTGGTTCTTCCAGCCGCCGGAGAGCTCAAGGACCTTGTCCAGGGCCGCTTCCTTGTACTCCATGTCCCGCGCCGAGACTCCGGCGAGGATGACCTGGATCTCGATCTTCATGTCCTCGTTGATCTTCTGGAGCTCCGGGTCGGCCAATAGCTCGGGCAGGTCGCCAAGCTGGCCGTCGGGATTGGTGATGATCTTGAGCATGGCGGTCTTGAGGTTGCGGCCGAACATGTTGAACTGACGGTGCCCCAGGAAGAGGACATCGTTCTCATGGAGGAGGGCGACGCCTGTCGCGTAATCGTCCCAGGTCTTGAAGCAGAGAGTGTAGGCCTTGAAGTTGTCCGGAAGATCGGCCTTGTAGGCGGGGATGGTGCCCCGGGTGGGGATGCCCGCGGGTCCGGGCCAGGGATGGAGCCTGACGGCCATCTTGGTGCAGACGCCCAAGGAGCCCGTGCTGCCCTGGAATCCGCGCAGGATTCCCCTGGTGCTGGGTCCGGGGCCTTCGCCGCAGAACCAGCCGGAGCCCGCGCCCAATGAACCGGTGCGGAGCACTTCGCCGTTCGGCAGGACCCATTCGGCGCCCAGCATGTTCTCGCTGGCGCAGCCCATGGAGATCGAGGTGGGGCCAAAGCCCACCCAACCAGCGGTGGAGGCGAGGGGGGAGGAGGAGCAGCCGACGCCCGGCACGTTCAGGGTCAAGCCAACCTTCATGGCCTCGGCCTGGACCACCGCGCCGATGGCGTAGGGTTCCACCACGGCGAACATGTTCCTGTCGTCGATCTCGATGCTGCGCATCCGCCTCATGTCCAATTGGATCGCGTAATCCGTGTCGATGAAGCCCATGGCCGACCAGAAGGTCGACGAGGCCTTGAACTTGATGTCGTACTTGTTGCAGATGCGGACGATCTTCTGGACTTCCGCCGTGCTCGCGGGCAGGAGTACAGCCTGGGGAAGGGGAGTCTTGTGGTCGTAGGGCCCGTAGTGGGCGGAGGACTGCGAGGCTATGCAGCGATAGGTTTCGAGGACGCCCTTGTCCTGGGAGATATTTCTCGCCCCGACGATGTTCTCCAGGGCCTGGTATATTTCCTTTGAGAGTGCCATGTGCAACCTTCCTTACAAAGCCATGTCTACGAGCTCGACCAAGTCGAGCACTTTGATGGTTTTTCCGTTCTCGTCCTTGACGTCCCGGAAATTGGACTCGCACCAGGGACAGGCGGTGACCAGGGCCTGGGCCCCCGTGGAGTTGGCCTCGGTTATGCGCTCCGAAGCCGTGGCGACGGAGAATTCGGGATAGGTCTCGTTGCAAAGCCCTCCGGCTCCGCAGCACCAGGAGTATTCCCGTATCCTCTCCATCTCAGTCAGCCGCACGCCCGGTATGGCCTGGATGAGGGTCCGCGGAGCGTCGTAGATGCCGTGGGCTCCGTTGTACCGTGGCCTCTTGGGCTCCCAGGTGTGGATCTGGTTGAAGATCTTCTTTTCCTTGCCTTCCCACGCCACGAAGGGTTCGCCCAGCCTGCCCAGGTGGCAGGGATCGTGGTAGGTGACCTCAAGGTCGAGCTTCTTGGAGAAGGAAAGCTTCCCTTCCTCCACGAGCCTGGCCATGTACTCCACCACGTGGACGACCTCTATGGACAGGCCCAGCTTGGGATACTGGCGCTTCAAGGCGTGGTAGCAGTCCGAGCAGGGAGTCACGATGGTCTTCACCCCCGCCAGCTCGAAGGCCTTGATGTTGGAGACCGCGGCGGTCTCGAATTCAGCCTTGAAACCCGCCTGCAGGGCCCTTCCCGCGCAGCACATGTCCGCGGCGCCCAGGTAGCCCAGGTCCACTCCGCCGGCTTTCAGGATCTTCGCCGCGGCGCGGACATTCTTCCTCAAGGCCTCGTCGTAGCTGTACTTGCATCCCGGGAAGAAAAGGACTTCCGCCTTTTCCTTCCTCAGGTCCTTGAGCCCCAGGCCTTCGGACCATGCGGCGCGGTCCTTCCAGGCCTTTCCCTTGACCATGGTCTTCTGGTTCTTCAAAGAAGCCATGATCTCGGCTTCCGCCGGGGCGAGCTTCCCGTGCTCCACCGCATAGGCCTTGAGCTCGATGTTGTGGTCCAGGGGCTCGAGGTTGTACCTGGCCACCTTGCAGGTCACGTCGCAGGATCCGCAGGACGTGCAGGTGTGGATGATGTCAGTGGTGGCGGGAGAGAGATCGGCGTCGCCTGTGAGCAGGGCGAGCCCAAGCTCGAAGCGCCCGCGCGCCGAATAGGTGTTGAAGTTGCCCCAGGATATGGCCGGGCAGTTCTCGCCGTACCTCTGGCTCTTCACCTTGTCGAAGGGAATCCACTTGCAGGAGAGGCAATTGCTGCAGCGTTCCTCCATGGGCCTGAAATCGTTGAGCGCCATATCATTCCCCCTGTAGACCGAGCTTGCCGGTGTTCATGATGTTGTTCGGATCGAAGATGTCCTTCATCCGCTTGAGGATCGCCGCGGACTGGGCGTCCTTGTTGAGCTGGAGCCTGGACCAGGCACCGTGGGGCCTCAGGTAGTAGGCGCCCATCCCAGCGAACTTCTCGCTGGCCGCGGCGAAGAGCTTCTTCGCCCTGGCCGTTCCCTTGGCGCACCCGCCGTCGTAGGAAAGGATGAACTCGCAGTGGTAGGAGGTGCCCATGTTCTGGGGGTTAACATATACGCCGAGGTCTTCCGCCGGATATCCCGCCTCGAGGGCCAGGGCGTGCATGGCGGAAAGGAATTCCGGAACCTTGTCCAAGGTGGTGGTGAAGAAGAGTTCCGCGAAGGCGCCCTTCTTCCTAGCCTTCCAGCTTTCGGCGCCGCAGGTCCCGGTCAGCTTCCGGTATGCCGCATCCCCGGAAAGGCCGGGGAGGGCGGGAACGTACTTGAGGCCGAATTGCTGGGCGATGTCGGCGATGTCCAGGCTGTGGGCCTGGGCTCTCTGCTCTGGGAGGAGGGTCTGGCCCGATACGCCTACCAGGGCTGCCCAGGCGGGCAGGTTGGCCGCCGCGCCGGCGAAACTTTCCTTATTATCTGCAACAAGGCTGGCCAAGGCCGCCTTGTTGAGCACCACCATTTCGTTGCCCAGCCTCAGGCGGATCACCCGGTACACAAAGTCAACCAGGTCTTCCATGCTTTGGGCGGCCACGAAGCCAAGCTTGTGGACCGGGGAGGCGGCTTCGCACTTCAGGGAAGCCCAGGTCACCACGCCCATGGATCCCTGGGAACCGGTCAGGAGCCGGTAGAAGTCCAGCATCATGGGGCCGGTTCCGGAGACCTGCCAGCGCTCCGTCGACTGCTGCTTGTCCAGATCCAGGGGGCCGCCGCCCGCTTCGCCGGTGTACATCCTGTTTCCGTCGCCCCACACCACCTCGGTGCAGCGAAGGGGATCGATGAAGTTCCACTGGTGGAGGGCGTTGAGCCTGGGCTCCATGTCCAGGACGCTGGCCACCACGGATTTGCCGTCCCTGGGGGCCAGGGGCATGGAGAACTCCAGGCCTTCCTTGTCCAGGGCGGCCTTAAGCTCGCCATAGGTCACTCCCGGTTCAACCACCGCGATCCGCTGCTGCCGGTTGACCGAAAGAATCTTCTTCATTCCGCTCAAGTCAAGGACCACGGCCTCGGGAACCGAAGGCACCGTGTCGCCCCGCTGCCGCGGGCCTGTGGAGCTCACGGGCACCAAGGGAGTCTTGGTCTCGTTAGCCCATTGAACGATGCGCTGCACTTCCTCGGCGCATTTCGCCTTGACTACCGCCCTGGGCTTCATCGGCGCGGCAAAGCTGCCGTCGCGGGAATAGCGTTCCAAGGTTCCGGAGTCGACGGCGACGTTGTCCTTGCCGACTATCGCGGCCAGTTTCTCAACAAGGCCATCCATGCTGTACCCCCATGTGTGGTTATTTTGGGACATTTGGTTAAAGGTATTCACCGAACGCATTCAGTGTATGCGCCGATCCGATAATCTGTCAACAAGGAATTTTCATTTTTCTTGTCGGCCGATTTTCCTTCCATACAAATCCGTGGTACGGGCCAGGCTCCACGAGGTTCATCCCAATCGAATTACGGGTCACCGGGGAAAATTCCCGCTACAAATCCCGGGGAGCCTGGGATACAATCGTCATGGGGGCTTCCCCCATCCAGGAACAGGGGAGGGGAGGCGACAAAAATATTTTTTTTGTCCTTGACAAATACGGAAAATGGCTCAAGATATAATCGGTTCACTGAACGCATTCTGTGAAATGTGATTAGGAGGCAATCATGTCGAAGAAAGCAACCAGGGTCCGGTCAGGCGTAAAGTTCGCCGTCCTGGCTCTCCTTCTCCTCGCCATCCTGGCGCCGGCGGTTTCCCAGGCCAAGGAAGTCAAGCTCAGATACTCCCTGCTGTGGCCCGCGAGCCATCCCATCACCAAGCTCGCCCAGGATTGGGCCAAGGACGTGGAGACCGCGACCGCCGGACGCGTAAAGGTCACCACCTTCCCGGGCAACACCCTCACCCCGCCCATGCAGGCCTACGACGCGGTGGTCAAGGGCATAGCCGACATGGCGGCAAACCTCCTGGCATACGCGCCGGGAAGGCTCCCCCTCTCCGAAGTGCTCCAGCAGCCCTTGGGCTACCTCTCGGGCTACCAGGCTTCCAAGCTCGCCAACGCCTACTACAAGAAGTTCAAGCCCGCGGAATTCAACGACGTCCAGGTCATGTACCTCCACGGCGCCGCACCCGGCTTCATCATGACCAAGAAGGCCGTCAACTCCATCAAGGAAGTGAAGGGCCTGCGCATCAAGGCCAACGCCGAGAACGCAGACATAGTCGTCAACCTCGGAGCCTCCCCCGTCACCATGCCCGTCAGCGACACCTACGACTCCCTGCAGCGCGGCGTCATCGACGGGACTCTCTTCCCCCTCGAGGCCCTCCAGGGCTACAAGATCGGCGAAGTGGTGAAGACGGTCATCCAGGACTACGGGATCTCCTACATGACCTCGATGTACGTCATCATGAACAAGGGCAAGTGGAATTCCATCTCCCCGGAGGACCAGAAGGCCATCGAAGCCCTGAACGACGAATACAACGAAAAGCAGGCCAAGCTCTGGAACGAGCTTGACAACTCAGCCAAGGCCTGGGCCTCCCAGAAGGGCGTGAAGTT
>JBFLXC010000153.1:0-6164 GCA_040757435.1 Spirochaetota bacterium | reverse complement strand
CATTTTCCCGTCGTCCACCACGAAACCCTTCATAGGCAACCGTCCCAGCCAGATATTGTCCAGGACGCTGCGTTCCAGCACTTGGTTCAATTCTTGGTGGACCATGGAAACCCCGGCGTCCAGGGCTTGGCGGGGGCTCTCGAAGGCCACGGGCTTGCCGTGGAGGAGGATTTCCCCTTCGTCCTTGGAGTAGATGCCGAACAGGCATTTCATGAGGGTCGACTTCCCTGCGCCGTTTTCGCCCATCAAAGCATGGACTGTGCCGGGCCTTAGGAAGAGCTTCGCTTGGTCGAGGGCTTGAACTCCGGGGAATTTTTTTGAGATTCCCTTCATCTCCAGAACGTACATTCCGCCACCTATCCAGGGATGTAATAGAATACGGAAGGGAGACGGGCAAGCCCGCCTCCCCTGCATGACGATGAAATTCCGAAATTACTTTACGTTCGTCTTCGCGTAGGCTGCCTCGGCCACATTCACGTTGGCCTTTAGGATCTCAAAGTACGGCATGCGCACGTCGCGGAAGCTGCCAACCTTGCCGACCTTCACTCCCGTCATGGGCTCGACGCCCCGGACGAGATTGACCGCGATGGTCAGGATGGCCTCGGCTTCAAAATTTGGATCCGAGAGCACCGAGCCGAGCATGATGTCGTCCTTGATCAGGGGAACTACCGTCGAAAGGGCGTTGATCCCTACCACGCCGGTATATTTCTTTCCGGTGAAATATCCCGCCGACTTGAGCGCTTCGACGGCGCCGAGTGCCATCGCATCGTTGTTGCAGACTATCATTTCAATCTTGTCGCCAAAACGTCCAAGCCAAGTTTCCGTAATGTTCTTCGCGTCGTCGGTGCGGAAGTTCGCTGGCTGGAGGGCGAGTTGCTCGGTGGCGAATCCGGCTTTCTGCATGGTTTCGACCACAAGCCTGGTGCGGGCTTCGGCGTCGGGATGGCCCGGCGTGCCCTTGAGGACCACATACTGCATTTTTCCGTCCTTGTTCTTGTCCAGGGACGGGCGGTTCTTCCACGCGTTCATGATGAGATTGGCCTGGATGACACCGGACTCCTCAGGGGTGGTACCCACGTACCACGTCTTGTCGTAGCTCAGGATATCGGCTGAGTCCGGGCAGCGGTTGAAGAACACAACCGGGATATTCCGTGCCTTCGCCTTGGCGATCATCGTGGAAGCGGCCTTGGGGTCGACGGGATTGATGGCCAGGACATCGTAGCCCTTGGCGATGAGGGTGTCGATCTGGTCGTTCTGGGTGGGCTGGTCGTTGCGGGAGTCGAAGTACTCCACGGTGACGTTGGATCCCAGGCTCGACTCGAAGGCCTTCATTCCGCCACGCATATACGATAGGTACGTATTGGCGAAATCGAAGAACAGAACCGCTACCTTTACGGGCTTGGCCGTCGCGGCCTTGCTTGCCTGGGCCCAGAGGGGCGCGGCGGACAGCGCTATCAACGCGGCGAGAATCAGCGCGATAGACTTTTTCATACCCTGCCTCCTAACAATCAAATGAAAGAATCTTCGGCGGCCGTTCAATTCCGCCGGTATAGCTACCCTTTTGGGCTACTATCGAAAGAACGAATCCGGCCTATCTCGAGGAGCGTTTCTTCCTCCAACGCAGGGTCCGGGGCGACAGGGCATGGGACAAGGTTCCACCGCTCCTCATGCCAGAGGGTCTCTCCCGGACCCAGCGTGCGCATCGGGGAAATCGTCTCCATTTCCACCATGCGGCCATCGGCGAAGGTTTCGTAGGAGACTCCGAAATCCGGGTAGTCCTCCTCCTGCCGATGGACGTATTCCACTACAAAGCAATGGCCTTTGTTGAAATAGCAAGCCCATCCCTCGTCGTTGTCTATTCCGACTTTCACGGGAGCCGCGACCCGGGGATCATGGGCAAGGCTTATCAAGGCGCCTCCCCATCCGAGGCGTGGATCCCTCATGTCCGAATACGGCCAAAGCGCGATCCGCCTGTTTGGAAGTACGCCCGTCCTCCTCCTCGGCTGGGGAACTATCTCCAACCCTCCGGCGTCCACGGCGGTGATCGACCAGGCTGCTGCTTTCCTCTCGGAATCGTTTTTGTTTTCTATGCCATGCCGAACCACGACCTTGGCAGAATCGGGATCCAAGCATACCTCGGTGCAAATCTGCATCCTTGAGGGAATCCTCAAGGGAGGCAGGAATTTCACCCCGCCTTCGATAGGTTCGAATCGGACCGGTTCATTGTCGGGATAAAACGCATCGGGAAAGGAGTGGGGAGCGATCCAAAGGCGATTTCCGCCCCCTATATCCCAAAATGCGCCGGGATAAAAGGCCTTTTCGAACTCCTCTCCGGATTTGCGATACCCCGGGTCCCTGTTCACGAACATCATGTTGGGCCCTTCGCCCAAGGAGTAATGGAGGATCCTGGGACCTCGGTCCAAGGTCACATAAAGCAGGGCAAGGCCGTTGGAGATCCTGAGGCAACGCCCGTAGGTACCGTGGAGTTCTTCGGAAACCAGAACCATCCCCGCGCCTCCCAGCGGATCGAAAGCCGTCATTTTTCAGGGCCGTTGGGCTCTATGACAACTTTGATCGCCCCGCCCTTCCTGCCCACGAAGGTGTCCAGAGCCGCTCCAAACTCTTCAAGGGGGAAGGTATGGGTGACCAGGTCGTCCACCTTGAGCTTGCCCGAGGCGATGGCCTGAACGATCTTCCAGGAAACGTTGGGATTCGCCCGGGAACCGAAAATGGCTACTTCGTTGTGGACAATGTATTTGTAGGGCAACCCTTCCAGGACCTTGTCGGAGGGGACTCCCAGGAGGGCGACCTTGCCCCCCTTGCGTACCATCTTCACCGCCTGGGCGAAGGTGCCTTCAGCGCCCGAGCATTCATAAGCCTCGTCCACGCCGTCTCCCCCAGTCAATTTCCGCACCGCAGCCACCGGTTCTTCCTTCTCGAAATCCACCGCGGCGTCGGCGCCCAGTCTTTCGGCGGCTGCAAGCCTAACACCTCTTCCAACCATGATCACCCGTGCGGCACCCAAGGCCTTGGCGAAGCGCATGGCGATGAGACCTATTGGCCCGGGCCCGATGACTGCTACGGTGCCTCCCGCTGTCACTCCTGTCTGCTCCATGCCGTGCAGGGTTACTCCCGCCGTATCGACCAATGCCCCTTCCCGGTAGCTAACCGAGGCGGGCATCTTCTTTACGCTCTTGACCGAATACACATTGTATTGGGCGTAGGCGCCCGGGGAAATGAAACCGTAATGCCTGTGGCCGGTATCGGGCCTTCCGTAGTTTTCGCAGAGTGTATAGCGTCCATTCATGCAGTTGCGGCAAATCCCGCAGCCTTTGTGGGCCTCTCCCGACACCCGGTCCCCGGGCTTGAAATCGAGCACACCCTGTCCTGTCTTCACCACCTCGCCAGACCATTCATGCCCCGGAGTGAAAGGATAGGAAGGGGGCCATATGCCCGCCAAGTCTCCCCGGATGATCTCAGGATCGCTGCCGCAAATGGCGACCGCCCGAATCTTGCATAAAACTTCGCCCTGCCCCGGCTCGGGAACTGGAACATTCCTTACTTCAAATTTCCCGGGCGAGGTCAGCACCAGGGCCTTCATGGTTGAACTGATGGTAGGATTCATCGGCACCCCCGTATTGGATCCAGAATCCAGGATACACATCCTTTCCAAAGGTGTCAAGAATTATTTTCAGGTTTTACGCATTCCCAACGGTGCTTTACCTTTCCCGTTTCTCCGGGCTATCCTTCCCGCCTCCGGCGCCGGACTGCGCGCCGAACACCGACAATCGCCTAAGGAACCGCCATGCCCCTCGCGCCTTCGGTCCTTGCTTCCGACGCCCTCCTCCTCCTCACCGCCGCCATATGGGGATTCGCCTTCGTGGCCCAAAGGGTGGGAATGGACGACCTGGGCCCCTTCGCCTTCAACGCGATCCGATACTTCATCGGAGCCCTGGTGCTGCTCCCCTTGATCCGGCGCAGGAGACGCGCCACGTCCATCGGCCAGGCGGCCGCCGGCGCCAAGGCGGAAACCCCGGCCGCGCCGGGCGCTCACAAGGCTCTTTCCCGTCGCATCCTGCCCTATGTACTGACCGGATCGGCGCTGTTCCTGGGAGCCAGCCTCCAGCAGGCCGGGCTTGTCACCACCACCGCGGGGAACGCGGCCTTCGTCACCAGCCTCTATGTCGTGATAGTGCCTATGCTGGGTGCGTTTTTCGGCCGCAAGGCAAGCCCCAAGGACTTCGCGGCGGCCCTGGTTGCCGTGGCGGGACTTTACATAATCACCATCGGAGAAGGATTTTCCATATCGCCCGGGGACCTCCTGGTCTTGGCCGGCTCCGTGTTCTGGGCCCTGCACATCCTCGTGATAAGCCGCTTCGCCTCGGAAGTCGATCCCATTGAGCTCTCCGCCGGCCAGTTCGCCGCCTGCGGTTTCCTGAGCCTCGCCGCGGCGATGGCCTTCGAGCCCGAGCCCTTCAAGGGGATCCTGTCCGCCGCGGTTCCCCTCCTCTACGGCGGCATCTTTTCCTGCGGCGTCGCCTTTACCCTGCAGATCGTCGCGCAGCGCCACGCCCCGCCCGCCCACGCCTCCATCATCCTGGCCATGGAAGGGCTCTTCGGCGCCTTGGGCGGCGTCATCCTCATCGGGGAACCCGCCTCGGCGAGGCTCTTCCTTGGAGGCGCACTCATGCTGGCGGCGGCGATCGGTTCCCAGGTATCGTTGGATCGAAAGGGCGGGAAATCCCCCGCGCGCGGCTAGGAAAGAAACATCCTGGAGCTTGAGGTGCGAGGCGATGAGAAGGTCTAGGCCGCCGAGGCGGGTTTCCTTCCGGGCATGAAGAGCGCCACGCATCCCGCGGCCACGGGAAGGGCGAAAAGAATCGAAATGGCCGCCTGCAGGCCCCAGAGATCGCCTATCCGGCCGATGAATATCACCGCCAAGCCTCCCAGTCCGCCCGCCAGTCCCATGGTCAGGCCCGCGGCAAGCGCCTTGTTGTCCGGGATCACTTCCTGGGCCGCCACGATGGTGACGGAGAAGTTGGACATGAGGCTCATGCCCGCCAAGGCGAGGAAGACCAGGGAAAGGACGCCCTGGGTATTCAGGAACAGGTAGAAAAGGGGCGACGCGAGCATGAGGGAGGCGACCACAAGGGGCTTCCGTCCGAATTTATCCGAGATGATCCCTCCCAGGACTCCTCCCATGGCGCCGGCGGCGAGCATAAGTGTCAGAAGGCGGCTCGCGGCGATCTTGGAATAATTCCTTTCTTGGAAATAGAGAGGCAGGAGGGTCAGCATCCCCGTGTAGGCCATGGACCTCACGGCGATGACCCCCACGATGGAGGCGAGCTCCCGGAAGGATTTCCTCAGGGTTTGGAAGGCCATCCCCAAGGAGCCTTTGGACTTGCTGGAGATATTCACTTCCGGGGCGAAAAAGTACAAGAGCAGGGTGACCGCGACGCCGGGTACCACGGTCGCCAGACTGGCCCTGAGTCCGAAGGCTTGGAACAGGGGCACTAGCAGAAGCGGCCCCAAGGCGAATCCGATGTTGCCGAAGGCCACGAATACCGAGAAGAAGACCGCCTTGAACTTGCCGGACAGGACATTGACCATCGAGGAAGCCTGGGGATGGAAAGCAGCCGTCCCCATGCCCGCCAAGGAAGCCAGGATGACCAGGATCCAATACTGCTGCACTATCCCCGTCAGGCTCAGCATGACGGCCATCCACAAGGTGCCCACATGGACCAGCCATCGCCGGCCCATGCTGTCCACGAAGTAGCCGAAGACCGGCTGGATCAACGAGGAGGTGACCGAGAAGACCGAAGTCAGGACGGCAGCCTTGGTCACCGTGAAGCCGGGCATGGAAAGCATGAGGAAGGGCAGCATCTGGGGCAGGTAGTTGCTGTAGAGGTCGTTGAGCAGATGGGAAACCGAAAGTATGCCTACCCCGACAACCCCGCTTCTCTCCCGGCTCCGCATCGATGCTTCCATGCGCCTCAGTATGACTGTTTCCCGCGGGTTGCGCAACGCAACCTTGGAGGAAAACCTGGACAGGCGGTTCTTCCGCCCGCAGCCGCCTAACAGCCGCGCCCCATGCCGAAGCCTGAAAATCCATGCTATAGTCCACCCCATGAAATCGAACACCAACGAGACATTTTCGGTATCCG
>JBFLXC010000152.1:0-6182 GCA_040757435.1 Spirochaetota bacterium | reverse complement strand
GGATACTCTATTGCTTGTAATTCGCCTTGAACTGGAAAATCTTGTCCACGGTGCCCGTGGGCCAGAGCTGTCCGGCCTTGTCGAACTCCTGGTAGATGTTGGCTCCCAGCTTGTCCTGGATGGATTTCACGTCCACTTCGACGTAGGTCATGTTCTTCTTGAGGAAATCCATGGTGGCGTTGATCTGGGCGGCGATCTGCTCGGCTTCGAACTTGCAGGCCTGGACCGCGGCGTCCTTCACCAGGGCGCGTTGGGCGGGGGACATCTGCTTCCACACGTTTTCGCTGATGAAGATGGCGGAGACGTCCCTGATGTAGTCGGTCTTCATGAAATACTTCTGGACTTCAAAGAGGCTGGCGGTCTTGGCGGTGATGAAGTTGTTCTCCTGGGCGTCCACCGTGCCCTGGCGCAGGGCCAGGTACAGGTCGGCGAAGGGAACCACCACCGGCGTGGCGCCCAGCTTCCTCATGGTCTGCTGGACAAGGGCGGACTCGGCGGTCCTCACCTTCAGGCCGACGAAGTCGGCGGCGGACCTTACGGGCTTGTTCGAAGTCAGCTGCCGGGGAGGCAGTTCCCCGACCGCTGCGAGCACCCGAACTCCCGTCTTGGCCGCGGCTTCCTCGAACCAGGCCTGGCCCACCTCCGAATCCAGGAAGGCCTGCAGCTGGCTGTAGTTGTCCCAGATGAAGGGGGCGGAGACGGCGTTGAACACCTTGGCTCCGCCGAGCCAGCTGTAGCAGGACAGGGTGTTGTAGAACAGGTCGGTTATGCCGTTGGGCATGCCGCTGAGCATGTCGTTGATGGAGCCGAGGACGCTGTTGTTGAAGGTCTTCACCGTGACGTTCGCCGAGGGATTCTTGGCCATCAGCTCGGCGAATTTCTCCATGGCCTTGCTCGCGGGGTCTTCGGGGGTCTTTATCCCAGCGAGCTTAAGGTTGAACTTCTTTTCCGCCGAGCCTCCGGGGGCCTGGGCGAACAGGGCCGGCGCGAGAAGCGCTATGGCCACCAATACTGCAATGCTTTTCCGCATTTCCTTTTCCTCCTTGGAAAATTCCTATATGGAACCTGCGCGTCAGGACGGCAGGTCGATCCCCATGGGGAGTGAGGAGCTTCCGCCCGGCTCCTTGCGGGCCCCGCTCCAGGCCAGGGCTTCCTTGAAGTGCTCAAGGAGCTTCTGCTTGACCTTTGCGGGGTTCTTTTCCTCTATGGCGTTCACCAGGGCCTCATGGAGGCTGACGAAATCCGCCATATCCTGGGTTCGGTACCGGTTCATCAGGGTGAGGCTTCTTTGGACGGTGGCGAATATCTTGATGAGACTCAAAAGGAGGGCGTTGCCCTGGTCCCGGTAGAGGGAAAGATGGAAGAGGGTGTGGAGCTGGATCATCGAGGCTTCGCCTCCCCCGTCGGCGTTGAGGCGGCGCATGGCGTCCAGGATGTCCCTCAGCTGGCGAATCTGGGCTTCGCTGTAGTGCCCCGTGTACCGTTCGAGGAAAACGCTCTCCAGGGAGATTCTGACGTCCAGGATGTCGGCGAAGTCGTTGCGGTCCATGTCTATGCCGTAGCTGAGGTTCTCCAGGATGGCGTCGAAATTGAAGGGCTTGAGGAATCTTCCTATGCCCGGGCGCACTTCGATGATGCCCAGGGCTTCGAGGCTCTTGAGGGCTTCGCGCACCGCAGTCCTGCTGACATTGAGCCTGTTCGCCAGTTCCAGTTCCGTGGGGACCGGATCCCCGGCCTTGAGTCCGCTCTTGGTGAAGTACAGCTTGAGGTTTTCCTTCACCACGCTGGATAGGTTCTGCCTGTCGATGCTTTTCAGCTCAGCGACCATGGACGGTTTCCCCGTTTATCAAGCATGCGTCGATCTCCAGCGCCTCCCCGCCTTCCCCGGCGGGGCGGAACATGGCCAGGCAGGCCGGCGCCCCCGGCGTGAACTCCAGGGTTTCCTTGGAAAGTCCGATGAGGCGGGCGGGATTGGATGTGCACAGCGCGGCGGTCTGGGGCAGGGTCATCCCCGAAGCCTTGGCGAACCTGGCCACGCAGCGGTCGAGGAGGTGGCCGGCGCCGGCCAGGAACTCGGTCCCCAGGAGGCTCAAGTGCCCGTCGGGATGGACTTCCACGGATATGTCGCCCCAGGTCCGGGCTCCGGGGGGGCTTCCGGCCAGGAAGGCCGCGTCGCTGACCAGGATGAGCCGTTCCATCCCCTTCGCCCTGGAGAAGACCTTGAGGACGTCGTCGGGGAGGTGGAATCCGTCGGCGATGATGGAGGCGTGGAGCCGGTCTTCGGCGAGCTGGTTCCAGATGTAGTTCCTGAGGCGGGGCATCATGGCGTTGCTGCCGTTGCCGAGGTGGGTGGAGAGCCGGGCGCCCGCGGCCACGGCGTCGAGGATCTGTTCCCGGGACGCTCCCGTGTGGCCGATCGCGGCTACGACGCCCTGCGCGGTGATCTTTTCGATGAACCCGACCGAGCCCTCGGCTTCCGGGGCCAGGGTTACTAAGCGGATGGCACCCTCGGCCGCCTCCTGCCATTCCATGAACTCCTCGTAATCAGGGTTTCTCACATGCTTCTTGTCGTGGGCGCCCCTCGGGCCGTCCAGGGAGGATATGTAGGGCCCCTCCACGTGGATGCCCGCCACCGCCGTCCTGGCGAGGGCGCTCTCCCTGCGGGCCTTGGCTATGGCGGCGCAGCCTGCGGTTATCCTTTCCCTAGCCCCGGTTATGATGGTGGCGAGGTGGCGCGTGGTTCCCGAGGCGCCTATGGAGCGGATGATCTTCTCCACGCCGGCGGTGTCCAGGCCGGGGCTTGAGTAGTCGATGCCCGCGTAGCCGTTCAACTGCAGGTCGATGAAGCCGGTGCAGAGGTAGGGCAAGCCGACCGCAGCCTTTTCCCCAAGGGCGAGGGCTTGGACGTAGCTGATGAGTCCGTCTTCCACGCCGACCTGGATCGCTCTTCCGCTTGATATGTCGATTCCCCGGTAGGCTGTGCCTCGGCCGGAATCTTCATTTTGATGTATGTTGTATGACATCGTACTCCTAGGATGGGTCGGTTTCCCGAATCTGTCAAGCGTGAATTTTCCCGAATCCGGGGAATCCCGGCTTCCCGCGATCCTGTCGAATTCGGAACATGACAGGACGGTCAGGATGGGCGGGATGGACAGGAGCGATGGAGGCCGTGCGGTGGGAGCGCGGTGAGGATTCCTGTGGATCCTGGGGATCTGGTGATCCTGTCGAATTCGGAACAGGGCAGGATGGGCAGGCTGGACAAGAGGCATGCCAACGCAAGAGGCCGCCGCAGGCGAGGGCTCCGCGAAATGTCTTGTTGATCCTTCGATCCTGTTTTCCTGTCTAATCTACCAATTATTCAAAACTTCACGTGCGAGAAGAGGTAGTCCAGGTAGCGGGATTTCATCTGGCGGCTTGCCATGATCTGCTTGGCCGGGGGCAGTTTGAGGATGACCCCAAGGACGGCCGCCATGGCGCGGTGGGAAGCCAGGGCTTGGTTTTCGAAGATGAGGTTTTGGAGCGTTCCGCGCTCGATGGCCATGAGGACGGTGCGGTGGGCGGAATTGACCGGGGTGATGACCCGCTTTTCCCGGGAAACCAAGGATATTGATCCCTTGGGGCAGGCATGGGCGCAAACGCCGCAGCCCAGGCAGATGGAGGCGTCCACACGGGCCTTCCTGCGCCGCTGGTCGCGGGGATCGCCCGCGCTTACCATGCCCATGGCCTCCACCGGGCAGACCTGGGCGCAAAGGCCGCAGCCCGAACAGGTTTCCGCCGCCACGCGGGGCAGGAAGTTGGTGGTGCTGATGGGATTGAGCACCGCGAATCTCTTCGCGGCCAGCATGGCCTCGCAGCAGCAGCCGCAGCAGTTGCAGATGAACGAAACCGATTGGCGCACGTTCTCGCCGAACTGCACAAGGTTGTGCGCAATAGCCTTGTCCAGGAGATCCAGGCATTCCTTCTCGTCGACGTTGCGCGCCACACCATGCTTCACCAATGATTGGGCGGCGCCGTTGAAGGTCATGCAGATGTCCATGGGAGCCTCGCAGGCCCGGCCCAGGTGGCTCATCTTGTGCCTGCAATAGCAGGTCCCAACGCCCCGGTGGGAAGCCGAGCGGATGACCTCGCTCGCCCTCTCGTAGTCCAGGACATAAAGTTGGTTGACTTCGGAGAGGGAAGGCTCGTTGACAAAGACCCGGCCCAGCTGGGTTTCGCCGCCGGCGAAAAGATTCCTTACGAAATCCTCCTCGACGTTGAGGTATTGGTAATAAAGCTCGGCGAGGAGCTTCTGGTCGTAGCCATTGCCGACGCGCATCATGGAAAACTCGAAAAAGCCCGCCATTGGCGGAGGCATGCAGAACACCTGTCCCCCCTCGGGGCTCTCGGTGTCCAGCATCATGCCCCGGGAGACGAGGTCCTCCAGGCGTTTCCGGGCCTCAGCCTCGCCGGTCTTCCAGACTGCGGCGGCCGCGCTGGCGGTGAAGGGCCGCAGGGGCAGGAGGGCGACCAGTTCCGCCTCCTTTTCCGAGAACAGCACGGACAGGATCTTGTAAAGGAGATCCCCCGGGGGCGCTCCCTGGGGCATGAGATTTATCCGACGCGCAAGGTCGCTGTAGCCGTTTTTAAGCGTGTGGTGGGCCATGGGAAAAGTATAAATTCAGCAGGCCTTGGGCACAATGGCGGAAAAGCTAGCGCCCGAAGGCCGCCTTGGCGCCCGCGTAGAGGATGACGCCGTCCGACAGGCCCCCCAGGGCCGATCCGCTCCCCGGGAAGCTCAATTTGCCGAAGGCGCCGCCGCCAAGCCGGAAGGCGCCTCGCCTGCCCGGAGCCCACCAGAGGGAAAGGTCGGGGAAAAAGACAGGGGTGGCGAGGAATGAGAATTCGGAGTCCGAATATCCAGCCACCGCTCCCCCTCCAAGGCGCGCCGCAGCGACAAGGGATCCGATGCGCCACTCGGCCTGAAGCTCAGGCCAGGCGTATCCCCCGAAGCTTGTCCCGATCAGGAATCCGATACCCCTGACCCCCGCTCCCAGGCCGAAGGAGCCCCCTTGCGGGCCGCCGAGGGGAAGGAAGTAGGAAATGCCCAGCTCGGCGAGAGGAAGGGGGAAGGCTCCTTCAACCACCAGCGCTCCATCCGACTCGCGGATGATCGCCGCAGGAATCCCCAGCCCGATGGACGCCCTCGGGCCTCCGAACGCCGGAAAGGAAATGAGGACTGCCATGCAAATCGCGGCCGCCCTTGCGGCATGCTTCGACTTCATCAGCCCCTCCTTGGGACGGACTTCTCCGCCCCACTTCCAATTATAGTGCATGGCATTGGGAAATTTTTTTGGAATGTTCCTGCAACCGGCCATGGGGAAAAAGGGTATAAGGAAAGGGGGTCTTCCATATCCGTGCGGGCCGGCGGCTCTGCCTGAGTCAGGGCAGCCGGAAAGGAGCGATTAATGCGGCGTCTTCAAGGACGAAGCGGAACTGCTTCCGTCGGGACGATAATCGGAATCATCCTTGTCATCTTCGTTTCATTCTCCGTTGCGGGCTTCGCAACGGCTGTGGTTGTGCGGTGACCGCAGGTCGGCCCAGATGGCCGATCGGACAGGTTACCGCAGGTCGGCCCAGATGGCCGATCGGACAAGTAGCTATGTTTTAAGAACGGTGAGCTCGTAGTATCCTGAGTTCGACGGGACTCGGGAGCCGGTGGCAGGCAGTCTGCGATCCGCAAGGCACCACTGCCCCTGCATTAGGAATGCGACCTTGATGACAAGTATAACCTAAACCGGCCATCGAACATCTACAGTGCGGCGCATTGGCGAAAGTCCGGTGTGACCGCGAATAGGAGATCACGCGTACGTGTGAGCGCATCGCAAGCCTCCCGGTTCCCTTTTTATAAGTAAGGAGGGGCATAGGAAGGTGTAATTCTATAAGCTCGGTTCTTTGGGAACCGCGGCGTTCTTGACTTAAAACATAGGGGATCGCAGGAAGGTCAGGATTTACAGGATGGCCGGGCTTGGGGATCCTGTGGATCCTGTAGAATCCTGTGATCCGATATGAAGTGACCCCCGTCAAGGACTGGGAAAAAGAATTTTCTCCCCGCTTAACCCTCCTGCGGCAGCCCAATGAGAAGAGGAACGATTCTGCGACGATTGATCAGTCTGATATGCGCGGATTGGGTACCGCATGACAAT
>JBFLXC010000151.1:0-6214 GCA_040757435.1 Spirochaetota bacterium | reverse complement strand
TTCTTTGGGGAGAGATGTCCGCGGTGGGGGTTGTAGCCATATTACCAATATTGATATTCGCGTTCATCATCCAGAAGCAGTTGATCAGAGGGATGACGTTCGGCGCAATGAAGGACTGAGGAGGAATTTTACATGAAGAACAACAGCATCCGAATCGCCATCATCGGCGCGGGAGTTTGGGGCCGAACCCACGCAGCTCTCTATGCGGAACATAGGGATGCTGAGTTGGTGGGGGTCTGCGACCTTGATCTAAGTAAAGCCAAGAAGATCGGCCAAGAATTCGGCGTTGACGGCATTTATACTGATTACAAGGCGATGTTGGCTGATCTCAAGCCCGACGCAGCGGCGATCATCACACCCGACTTCGCACATGGAGATATCGCTACGTACTGCGCTGAGCATGGCGTTCACATGCTGATAGAAAAACCATTAGCCACAACCGAAGAGGATGTGCGGCGCATCCTCGCGGCGTCGAGAAAGTCGGGAGTGCGGATCATGGTGGACTTGCACAATCGTTGGAGTCCTCCATTCGCGATCGCCAAGAAAAACCTGGAAGATGGTGCGCTTGGTGATCCCGTAAGTGCTTACTTCCGCCTCAACGACCAAAAATGGGTTGCGACGGACATGCTTCCCTGGGCGGCGAAATCGTCCATCCTTTGGTTCCTAGGCAGCCATACCATCGACACCCTGCGCTGGATGTTTTCCGACGAAGTCGAGTCTGTTTATGCGGTGTCGAGTTCGGGCGTGCTGAGGGGGCTTGGAGTTGACACCGAGGATGTCTTCCAAGCGGTGCTGAAATTCCGTAAAGGTGGGATCGCCACGACAGAGAACGGTTGGATCGTGCCCAACACAAGTCCATGCGTAAACGATATCAAGTTCAACATAACCGGTACCAAAGGCATGATTAATCTCGACCTTAGCAACAGCCAAATGATCGAACGGTTTACCGAGGACAAGAGCGACCGCCCTGATGTGCTGGTCCAGCATTTTGTCCATGGCAAGGCTAAGGGATTTGCCTACGAGAGCATCCGCCATTTCATAGACTGCCTTGCCTCTGGGAAGGACTTCCTGGTGAGTCTTGAAGATGCCGCCAATACATCCCTGGTCATCCTGGCAATGATGGAATCCGCCAGGTCAGGTAAAGTAGTCCGAGTGCGGTACTAGTCAATTTTCAAGGTTGCCTGGGGTGGGCATACCTCACATTGACTTTCAATAAGACAGGATGACGATGATCTGCAGGATTTGCAGGATTATCCTGTCGATCCTGGATATCCTGTCGTCCTGTCCTATTCGGTTATGGGGTCAGACCCCCTTGTTGACTTGCCGCCTTACTTCTGCTAGGTGATAGCGGGGGGTGCGGAAGAATGGCAAATTTCCAAAAGTGCGGGCATGCTTGGGTGGGGATGAAAATTGTTCGGATCGCGGCGGCGGCCGCGGCAATTTCGGCCTTGTTGATCCTCGCGGGCTGCGACTTGATGCCCAAGGACGATGGGTATGATCCCAAGGAAAACGAAGTCCTGGTGAGCGCCACGGCGCCGGCGGGACCGGCCCCGGCGTGGGTTGAGGTGCGGGCGCGCGGCGACGCGGGAAAACTCATGGGCTTCGGGATGTTGTCCTTGAAGAACGGAAAATATTCGGGCTATGTCCAGGCGGGCGAGGCCGGCGCCATGAAGTTCATCGTCACCACGGGCCTCGAGATGAACGACAAGGTCCAGTGGATAGGAAGCGGAGAACTGACGGTGCAGGGCAAGGGGCAGAGCCTGGAGATTAGCCTTGCGGCTCCGGCCCCCGGCGGCATCGGGCCTTCGGGCGGCCGCGTGTTCTACGACAAGGGAACCTACGACGATGGCTGGAGATACCTCGAAGCCTTCGTCCCTGAAGACGGATTCTGCCAATGGGCGACCGCCAGGACCCGCATCCCCGGCGCCACAGACCCAGGCCACGGCGCCGGAAAACCCAACACAGCCCTCATGGCTTCGAACTCAATCTTCTACCCCGCCGCCGCGAAGGCCAGGAACCTCAGCTACGGCGACTATTACGACTGGTTCCTCCCCTCCATCGACGAACTGGAGACCCTCCTTGAAGTCCTGGGCAACTCCGTCCCCTTCGACCTGGACACCTGGAACCCATACTGGAGCTCCACCGAGGGCACCGACCTTGACGGGGGCGCCGACAAAGCCCATGTCGTGAACGTCCGATCCAATTCCGGCTGGGATTGGTGGATGAACCCCTATGTATTCACAAGGGGAACCCAATACAAGGACAGCGCCAACGGCTATGTGATCGGTGCGAGACGGTTTTGAGGAAAGCGGACAGGATCTACAGGATAATCCTGTCCTATTCTCTTTTTTGGGTCTCCGCCGGCGGGGACCCCACGATGAAATCCAGGTAGGAATCGCGGGAAACCTCAGTGAAAAAGGCGCCTGGATAGGCGGCCAGCCAAGAGGATGGCGCCTTGGACGCTTTCCTGGAAAGCTTGAATTCAAAGCCTAGGAGTCGGCCTTCAAATTCCTCAACATAATCCAATTCGGCTCCGGTATGGGTCCGCCAAAACCATGAGGGCCTGCGCCTGCCGGAGTACTCGTTCGCCTTCCTGCGCTCGCTCACCAGAAAGTTTTCCCACAAGGCGCCCTTATCCGCCCGAAGCTCCCAGTCCTTGAAATCGTCTATCAGGGCGTTTCGGATTCCATTGTCGAAAAAATACACCTTGTCCTTCTTCGTCACTTCCTTGCGCAAGTTTTTTCCGTACCCTCCAAGCCTGAACACCACGAAGGCCTTCTCCAACAAATCGATATAGGAAATGACCGTGTCGGCACTCATGGAGGTCTGCCGGCCCAGTTCCTGGTAGGAGACTTCGGAGCCCACCTGGTAGGCGAGAAGTCGCAAAAGGTCCCGAAGCTTCCTCGGATTGCGGATGCCCCCAAGCTCAAGGACATCCTTGTATAGATACGCCGAGCTCAGCTCCTCCAGGTGGGAGATTTTGTCCGCCTTGGAATCCAAGCCGACAAGACCCGGGTACATTCCAAGGACGAGGCTTTCAGGCAAGATCCCGTCCAACTCAAAGGAGCTGCAAAGGCCCGCAAGTTCGACGAAGGAGATGGGATATAGGGTATAGGTCCACGTTCTGCCCGTGAGTGCTTCCGAGGAGCCGCGCGCGATGTCCAGGCTTGATGAGCCGGTCACAAGGAAGGAGGCGGGGTGTTCTTCGTCATATAAAAGCTTGAGCGCCCGGGCGACATCGGGGATCCTCTGGGCTTCGTCTATGCATATCCTTTCATAGCCACCTATCTGGCCTTTTATCCGGCGCAGGTCCAGGCTGGCCCAAAGCTCCTGGACCCTGGGATCTTCGCCGTTGACGTAGAGCGATTTTCCAGCTCCTCTGGAAAGGATTTTCCTTGCCAACGTGGTCTTTCCGCTCTGTCTGGGGCCGTAGAGAAGGACGATTCGCCGATCGTTCTCAAGGCGGCGCAGGATGACATCCTCCAGGATTCTCGGGATTTCATAGGACATACTAGATGTTATAGCGCCAATTCATCGATTACACAAGATGATTTCATGGAAATGAAAGGAAGTGGACAGGATTTACAGGATTTGCCTGTGGATCCTGTCCGTATCATCGTGCGGATCCTGTCAAAGGTCTTTTTTGGGGCCGCCGTAGGCGAGAGCCTCATAATAAAATTACAATGAAATAATTAAAATAATGATTATATTGATTATTTCATTGTACAATTTGACGTGAGAGTAGTAGAATATCCCTATGGAACGGTTGATTGAGCAGTTCAGGCGGAAGATTGCCCTGGTCCAGGGATCTTCGATTCGGTCCTTGGACAAGGAAATCGCGTGGGATTCGAGACTCATCGGGATACGGGGAGCCCGGGGGGTCGGAAAGACGACCCTCATGCTCCAACACATCAAGAACGCTTTTGCGGACGATTACCAAACCGTCCTCTATGCAAGCCTGGACAACCTGTGGTTCGCCGACCATCGGCTCATCGACATGGCGGATGAATTCCACAAAAAGGGCGGCAAGTATTTATTTCTCGACGAAGTCCATAAATACCCTGATTGGCAAAGGACGATAAAAAACCTCTACGATGATTACCCGGATCTCCGTGTGGCTTTTACGGGCTCCTCGATGCTGGAAATCCTCGATGCGAGGGCGGACTTGTCCAGAAGGGCGGTGATGTACGAGATGCAAGGCTTGTCGTTCAGGGAATTCCTGAATTTCCAAACCGGGACGTCCTTCGCTTCGATCCCCTTGGAGGAGATCCTTGAGCGTCATGAAAGTCTGGCCGCCGACATCGTATCCGTGGTGAAACCCCTCAAGTATTTCCCCATTTACCTCGAATCGGGATATTATCCCTATTATCTCGAAGGACTCGACACCTATTTCCAGCGCCTTGAGGAAACGGTGATGGTCCTTCTGGAAATGGAATTGCCCCTGCTCCGCGGCATTGAGGCCGCGAAGGTGCCCAAGCTCAAGCAGTTGTTGGGAATCATTGCGGAATCCTCGCCCTTCATCCCCAATATTTCAAAGCTCAGCGAGCGGATCCTTGTGCATAGGCACACCTTGCTTTCGTATCTTCAATCCCTCGCGCAAGCCAAATTGACCCGTTCCTTGTTCCGTGATTCGAAGGGGATCGGCGCGCTTCAAAAGCCTGACAAGCTGTATCTCGAGAATACCAATCTCGCCTACTTGTTCCGCGGGGACAAGGCGGACCTTGGGGCTTTGCGCGAGACCTTCATCCTCAATCAACTCGAAAAAGACCATGATGTGACCTATACCGAGTCGGGCGACTTCCAGGTGGATGGCGTTTTTACCATTGAAGTTGGAGGCAAGAACAAGACCAAACGGCAGATACGCCATGCCGCCGAAGGCTTCGTCGCCGCGGACAATTTGGAATACGGCTTCGGAGAAAAAATCCCCCTTTGGCTGTTTGGATTCCTGTATTGAAGGAAAAGGGTCAAGAGAAGACCAAGGGGATACGATGGAAAAAATTGGACAGGATTTGCCTGCGGATCCTGTCCAAAGTCAATTTTTTGGGCCGCCGTAGGCGAGGACCCCGGATTGACTTTATGGTACAGTGGGGGCCATGGCACGCATCAAGCTGGGAAGCACGGGGATAGAGGTTGAGAGGCAGGGTTTCGGGGCATTGCCTCTGCAGAGGGCGCCGATGGATGAGGCGGTTGCGATCTTGAGGCGGGCCCTGGATGGGGGAATCCAGTTCTTCGACACGGCGCGTAACTATTCGGACAGCGAGGAAAAACTCGGCAAGGCCTTCGACGGCCTGCGCAGCCAGGTGGTCTTGGCGTCGAAGACCAACGCGAAGACCGGCGAAGCCTTCAATAAGGACCTGGAGACCAGCTTAAGGAGCCTTCGGACCAACTACCTCGACCTGTACCAGTTCCACAACCCGCCCTTCTGTCCCCTGCCCGGGGACGGCACGGGGCTTTGGGAGGCCATGGAGGATGCCCGGCGGGCGGGCAAGGTCCTGCACGTGGGGATAAGCAACCACAGGCTTAAAGTCGCCCGCCAGAGTATCGCCTCGGGCCTTTACGAGACCCTGCAGTTTCCATTCTCCTACCTTTCCGGCCCCCCGGACCTGGACTTGGTCAGGGATTGCGCCCAGGCGGGCATGGGGTTCATAGCCATGAAAGCCTTGGCCGGGGGGCTTGTGGCCAACGCCCGGGCGGCCTGCGCATGGATCTCGGCCTTTCCGGGGGTCCTGCCTATCTGGGGGATCCAGCGCATGGGGGAGCTTGAGGAGTTCCTCGGTTTCATCAAGGATCCTCCCAATCTCTCGGCGGAGCTCGAAGCTGAGATCGAAAAGGACAGGGCCGAGCTGGCCGGTGACTTCTGCCGAGGCTGCGGCTACTGCATGCCCTGCCCTCAGGAAATCGAAATCAACATCTGCGCCCGCATGTCCCTGCTCTGGCGCCGCGCCCCACCGGAGCGTTTCTTCACCCCGGAGTCCCAGCTGAAGATGCGCAGGATCGAATCCTGCACCCGCTGCGGCGCCTGCGTCGCCAAATGCCCCTACGGCCTGGACACCCCCGCCCTCCTGAGGCGCAACCTCGAGGATTACACAGCCGAGCTGGCCAGGCGCTCAGGCCCCTGAAGGCGCGGGAAGGAATTTGACAAATTCGACAGGATTTACAGGAGAATTCGACAGGATTTACAGGATTATCATGTCGATCCTGTCTAACTCTCCTT
>JBFLXC010000150.1:0-6440 GCA_040757435.1 Spirochaetota bacterium | reverse complement strand
AACGGGCCCTTGAGGCTTTGGGGGAGGAAGAGAGGCCGGAGGCCTGGACGAAAATCTGCTGCCATCCCGGAAAAGATCGCCCAAGGCTTGGTGAAGCCCGGGGCCTTGTCGAACCTTGCGTTCTGGCCCTTGGCTCCGAGCGGGGATGGACGGATGACGAAGTTGCATGTATGGAAGGGCGGGGATTTTCAATCTACCAGCTGGGAGACCGCATACTGAAGACCGAGACCGCCGCGACGGCGGCGGCGGCCATGATCCTTTCCGATCTGGGCTACATGTAGCTCAGGCTTTCAACAGCGCCTTGAGCCGCTGCACATCCCTGGCGAAGCTTTCGCAAGCCTTCTCTATCGGAGCCGGCGTAGCCATGTCGACGCCCGCAACCTTCAGGGCCTCGATGGGGAACCGGGAACCCCCGGACTTCAGGAAAGAAAAATATTCCTCCCTTTCCTTCGCTCCTCCTTCCAGGACTCTCGCGGCCAAAGCCTTGCTGGCCGAGATGCCCGTTGCGTACTTGTACACGTAGAAAGCGTTGTAGAAATGGGGTATCCGCAATCCTTCCAAGTCCGAACAGGGCTCGAATACCATGGAGGGCCCGAAGTATTTCCTAAGCAGGCGACCGTATTCCTCCCTGAGGGAATCGACCGTCAGGGCAGTCCCGGATTCCGCCATCTCATGGGTCCGGGATTCATACTCCGCGAACATAGTCTGGCGGAATAGGGTTCCGATGCCGTCGTCGATGCGGCTAGCCAGGAGGGCCGCCCTCTCGCCTTCCGATTCCGCCCTTTTATAGAGATGTTCAAAGACCAGCTGTTCGTTGAAGGTGCTGGCGACTTCGGCTTCGAAAATCGTATAGGAGTAGGACAGGAAGGGATTGTTCCTCGAAGAATGCCAGGAGTGCATGGAGTGGCCCCCCTCGTGGGCCAGGGTGAAGAGGTCCCTGAGGACATCGTCCTTGTAATTGAGAAGGATATAGGGTTCGCCGTGGAAGCTGCCTGCGGAGAAGGCCCCGGACCGCTTACCCTTGTTCTCATACCTATCCACCCATCCTCCCGTAAGTCCTTTCCGAAGGGTGGCTGTGTATTCCTCGCCCAATGGCGCCAAGGCTTCGCACACGATGTCCACAGCTTCCTCGTAGCTGTGGCGGCTCTTCTTCTGTTCCGCCAGCGGCACATAGACATCGTAGTGCCTGAGTTCCGACAGCCCGAGGACTTTTTTCCTCAGCTCATAATAATCGTGGAGGGCGCCAAGATTGTTTCCCACGGTGGATACAAGGGTGTCGTAAACAGCCCCGGGCACCGCGTCGGGGAACAAGGCCATCTCCCTGGCGCTGGGATAGCCGCGGACCGTGGCCAGGTACTTGTCGAGCTTCACCGAGCCGGAATAGAGGCTTGCGAGGGTCGTCTTATGGGCGTCGTAGACCGAATAGAACTGCAGGTAGGCCTTACGGCGCAGTTCCCTGTCTTGATCGCGCAGGAAGGAGGCGAAGGTGGATTGGCTCAAAGGCCTTGGGCCTTGGGGAGTGTCGACGCTGCCGAAGTCGAAATCGACGTTCGTGAGGACGCCGAAGCTCTCCTGGGCGGTCTGGTTCGCCTCGGCCTGGAGAGCCAAAAGTCGCTCCTCCCTGTCCGACAGGACATGGGGCTTCATCCTCTTGAGCTTCTTCAGGAACACCCGGAAATCGGAAAAGCCCTCGCTCGCCACGGCCTCGTCCAGGTACGCGTCGGGAAGGGACTGGATGGCCGGATTGAGCCATGCCCATGCCCCCTGGCCCTGGGTGGAGAGATCGAGGTAGCGGGCGAAGCGGGCCCGGCTTTTGGCATCCCCCTCATCCTCGGTCATGCGCAGATGGGCGTAGTAGCCCAACCGTTCGTCCAAGGCCAGGTAGCTCGCATAGAGGCCTAGGCATTGGGCGAAGACCCCCTTGCCCTCCCCAAGCCTCCCCACATACCCACTGATGCCTTCCTGCATCGTTTTAAGTTCAGCCAAACCCGCCTCGAAGGCATCCTCAGAAGGATAGAGGGAAGCAAGGTTCCAGGTGTGTTCCATTGGAACTTCGTTTCTGCTTGGTATGTTTGTCGCCATGGGAGGATTGTACCCGGCTTCGGAAAAAAAGGTAAGGCGCAATCGGCGATGCTTTGGCGCTGCGTCTATACTGTGGTACATTGGATCTCAGAGAAAACGCGAGGAGGCACCATGACGCAGATTCGAGTCCGCCATCCGTCGGGCAAGGAGTCCCTTTATCCCTCGGGCATCAAGGTCCTGGCTACCCTGGGGACCGAAGGGAGCCTCGAGGCCCCCCTCGTGGCCGCGCTGGTGAACAATGAACTCAAGGACCTCGATACGGAGCTGCGATACGACTGCGAAGTCAAGCCTGTCCTATCCAACTCCGCCGCTGGAGCATCGGTATACCGGAGGTCCCTCTGCTTCATCCTCGCCATCGCCTCCAGGCAGCTCATGCCCGAGAGGCGGCTCATCGCGGGCATGGCCATCGGCGCGGGATTCTACCACTACTATTTCGATGAAATCCCCCTGGATGCCGCACAGGTGAGGGCGCTATCCGACAGGATGGCATCCATCGTACGGGGAGATTCGCCCATCAGGATGGAATCCTGGCCATGGGAGAAGGCCAGGGATTATTTCAGGGAGAGCGGCCAGTTGGATACCTTGGAGCTCATAGAGAACCTCAACGAGCCGTCCATCCCCTTGAACGAATGCTCAGGCTTCCGTGATCTCCACGTTGCCCCTCTGGTTTCCTCCACGGGAATACTCTCGACCTGGGAGCTCATCCCTTATCACGGGGGTCTTCTCCTGCGCTATCCCCACAAGGACAATCCCTCGGTCTTGGATCCCTTCGAGGACGTCCCCCTCCTTTACCGGATTTCCGAGGAATATAGGGAGAGAGGAAGGGTCCTGGGGGTAGGCTCGGTGGGGGTGTTGAACAGGCTGGGAAGCGCCGGGAGGATCAAGGAATACATCCAGGTGGCAGAGAGCCTGCAGAATAAAAAAATAGCCAGTCTTGCGGACAGGGTGGCGGCCTCGGGTGGGAAGACCAGGGTTGTGCTCATCGCAGGTCCCTCCAGTTCCGGCAAGACCACTACCTCCAAGAAGCTCGCCATCCAGCTCAAGGTCCTGGGCTACGAGCCGATACCCATCGAATTGGACAATTTCTTTGTCGACCGGGCGAAGACGCCCCTGGATTCGGAGGGAAAGCCGGACTTCGAGTGCCTCGAGGCATTGGATGTGGAATACCTCAACCAAATCCTGTTGTCGCTCTTCGAAGGCAAGGAAGTGGAGATGCCCGTATACGACTTCAAGGCAGGTTTGCGGAGACCTGGAAAAGCCCTGAGCCTCAAAGGGCACGAGATCCTCATCCTGGAGGGGATCCACGGCTTGAACGATGCCCTGACCCCGAAAATCCCAAGGGAGGAAAAGTTCAAGATCTATGTATCCGCCCTCACCCAACTGAACCTGGACGACCACAACCGCATCAGCACCACGGACTACCGGCTCCTGAGGCGCGTGGTGAGGGACCATAAATTCCGCGGCCACGACGCCCGGGCCACCTTGGCGATGTGGCCCTCGGTGCAGCGGGGGGAGAGGTCACACATCTTCCCCTTCCAGAATTCAGCTGATGCCGCCCTCAATTCAGCCCTTGATTATGAGCTTGGCGTCCTGAAGGTCTACGCCGATCCCTTGCTCAAGGCCGTCAAGCCAGACATGCCCGAATACGCCGAAGCCCGGCGCATCCAAGCCTTCCTTGATTATCTGCTTCCCATCCCCGCCCAACTGGTGCCGCGGGATTCCATACTGAGGGAGTTCATTGGGGAATCGGATTTCCATTACTGAAGCAGTTTCGTCCGTCCAGGGCTCCTGGCCTTGGGGCTGGGTCGAAGAGGCACCATAGGCGGGGTCCCGGCTGGAAGGCCAAGGACCAGCCTATGGTGTAGGCGCGGTCAGATCAGCTGTATTCCTTCCTGTAGCCCGCGGCCTCGGCTTCGTTTGCCAGGACGAAATGTCCGGGGAAGATTTCCTTCCACGAGGGCCTGTCCTTGGCATAGTCGTGGGCCGCGGGGTCGTAGACCACGAGCTTCTTCGTCTTTTCCAGGTCGGGATCGGGCATGGGAACCGCGGAGAGCAGGGACTTCGTATAAGGATGCATAGGCCGGGCGAAAAGCTCCTCGGTGCTCGCCAGTTCCTTGAGCTCGCCCTGGTGGATCACCGCTATCCGGTCGGCGAAATAGCGCACCACCGTGAGGTCGTGGGCGATGAACAGATAGGAGAGGCCCCGGGCTGCCTTCAAGTCGCTCAGGAGGTTTAGGACCTGGGCGCGAATGGAGACGTCCAGGGCTGATATCGGTTCGTCGGCGACGATGAACTTCGGTTCCATGGCCAGGACCCGGGCGATGCAGATCCTCTGCCGTTGCCCGCCGGAAAACTCATGGGGATAGCGCTCCGCGTGCTCCTCCAGGAGGCCGACGTCGTTCAAGGCCCTGAAGACTTTGTCCCTTCTCTCCTGTTCGTTGGCGAACAGGTTGAAGTTGTAGAGACCCTCTGACACGATGTAGTCGATGGTGGCACGCTCGTTGAGGGATGCCATGGGATCCTGGAATATCATCTGGATGTTGCGGATGACATAGGTGTCCAGCGACTTGTCGATTATTCCCGATATCTTCCTTCCGTCAAAATGGATTTCCCCCGCGGATGCGGGATTGATCCGAACGATCGCCCGGCCTATGGTCGTCTTGCCGGAGCCGGACTCGCCTACGAGGGCGAAGGATTCTCCCTCGTAGACGTCGAAGCTCACGCCCCGCACTGCTGTGAAGCTCTCCTTGCCGTTCTTGAAGGTTACTTCCAAATTTTTGACGGACAACAATGCCTTGTCGCTCATTCCCTCGCCTCCTCGGCCATCGCTTTCCTCTCCGCGCCGCGGCGCCGCATCGCATGGACCGCCGGCGGCGGATCCACCTGGGGAGCCTGGGGGTCCAGGAGCCAGGTTTTGGCGAAGTGGGTCTCGCTCACCTGGAAGAAGGGAGGTTCCTCCTCAAAGTCGATGTTAAGGGCGAAGCGGTTCCTGGGCGCGAAGGCGTCACCCACGATTTCATTGAACAAGGTTGGAGGAGTGCCTGGTATGGCGAAGAGGGGCTCGCCCTTGCGGGCAAGGGTGGGGAGGCTTGATATCAGAGCCCATGTATAGGGATGGCGGGGATCGTAGAATATTTCCCTCACTCCCCCAAACTCGACGATCTGGCCGGCGTACATGACCGCCACCCGGTCCGCCACATTTGCCACCACGCCGAGGTCGTGGGTGATGTAGATGGTGGTGAAGCCGTAGTCCTTCTGCAAGGCCTTTATCAGCTCAAGGATCTGGGCCTGGATGGTAACGTCCAAGGCCGTGGTGGGCTCGTCGCAGATAAGGATCCTGGGCTTGCAGGCCAGGGCGATCGCGATGACGATCCTTTGGCGCATGCCTCCGGAATATTGGAAGGGATAATCGCCGAACCTCTTCTCCGCGTCCTTGATACCAACCTTGGACATCAGTTCCAAGGCGATCAATTTAGCCTGGTCGGCGGGAAGCTTCTGGTGCTTCTCGATGACCTCGGTTATTTGGATTCCGATCTTCTTGAGGGGATTGAGGCTTGTCATTGGGTCCTGGAACACCGTGGCGATCTTGGCGCCCCGAATTTTCTCCCATTGGACATCGGTCTTTATCCCCGTGAGTTCCTGCCCTTCGAAAATGATGGAGCCCGAGTCGATCCGACCGTTTGACTCCAGCATCCCCGTGAAGGTCTTGGTCAGCACCGTCTTGCCCGAGCCTGATTCCCCGACGATGGCAAGTGTCTCCCCGTCGAAGAGGTCCAGGGACACCTTGCGGATAGCCGTAAGCTCCCGGTTCCTCACCCTGAACTTCACGACCAGGTCCTTGGCCGAAAGGATGGATGTCTTTTTTTCGCTCATCTTTTTCCTCCTCCTATCGGTGGGTCCGTGGATCGGACGCGTCGGCGAAAAGCTGTCCGACGACATAGAAGGATATCGTGATGAGCCCCATCACGATGCCGGGGAACACTATCATGTGGGGATAGGTGTCCACGAAGGACCAATAGACGTCTATCATGCGTCCCAGGGATGGGAAGGTGGAAGGCAGGCCTATTCCCAGGTAGGAAAGGACGGTCTCGGTATTGATGAGGCCGGGTATCTCCTGGTAGATCAGGGTCGCGATGACCGAGACCATGAAGGGCAGGATGTTCCTCGTTACCATGCGCCGTATCGGGGTTCCGAGGCAGCGGGACGCGAGGTTGTACTCCCTGTCCCGGATGATCATCACCTGGGTGCGGATGAAGAAGGCGATGCCCAGCCATCCCGTGATGGTCATGGCCAGGATCATCTGCCAGAATCCTCGGCCGAATATGTACATGAGCATCATGGACCTGAGGATGGCTGGA
>JBFLXC010000149.1:0-6593 GCA_040757435.1 Spirochaetota bacterium | reverse complement strand
GAACTGCTGACCCAGGAGCTCAGGACGACAACCCAGAGGGTCAATCTCTTTGAGAAGGTGAAGATCCCCGAGACCTTGGGGGAAATCAAGAAGATCGGGATCTACCTGGGGGACCAGCAGACCGCCCAAGTGGTGAGAGGCAAGATTTCCAAGAAGAAAGTGGAGGAACCTTCGGCATGATAGCCCCTATGAAAAAGTTTCTCCTTGTCATGCTCGATAAGGACAGTTCCGCCGCTCCTGCCCAGCTTCGGAAATTGGGCATCGCCCATGTCGAGCAGTTCGAAAGCAAGGGCGAATCCTGCTCCGCCCTAGAGTCCTCACTCAAGGATGCCCAGTGGGCGAAGAACATCCTCGCCGCGAACATTTCCAAGAAGGGTACGAAATCATCCGGCGCGGGCTCCGATTTTTCCGCCGTGGAAATCATAGCCGCAACGCTAGCACTGGAGGATGAACTGGTTTCGGAGCGCGAGAAATCGGTCGATCTGCGCAGGGAGGAAGAAAGAATCCAGTCTTGGGGAGACTTTGATCCGAAGGCTATTGCGGAGCTTGCGGAATGCGGCCTCTGCGTCACACTCATCGAAAGCCAAGGGAAAAACAGCCCTGATCCCGCAACCGAGGAAGGCTTTATTCGGCTGGGCACCTGGAAGGGGAAAAAGCGTTTCGCCCTCCTCCGTGGCATGGCCGTGCCCGAGGGCTACGACGAATTCAGGCTGCCATCCTTGAGCCTCGGGGAACTCCGCGAAGCAGCCCAGGCATGCAACGAGAAGATCGGGGAGATCAGTGCGGAATTGGCTTCCCTGGCTTCGGGGATCCCCAAGATAGAAAAGAGGATAAAATCTCTCCAGGCTGAACTTGATATTGAAAGGCTCAAGGCCGGCATGCCTTCTGATGGATCGCTCAGGTATTTCGGAGGATATGTTCCGGCAAGCGAAGTCCCGGCACTCTCCGCCGAAGCGGCTTCCCGTGGATGGGCCTTGGCTTTCTCGGATCCCGGCCCGGAGGACAGTCCGCCTACGAAGGTTGAGAATCCCCCCTTGGTAAGGATTATCCAGCCTGTATTCGATTTCCTCGGCACCGTGCCCGGGTACCGGGAATATGACATCTCTCCATATTTCCTCGGATTCTTCTCTCTCTACTTCGCCATGATATTCGGAGATGCCGGCTATGGTGTCCTGATGCTTTTGGGCGCCGCGATCGCCCTTCTCGGGGCAAGGAAAAGCGGGAAGCCTGTTTCGGACTTCCTCAAGCTCATATTCGTCCTATCGGGTTCCACGGTCCTTTGGGGCCTGGCCACCGCATCATGGTTCGCCCTCCCTTACGACAGCCTCCCGGGCGCCCTGAGAGCCCTCTCCATACCCGCCTTCGCTTCCCACAATCCCGAAGCCGGGACGAATATCAAGATCTTCTGTTTTGTGATCGGCGTCATCCAGTTGAGCATCGCCCACATTAAAAACATCAAGCGCGATCTTCCCCATCTTAAGTTCCTGGCCCAGCTAGGGTCCCTCGCCATGGTGATCGGGATGTTCAACGCTGTGCTCAACCTCGTCATCGACGCGAAGCGTTTTCCCCTTTCCCCCGCCGCCTTGGGGCTCATCGGCGCCGGCTTCGCCCTTGTCCTTGTCTTCGGAAATTGGAACGGGAAGTTCTTCTCCAGCCTGCTGGAAGGGCTGAAGGGAATAATACCCACCTTCCTTGGCACGGTGAGCGTCTTCGCCGATATCGTGTCCTACATCCGCCTGTGGGCTGTCGCCTTGGCCGGGCTCGCAATTTCCGAGACCCTGAACGGAATGGTTGTCAAGCTTCTCGGAGATCCTGCTGGAAGGATCGGAGCCTTTATCCTGGGATTTTTCCTTTCCCTCGTACTCCTCGTCGTGGGACACAGCCTGAATTTCGTCATGAGCGTGCTGTCCGTGGTCGTACACGGCATACGACTCAATATGTTGGAGTTTTCCAGCCACCTCGGCATGGAATGGACGGGGTATCCATACGAGCCCCTCGCCGAATCCGCCGAGGATAATGAAGTATAGGAGATCGACTATGAACATCGCGATGATCGGCGCAGCCTGCGCACTCGGACTCTCCGCCACCGGTTCGGCCATCGGAGCGGGAATAGCCGGACAAGCGGCGATAGGTTCCTGGAAGCGTTCGTATATGATGAACAAGCCCGCTTCCTTCCTTCTCGTCGCCTTCGCCGGAGCCCCCCTGACCCAGACGATCTACGGCTTCATCCTTATGGGAAGAATGATCAACTCAACCGTGGATCCCCTTCTCGTTCTCGCCGGCGGCATAGTGGCCGGACTGGCCATCGCCATGTCCGCCGTAGCCCAGGGCAAGGCCGCCGCGGCGGGCTGCGACGCCTTCAGCGAGACCGGCAAGGGCTTCTCCAACTACCTGATCGTCGTAGGCCTCTGCGAGACCATAGCCCTCTTCGTCCTCGCCTTCATGTTCGGCGCCATATAGCCGAAGTCCTCAGGATCGCCATGGCAGTTCGGCCCAGAGTCGTAAAAGTCGGTTCCCTCATGGTTGGCGGAGACTGGCCGGTTTCCGTCCAGACCATGTGGAAAAACCCTCTCCCCGACGCTCCCGACTCTGGGCCAGGTTCCCTCGCATTCAAGGCGATCCTGGGAAAAATACATTCCCTGGCGGCGATGGGCTGCGACATCCTTAGGTTCGCGGTCCCGGACGAAGCCGCGGCGAGGTATCTTGGCGCACTGGCGGAGCTAAGCCCCATTCCCCTCGTGGCTGACATTCATTTCGACTGGAGATTAGCCCTGCTATGCCTCGACTATCCGATAGCGAAGATTAGGATAAATCCAGGAAACATCGGGGCGCGGTGGAAAACAGCGGAGGTGGTCGCCAAGGCAAGGGAGAGGTCCGTGCCCTTGCGCATCGGCGTCAACGCCGGTTCCTTGCCCGAAGACCTGAGGAGGGCCGAGGATCTTGTCCAAGCCTGCGTTGCCGCGGCGGAACGGGAGATCTCGGAATTTGAAGCCCTCGGCTTCGGCGATATCCTTGTATCTATGAAATTGAACGATCCGCTTCAGGTAGAGGAAGCCAACCGCCGGTTCTCGGAGAAACACGATTACCCCCTGCACCTGGGAGTTACGGAGGCCGGCCCCCTGATTCCAGGCGTCGCCAGGAATACCGCAGCCCTTGTTCCTCTGCTAAGGGACGGCGTGGGCTCAACGATCCGCGTGTCTTTATCCGATACCATGGAGTCCGAGATCCTGGCCGGGAAGGAAATCCTCGCATGCGCCGGATTGCGGCGGAAAGGCGTGCGCATAATTTCCTGCCCGCGTTGCGGCAGGGCAGGGTTCGACACCCATGCCTTCGTGGAACGTTGGGCCGATAGGCTCGCGGGAATCGGCGAAACCTTGGATGTGGCCATAATGGGCTGCGTAGTCAATGGGCCGGGTGAGGCGAGGCATGCGGACATAGGCATAACCGGCGCAGGCGATTGGGTCCTCATGTTTCAAAAAGGCCAGGAAGTGCGGAAAGTTCCGAGGGAAGAGGCGGACCGCTGCTTTTCGGATCTTATTGAAGGCATCCTTGAAGAAAAAAGGAACACCTAGGAGGAGGGGCTTTACTGACCCGTCTTCTCGGAATCCTCCTCGATTTCGCAAATTATCTTCTCTACGAGCTCTCGGATGAAGGGATCGACAATCGAATAGACGCGGCGCGTCTTCTGTACTTCCGAAGAAACTATCCCTGTCTTTTTCAAGATGGCCAAGTGTTGGGAGATGACAGGCTGGGGCTGATTGAGGCAACGCCACAGATCGCCCACGCAGGGAACGTCCTGGCGGGCTATGAGGCAGAGAATCTTTAGGCGAACCGGATGTCCAACCGCCTTGAACTTCGAGGCAAAGGGTTCAAGCAGTTCGTCGTGGCACAGGGATATCGATTCGTTGCTCATTCCCGGATGATAATATCTATTATCTAATTTATCAATATAAAAAAAGGCAGATATAGGTAAAATTTTAACGTAATCGTTCTAGCCCGACTTTCCGGAAGAGGCGGCGCGTTCCGCCGCGGCCATGAGACCTTTCTTTGCCTTGGCCTTCGTGCTGGGAAGGCCTTGGCCTGGGTGCTTGGCCGCGCCTTGGAGGAGACCTTCCACCAAGGATGACACTCCGGTTTCCTTGATGCAGGAGAATCTAGAAAGCTGTTTCAAAACCGATTCATCCGGGGGGCTTTTCCCAAGCAAAACGAGGCGGGACGAAGCTAGGGAAGAGGAAAACTCGATCTGCGCGAGCAAGGTCATCCAGTGGAGGGGATAATCGGCGCCACGGACTGCGACAAAGTCCGGGCGGATCTCAGGAAGATTGTCCGCGAGCTTCACCGGATCGCGATACCGAAGGACGGAAACGCCTCGTTCCTCCAATGGCTGGGCGACAATTTGAAAGAGATTCTCATCTTCCGATAAAATTACCGCCAGCATAGGATTTGTGAAGCCTGCCTCTGTATGGAATAAAACCAGCCCTAAAGCTATACTTCCCTGTCTTGGACAAGAAAGGCCAGGAAAGAATACGATGGACAGAAAAGAACCGCAAGTACTTATCGACCGAATCATGCGACACGAAGCCCTCGCCAAGCTTGAGAGAAAACTCAGGATTGGAGAGTATCCCCTGGAGGTTTCCGATGCGGAGAACAGCCTTTTATCCTTGGCGGTCGCAGCCTTGGCTGTGCGGCTCAAGTCTCCCTGCGCCGTGGTCGTTCCAACTGATGCGGAGGCGGAGGACTTTGTCGAAGACTTGAGGTTCTGGGGGAGGAAGGCCTGTCTTTTTCCCTGGTGGAACACCGCCGCATATAGGCCGGCCGCACCGCGGGCGAAGGTATTCGGCCAAAGAGCCGCCGTCCTTGCCGACGCCGCGATGGGAAAAAGCGGGATCGTAGTGGCGAGCTACCGTTCCTTCGTCCAGCCCCTTCCTCCTGCCAGGGATTTCAAGGCGTCCTTGCTCACCGTACGCAGGGGACAGGAAGTCGACGTGGAGCGCCTGGCCGATGCCTTGTCCAAGTTCGGATACCTCCGGGTGCCTAGGGTGGCCTTGCCTGGAGAGTTCGCGCTCCGCGGCGAGGTCCTCGACCTATACATTCCCGGCGATGGCCAGGCTGCTCGCCTCCGCTTCGATTATGATTCCATAGAAAAAATCTCCCTATTCGACGTTTCGAGCCAGAGCGCCGGAGAAGCCCTGGATTCACTGTGCCTACGGCCTCTCAAGGAAATGGACTGGAGCGATGAGGCTGTAGGGCGCCTGGCCTTGAAAGGTGAAAAATTTCCAGGCTGCGCCGGCAGATTGGGTGAGATGCTGGATCAACTCAGGGAGAGGAAGGAGTTCAAGGGAGAGGAGCTTTGGTATGGCGTCGGCTTGGAACGGCCCGGATCCATCCTCGACTACCTAGGTCCTGAAGCCCTCCTGGTGGAAGTGAATTCCGAACGCCTAGGCGCGCAGGAAGAGAGCGTAAGGAAAGAATTCGCGGGGCTCTACCGCAATGCACTCAGGGAAAATCCGGTTCCGCCTCCCGAGGCGGCCATTTTGCCCTACGGAGAAATCCGGCAAGGCCATTCCAAGAGTATCCAATCCTTCGCGCTTAAGGACAAAGGCCAAGCGGAACGGATATCCTTGGGCGGCGAACCTCCGAGGTCCTTTTTCGGCAACATACGGTATTTCCGGGAAGACATGGCGAATTTTGACAACCTCGGCACCCAGACCTACATCGTCGCGTCCAGCGAAATACAATCCGAGCGCATCCGCAGCCTCCTTCCCGAGTCCAAGGCCCTCTCGATGGTTGGATCATTGTCCGCGGGCTTCCACGTACCTGCGATGAAGCTGCGGATCGTCCAGGAAAATGAGATTTTCGGACGGAAGAAGCGGGTGCCAAAGAGTCTCGGCACTGCGCGGAGCTCCATCATCGACAGTTTCGTCGAACTGTCCCCCGGCGATTACGTTGTCCATGTCCAATACGGCATCGGGCGTTTTTCCAGCATCGAACGGATGCGTGTGTTGGGAAACGAAAGGGACTACATCAAGATCGAATACGCCGACACCGAAACCGTCTTCGTTCCCATCGAGCAGGCCAACCTGGTTCAACGGTACATTGGCAATGAAGGAGAGGCTCCCAGGCTGGACAGCCTAGGGTCAAAAGCCTGGGAAAACCGGAAGAAGAGAGTAAGAAAATCCGTCGAGGAACTCGCCGAGCGCCTCATCAGGATCTACGCCCGGAGGAAGGCCGCCAAAGGCTACGCTTTCCCAAGGGATGGGGAATGGCAGACCGAGTTCGAAGCTTCCTTTCCCTACGAGGAAACGGAGGATCAGATCCGCTGCATCGCTGAGATCAAGGCTGACATGGAGACTCCCAGGCCCATGGATCGGCTTGTCTGCGGCGACGTGGGCTACGGCAAGACCGAAGTGGCCCTAAGAGCCTGTTTCAAAGCGATGATGTCCGGCAAGCAGGTGGCTTTCCTGGCTCCCACAACCATCCTGGCCGAACAGCATTACGAAAACTTCAAGGAGAGGATCGGCGAATTCCCTGTCCACATAGCAATGCTGTCCAGGCTGGTGGAAAAAAAGAACCAGAAGAAGGTTATGCAAGGC
>JBFLXC010000148.1:0-6600 GCA_040757435.1 Spirochaetota bacterium | reverse complement strand
AGGGCCTTCCGGCGCTCGTTTACGGCGCCCCAAGCCTAGAAGTTGAACTTGTAGGGAGGATTGGGCAGGAAGGAGGCGTCGTAGAAATCCTTCGCGTCCGTCTTGATGTCTATGCCCTTCTCCTTGACCGTGTTGACCGTGTCCTGCATGCGGGAGGGATCGATGTAGCCGATGCCGAAATTCTTGTACCTGTCGGTCTTGAAGAATTCCCGCACCGCGGTCAGGTTGTCGACGAAGTCGTCCTTGTTGATGGGGTGGTACTTGGCCAGGATGTCGATCGCCTCGGGGATGTTGGCCAAGGTGTACTGCCAGGACCTGTACGCCACCTTGAGGAACTTGCGCAGGGCTTCGGGATTCTTCTTCATGAATTCCTCGTTGGCGATGTAGGAATGGGCGTAGGCGTTGAAGCCGTAGTCGGCCCATATGATGGCGCCCAGCTTGTCCGCCGGCACCGCCTTCTCCATGAAGGGCTTCCCTGTGAAGAGCTCGAACACCACGTCGGCCTTCCTGGTTCCCAGGGCGGCGGGCTTGGCGGTGGGCTCGATGTTCACGAACTTGACGTCGTTGGCATCAAGGCCGATGAGCTTGGCGAAGGCGGGCCACATGACCTTGTGTCCGTCCGAGGCGGGAACCGCGACGGTCTTGCCCTTCAGGTCCTGGGGCTTGGTGATGCCCGAATCCTTCCAGAAGAACATGCAGTTGGGGTGCTTGTCGAAGATGATGCCCACCAGCTTGATCTTGGCTCCCTTCGCCCTTCCCTCGATGGGGACGGGGGCGTCGGAGATGCCGATCTGGGCCTTGCCGGCGTCCACCATCTGGACCGTGAAGCCCGAGCCCTGGCCGATCATCACGTTCACGTCCAGGCCCTCTTCCTTGAACCAGCCCTTTTCCATGGCCACGTAGTAGGGCGCATGGTCGCCTGAGATCTTCCAGTTCAGCTGGAAGTCGATCTTTGTCGTCTGGGCCGAGGCCGCGGCGGCAAAGAGGGTTGCGACGGCGATCGCCACCAAAGTTCTTCGTTTCATATCCACCTCCTGTATGGCAGGGATCCGGCATCCGCGCGTGCCGTGCCGGTCCCGGGGAAACCGATCAATCCTCGCCCTTGGGCCTGAACCGCCAGGGCATGAACAGTTTTTCAAGCGCCGCGACGATGCCGAATAGGATGACTCCGAATATCGACACCAGCATGAGGCCTGCGAAGATGGGCGGGGAATCCATGGTGTACTGGGAGTTTATGATGATGTAGCCCAGTCCCCGGTCCGAGGCCAGGAATTCCCCCACGATGGCGCCCACGACGCACATCGTGGAGCTGATCTTCAGGCCCGTGAAGATATAGGGCAGGGAGTTGGGAATCCTGAGCTTCACGAAGATCTGGAGCTTTGTGCCGTTGAGGTACTTCACAAGGTCCAAAAGATCCTCGTCGATCTGGGAAAGCCCCACCGTCGCGTTTATGACCACGGGGAAGAAGGCGACCAGGAAGGCGATGAGGATGTTCGTCTTGAGGCCGTAGCCGAACCAGAGCACGAGCAGGGGGGCTATGGCGATGATGGGGATCGAGTTGAGGAAGACGAAGATCGGCATGATGATGCGCTTCAGCGCGGAGCTCCAGGCCAGCACTATGGCGATGAGGATGCCCGCCGCAGAGGTCACCGCGAAGGAGAGGGCGATTTCCATGAGGGTGAGGCGTATGTGGATCGCCCAGTTGTAGTTCGCGTCGGGCTGTGGGTAGAAGAGGTGCTCCAGGGCCACGATGGGAGAAGGGAGGATGTACTCCTTGACCTTGAATACGCGCACCGCCAGCTCCCACAGGACGAGGAGGACGAGGATGACCAAGGGAGTCTTGAGGCGCTCCCAGGACGTGGCGGAAACTCGGGTTTTCATCCCTGCTCCTCCCGGGATTCCCTGTGCCAGGGCATGAGGATTTTTTCCAGCCAGGCTATGAAGCCGAAGAGGCCGAGCCCTATGGCGGAGATCATGATGAGGCTCGCGAACATGGGGGGCGTGTTCAGCATGGCCTGGGAATCCTTGATCACGAAGCCAAGGCCCTTGGAGGAGGCGACGAATTCCCCTACTATGGCGCCCACCACGGACATGGTGGCGCTTATCTTCAATCCCGAAAAGACAAAGGGCAGGGAGTTGGGTATCCTGATCTTGAGGAAGACCTGGGACTTCGAGGCGTTCAGGTATCGGACCAGGTCCAGGAGGTCCTCGTCCACCGATTCCAGGCCCACGGTGGTGTTGAGGACGATGGGGAAGAAGGCCACCAGGATCGCGATGGTCACGTTGGCGGCGAAACCGTAGCCCAGCCAGATGAGGAACAGGGGAGCCAGGACTATCTTTGGCAGGGAGTTGAACACCGAGATGACGGGCATCAGGATGCCCTTGGCGACCTTGGACCATGTGATGACCAGGGAGAGCAGGAATCCGATGGCCGCGGTGAAGGCGAAGGCTGTCAGGATCTCCGAGAGGGTGGTGAAAATATGCTCCCACCACGTGGCTTCCGCGATGGTCTTGACGCCGAAGACGCTCTTGAACACCGAGGCGGGGGAAGGGACCACGAATTCCTTGACCTTGAAGACCGTCACTATGCCGTGCCACAGGCCTACGGCGATGAGGATATAGAGGAGCCTTGAAAGGGCCGCGGATTTCCTTGGCTTCATCCCCTGCCCCCCCGGAACGCGGGCTCTGGAAGCGCTCTTTCGATTTCATCCGCCCTGTAGCCCAGCCCAGTTTTCCCCAGGGATCCGAGTCTCAGGATTCCTTCGCGCCTCTCGAAGAGACCTGGGTGGACCCGCGCCTCGGGAATCGAAGCCTCGGGGTAGAATTGCATGGAATTGGACTCCACGCCCATGATGGTTCCCGCCCGTGCCGCCAGCCCCACATGGGAAATCTGGGCGAGCATGGGATTGGTGAGGTCCTGGACCATGAGGGTCATTCCCGCCTTTTTGGCCCAGCAGAGGCTCAAGATCGCCCCCGTGAGGGTCTTGCAGGTCTTCAAGGCCACCCCCGTCCATCCCAAGGAGCGGCCCAACGCCAGGTATTTCCAGTCGTGGGCGCTCTCGTCCATGAAAAGGGGTTTGCGGGCGCTCACCCCGTGGGCGTCGATCATGGTGGCTTCCAGGTCGTAGGGGAAGGGCTGCTCGATGTAGAGGATCATGGCGAATATCCGGGGCTCCTCCGCGAGGAGCCTGTCCAATACCTCGATCACATAGGCAGGGTCGTCGACCGTGCAGTTGAAGTCCGCGGAAAGCCAGAGCACGCCTTTTTCAAGGCTTATCTTCCCCACCTGGACCAGGCGGCGGTAATCCCAGGCCATGTCCGTGCCGGTGAGCTTGACCTTGAGGCAATACAAGCCGTCCCTTTCTATCCAGTCCCCGAGGAGGACCGGGTATCCGTCCCTAGGCTCGTCTCCCCGCAGCTCCGATGCCTCGAGAAGGTCCTTGCCGCCCACCAGATGCCAAACAGGCAGGATGGCGGCGGGACCGGGGGCTATGAAGTCCCGGGGATACAGGCCCTTGAAGGCCCTGCCCTTTTCCTCCCCGTAATAATGGGAAAGGTCCCGGCTCAAGTATTCCGGTCCCAAGGCGTCGAAGCTGGAAATGCCGTGCAGGGTTCCGTAGGCGTCGTGGAGGGCCAGGTCGAAGGAGGCGCAGCAGACCAGGGCGGCAAGCCATGGCATGGCCTGGAGCCCTTGCCGTTCCCGTCGCAGGTTGAAGTCCCCGTGCAATGGCCCAAGGACCTGGCATTGGAAGGAATGGCCTATCTCCATGGGGTGGCCCCATTCGCCGTAGTCCGCCCAGGCTGCGGCCAACTCCTCCGTGAAAGCCTGGAGGACGAGGAGCCTTTCCTCGTAGCCAAGCTCCGAAGGCCATACCCAGGCCACGGAAAGCGGCGTCTCCCCCCAGCCTAAGGCTTTCCGCCCCTTTCGGTCCTCAACCTGGGCCATGACCCTTGCGCAGGTGGCGTGGGTTGTGGTCTCCGGACCGAACTTGAGGGGGATGCGCGTCATTATGGGCAGGTAGTGGAGGAAAATGGAGGCTACACGGATGTCCTTTTCCTTGGCCATGCTTCCACCATACCACGGCTTTTAAATTTGTCAAGTTTCTTTACAAAAGTTTGCGCCTTTCCTTCCGGTAGTGTATAGTAGCTCCATAATGCTGGGCGAACTTCTTGCCGCCTCCTCGGAACTGGGGAGCGACCACATCGATTCGGTCTTGCGGGCCATAGAATCAGGGCAGGCCACCACCCGTGCTTCCATCGCCCGCCTCTTGGGCTTGAGCAGGACCTCCCTCACCACCATAGTCGGCGCCCTGCTCTCACTCGGGCTTGTGAGGGAAAAAAACGAAAAGCCCGACGGGCGCGGCCGGCCGGCCTTCGCCCTGGACCTGGACGAGAGCCGCTGGAGCGCCCTTGGAGCGGAGTTCCATTCCGGCTACTGGACCTTCGTGAGGACCAATCTGAAGGGAAGGATCCTGGCCTCCAGCTCCAGGAAAAGCTCCGGCTCAGGCCAGGAAGCCTTCCTCGAGGAACTGTCAGCGGGCCTCAAGGAGTTCATGGCCGAATCTTCAGGACAATACCTCCCCGCCGTGGGCATAGGGGTCCCGGGCCTTGTGGACTGCGACCGCGGCGTCATCCTAAGGGCCGACGATCTCGGCTGGAGGAACGTCCAGGTGGCCCGGGCGGTGGAACGCAGCGTCGGCCTTCCCGCCCTGGTGCTCAACCGCAACAGGGCCTCGGGGCTCGCCGAGGCCAAGTTCGGCGCGGGCAGGGGGGTCCACGACCTGGTCTACATCGGCATAGGGACGGGCATAAGCGCCGCCTTCCTGAGCGAGGGCAAGCTCATCCACGGCTCCTCCTTCTCCGCAGGCGAGATCGGGCACATCACCATGGACACAGACGGACCCTTATGCGGCTGCGGGAAGCGCGGGTGCCTCCACGTCTATTGCTCAGGAGGAGCATTGGCCAAGAGGGCGGAAATCTTCATCGGCGAAGGAAGGCTCACGACCCTGGCCACGGGCAGGAGGCCCGGAAGGATTTCCGGCGAGGAGGTATGCGCCGCGGCCTCCGCGGGAGACAACCTGGCCCTGGATTGCGTCAGGGAAGCCGCCCACTACCTTGGAATCGCCGTGGCGAACATCATCACATCCTACAATCCAGACAAGATCGTCCTTGGTGGACCCATCGGCAGGATCGAGGGACCGCTTCTGGACGCCGTGGCCGAAGTGGCCAAGGCTTGGGCCATGCCCCACGCCTACGCCGCCGTATCCTTCGGCCGGGGGATACTGGGAGATTCGGTCGGCGCCTTGGGCGGCGCCTGCAGGGTCCTGGACATGAAGCTGCCCTTGGCCCTCTCCATGAGGAAGGAGACTATCGATCCCCTTCCCGCCTAGCCTGGGCTCTTAGGCTTTCCCCTTGGCCTCGGCCATGAAGGCCGCGTAGGTCTTCTCGTCTATCGGATAGCGTTCGATCAACAAAAGGGCGAGGAAGAAGACCAGCGCGGGGATGGGCCCCACGATGAGCCTGATGGCCGCCAGGGAAGAGGCGCTCTGCTCAGCGAGGTTCGCCGCGTAGCCCGCCGCGCCGAGGATGGCGCCCGTGAGGGCTATGGCGAGGGATGTCCCAACCTTGGAGGTGAAGGTCCACATGCCGTAGAAGGCTCCTTCCTTCCGGTTCCCCGTCCTCACCGCGTCGAACTCTATTGCGTCCGGCACCATGGCCCAGGGCGCCACATAGCCGAAGCCTACGCCTATGCCTCCGTACACCATCATGGCGAGGAAGAAGTTCATACCCAGGGTATGGCCCAGGAAGTAGATCAGGAGGCAGGTGGAGGAGAGGATGGCGAAGCATATCTGGTAGGTGCGTTTTTTCCCGATCTTCCTCGAGACCAGGACGGAGATGGGGATGCATGCCATGGCGGTCACGAGGAGGAGGATCATGGCCACCGTGGTCATCCCTTCGTTTTTATAAATGTACTTGAAATAGTAGACCAGGATTCCCTGCACGAAGTTCAAGGCCGTGAGGTTGAGGGCGTAGGTCAGCAGCACTATGACATAGGGCTTGTTCCTGAAGACCGCCAGGAAAGTGGGGAGGAATTTTTCCGTTGGCCGTGGCTCATGGCTGTGGTCGGGTTCCTTGACGGCGAAGAAGGTGACCAAAGTGCTCGCTGCCATGACCGCCCCGAGGACGGCGCCCATGAAGGAAAAGCCCGCGGAGCGGTCGGAGCCGAAGATCCCCACCAGGGGCAGGACCGCCCCAGCCCCGAGGATGGTGCCGATCACAGCGAAGCCGAAGCGGAAGCCGTTGAGGGACGATCTCTCATGGTAGTCCTTGGTCAGTTCGGGAGTGAGGGACGAGTAGGGAATGTTGACCACCGTGTAGGCGGTGTTCAGGAAGCAGAGGGCCGCGGCGGCCCAGACTGCCAGCAAGGCGGGGCTTTCGATCTTGGGATTGGTGAAGAAGAACCACATGGTAAGGGCGAGGGGGATGGCGCCGAAGAGCAGGTAGGGCCGCCTCCTTCCCCACCTGGACCTGGTCCGGTCCGATATGTATCCCATCATGGGATCCGTGACCGCGTCCCAGAGCTTGCCTATCATCACCGCC
>JBFLXC010000147.1:0-6636 GCA_040757435.1 Spirochaetota bacterium | reverse complement strand
GTAGCGCAGGAGCCGGGAGCACAGCCCTTCCCAGAGTCGGCTCCAGTCTCCGGGGGCGCAGGCGGCGCCGGTGGGGAGGGAAAAGGGAGAAAGGGGCAGGGTGACAACCTTGCAGGAGGGGAATGAGGCGCAGATGCCAGCCACGGCCTTCATCTCTTCATATCCCGCCTCCGAGAGGAGGCTGGCCTCTTCCCGGGTCGTATAGAGAAGGAAATGGGCCACGAATTGGGTGGCTTCCATGCCCAGGCCGTGGGCGGCGGCGGAAAGAGCGCCGGCCTTGGATTCCCACTCGCCGAGCTTTTCCTTGTGGAAGACTTCCAGCTGGAAACCTCCAAAGCTCGAGCCGGCTAGCCAGTCCAGGCCTCGAATGTAGTCCTCCACGGAAAAATCAGTGCTGAATCTTGAAAAAAAGTAGGCCGGGGATACTCCGTACATCTTTACTCCAAATATTGAATGCAATATTACTATTGCTAGGGATACTGTAGATCACAAATCCCACCCTGTCAATCGAAGCATCGAGGAGCAAGCCTATGTCGAAGCGTAAAATAATCATCGCCGTGGCCCCGGTCGCCCACGTGGAAAAAAAGATACCCGAGGGAGCCAAAAATCCCGTCCTCGCGGAGGATATCGCGGCCCAGGTCATAGCCTGCGCCAAGGCGGGGGCTTCCCTGGCACATCTCCATGTCCGGGACTGGACCGGACGGCAGGTTGGGGACCTGGGCTATTTTTCCAAGACCATCGACTTGATCAGGGCCGAATCCGACATAGTGCTGCAAGGTTCCACAGGGGGGCTTTCAACCTTGAGTCTCGAGGAGAGATCGGTTTCCGTGGACGAGCCCCGTGTGCAGATGGCTTCCTTGAACATGGGCTCCACGAACTTCGGGGAGGGAGTGTACATCAACACCTGGCCGGACATCCGCTACTGGGCGGGAAAGATGCGCAAGGCCAAGGTCGTGCCGGAGTTGGAGATCTTCGACCTGTCCATGATCGAGAGCGTTGTCCAGTTGGCCGAGGAAGGCGTCCTGGACAGGCCTTTGCACTTCAACTTTTCCCTGGGCTTCAAGGGAGCCCTGGCGGCGACGGCGGACAACCTGTTCAGGCTCAAGCAGGCCTTGCCCCCTGGATCGGGATGGAGCTTCATCCATGAGGGGATGCTCGACTTCTCCCTCATAGCCACGGCGGTGGGCTGCGGCGCCTCGGGCGTGCGGGTGGGCTACGAAGACGGCTTCTACCTCGAAACCGGGAGGATCGGCACCAACGCCCAGCTCGTGGCCAAGGCAGCATCTCTAGTGCGGGAGATGGGATTCGAAGTCGCCAGCTGTGAGGAAGCCCGCGGCATGCTGGGAATCGCGAAGTAGGAGTATCTTCTGACGGCTCTCAGGCCTTCCCGAGGCTCGCCTGGAGGTAGTCCCGAGTCGTCAGGTGGTGGCGGATGATCAGATTCTGCGCCGCCTCAGGATCCCGGGCCCTGAAGGCCTTCAGGATTTCCCTGTGTTCGGGGAGGGTGGCCTCGGGACGGCGTATGAGCCCCTTGACGTAACTGCGGTGGATGCAACCCAGGTTCCTGTCCAAGTCATCCAATATCGGGTTCTGGGCGAACTCGATCATGGCTTCGTGGAATCGGCGGTCCACTGCGAGGTAGTGCTCCGTCTCCTCGGCGTCGAAGGGGATTGAAAGTTCCCTTCCTTCGTATTCGTCGAAAGCGGCGCAAATGGACTCAAAACCCTGGGGATCGACGCCGCTTCGCCCCCGCTCCACGCAGAGCCTGGCGGCGATGCCTTCCAAGCCCGCCCTCACGGCGAAGACATGGACCATTTCCTCGGTCGGCCGCTCTGGAACGAAGAGGCCTTCCGCCTCGCGGCTCGCCCCCGACCGGCGTTCCAGGAAGCGCTCCCCCAAAAGGCGGGCCGTAGCCTCGTTCACCGGGGTGAGGGAGACGCCCAGGTCCGCAGCCAGGATTTTCCTGTCTATCCTGGCCCCCTGGGGGATCCTGCCTTCGATGATCAGCAGCTTGACCCTTCGGTATACCTCGTCGGCGACGATGGTCGATTCGATGCGGCTCACGATTCCTCCCGGACGCTCATGACCAGCCTGTCCCTGGAGTCCACGAGGTGATGCCTCATCGCCTGCTCGGCCGCGGCGGGATCGCGGGCCGCAATGGCCTGGACGATGGGGATGTGCTCCTGGTAGCTCTGGACGGCGGGCTTGAGAAGCCCGCCCTGGTTGCAGATGAAGACTATATTGAAGGCGGAAATTATTCTATGGAGGGCTTCGTTGCCCGACATCCTCGCGATGGCCAGATGGAAGTCGTAATCCGCCCTGCGGACCTCCCGGGCTGAGTCGGAATCCACGATGTCCTTATACGCCCGCAGGAGGGACTGAAGCTCATCGATTTCGTCGGCGGAACAGTGCTTCGCCGCGCCTTCCGCGCCCAAGGGCTCGAGCTTGATCCGGATGTCGTAGAGGTCAAGGAGCTCCTGGGAACTTAGGGCCCGTATCCTCGCCCCCCGGCGTGGAAGGAGCTCCACCAGCATCTCCTTTTCAAGCTTTGAGAAGGCGGCCGCCAGGGGTGTCCTTGAGATGCCCAGGTGGTTGGCCAATTGGTCCTGCTTGAGTTTTTCCCCGGGCAGGAGGCTGCCTTGAAGGATCATAGTCCTGATCTCACGGTATACTTTTTCGGAGAGATCCGCGTATTCTATTTTCATCATTTTCCTACAGTATAATGAAAAACAAAGCATGTCAATATTTTGCATGCAAAAATCAAAAAATCCCTTGACAGGGTCAGGGCGCCGTGCTAGGTTTTTTATGAATTTTGCATGCAAAATAAAATCCAAGGACGCCAATCATGGACGACAGGATAGTCAGGCTCCAGGGCATCGCCCGGGAACTCCGCTTCCGCATCGTGGACATGGTCCACAAAGCCCAGTCGGGACACTGCGGAGGTTCGCTTTCCGCGGCGGATATCGTCGCCGCCCTCTACTTCGACATAATGAAGGTGGATCCCCGGGATCCGCTCTGGCCGGATCGGGACAGGTTCGTCCTATCCAAGGGACATGCCTGCCCCGTGCAATACGGAGCCTTGGCCATGAGGGGATTCTTCCCCCCGGAGGAGCTGGATACCCTGCGGAAGCTCCATTCCAGGCTCCAGGGCCATCCCGTGGCGGGCAAGCTTCCGGGCATAGAAGTCACCACGGGTTCCTTGGGCGTGGGCTTTTGCGAGGGCATAGGCATGGCTTTGGACGCCAAGCTCCGAAAGGAGTCCTGGAAGGTTTGGATACTCCTGGGGGACGGGGAACTGGATGAAGGTTCGGTGTGGGAAGCGGCCCAGGCGGGAGCCAAGTTCGGCTTGGACAACGTAATCGCCATCGTTGACCGGAACGGATTGCAGAACGACGGCTTCTGCGACGAAATAATGCCCCTGCGTTCCGTGGCCGACAAGTTCAAGGCCTTCGGATGGCGGACCATGGAGATCGACGGCCACGACATGGGGGCGGTGGTATCGGCCTTGGACGCCGCCAGGGAAGCGCGCGGGGTCCCGACCTGCATCGTGGCCAACACGGTGAAGGGCAGGGGGGTCTCCTTCATGGAGAACAAGCGGGACTGGCATGGGAAGCCGCCCAACGACGCCCAGTACGCCCAAGCCGCGCAGGAACTGAAGGGAGGAACGGATCGATGAATCTCAACAAAGCCCCCAATCCCACGCGGCGTGAATTTTCCGAGAGGATGATGGAGCGAGGCGCCGGTTCCGACTTCGCCGTCTTTGAATCCGACATCGGCTATTCCACCTATTCCTATCTTTTCGGCGACAAATATCCCGAGCGGTATTTCAACCTCGGAATCGCCGAGGTTTCTACCATGGCGGCGGCGGCGGGCATGGCGAGCTCCGGACGCACGGTCTTCGTGTGCGGCTATGGTGTCTTCCTCACCATGAGGGCCCTGGAGGTCGTCCGGTCCTTCGTGTGCTACCCGAACCTGGACGTCAAGATCCTCTCCTCCCACGGTGGCGTCACCGCCGCCATCGACGGGGTCACCCACCAGGCCACGGAGGACATAGCCTTCATGACCACCCTGCCGAACATGAAGGTACTCTGTCCCTGCGACGGGGTGTCGGCCCGGGCGGCCTTCGACCTGGCCATTGAGACGAAGGGTCCTGTCTTCACCCGCCTCATGAGGGATCCCCTGTTCGAGCTCTATCCCGAAGGCATGGAGTTCCGCATGGGAGGCTCCCACAAGGTGAGGGATGGGAAGGACATCGCCATCGCAGCCTACGGGGACATGGTGTTCGAAGCCCTGGCCGCGGCGGATCGGCTGGATTCCCAGGGGATACAGGCCTCGGTGATCGATCTGTACAGCCTCAAGCCCCTGGACATGGAAGGGGTTGAGGAAGCGGCCAATGCAACGGGAGCCCTCCTGGTTGTGGAAAACCATCAGGAGCGGAACGGCATCGGCTCCTTCATAGGCGACGGCTTGGCGAGGAAGGGACTGTGCCTGCCCTTCGACCACATCGGACTAAAGGACACCTTCGCGGAATCCGGGGATTACCGGGGCGTGCTGGAAACCTACGGGCTTTCCGCAAGGGACATCGCCGCCGCGGCGCTGAGGCTCGTGGCCCAAAAGGACAGGAGAAAGGCATGAAGATCTACGTGACCAGGAAGATCCCCGAGGGGGGAATGGAGGTGTTGCGGGAGCGGCGCGATGTGGAGGTGGAGGTCAATCCCCACGACAGGCCCCTGACCCGCGCCGAGCTGCTTGAGAAGGCTTCGGGAGCCGACGGGATCGTCTGCCTCCTCACGGACCGCATCGACGCCGAGGTCTTCGAGGCCGCCCCTCTGTGCAGGGGTTTCGCGAACTTCGCGGTAGGCTTCGACAACATGGACGTGCCCGAGGCCACCAGGAGGAAAATCCCCCTATCCAATACACCGGACGTTCTCACCACGGCCACCGCGGAGATGGCCTGGGCCCTGCTCTTCGCCGCCGCCCGCAGGGTGGTGGAGTCGGACAGCGTAATGCGCTCAGGACTATGGAAGGGCTGGGGGCCCCTGCAGTTCATAGGCCAGGAAGTGACGGGAGCCACCCTCGGCGTGGTGGGCGCGGGCCGTATCGGAAGGGAGTTCGCCCGGAAGGCACGGGGCTTCGACATGAAGATCCTGTACACCGACGAGTACCCTTCGAAGGCGATGGAGGAGGAGCTGGGCGCGAGGAGGGTAGGCATGGACGAACTGCTTTCCTCCTCCGATTTCGTCTCCCTCCACGTACCCCTCATGCCCTCCACCAGGCATCTCATCGACGCGCAGGCCCTGTCCAAGATGAAGAGATCCGCCATCCTCATCAACACCTCCCGGGGGCCCGTGGTGGATGAAGCGGCCTTGGTCTCGGCCTTGAGGGACAATGTCATTGCCGCGGCGGGCCTGGATGTGTATGAGGAGGAACCCAAGGCCGCGGAAGGCCTCGCCCAGCTTCCCAACGTCGTCATGACGCCCCATACGGCCAGCGCCACCGCCGCCTCCAGGAACGGCATGGCCGTGAAGGCCGCGACCAATGTCCTCGCCATGCTGGAAGGCAATAGGCCGCCTGATTGCCTGAATCCCGAGATTTTCGCTTAAGTTCCTCCTGACAAAGGAAGAAAGGCGGATCGAGAACCAAGGGCGCCGGCCTTATAGGCCCGGCGCCCTTGGTTTATTAGTAATATTTTATATATAAAATTTTCCCTTGACTCCCCGACGGGGAGCGTATATGCTTCTCCCACACTCTCCGAATCGCGGTTCGCCCACGGCGAATTCCTTCGGCCTTAAGGCCATGGAGCCGCGATCGAGGTTAAGGACCGCCTTGGTGGTCCTAGCCGAGGGCTGAAGGGGGAAACCCCTCAACCTCCCGTATTTGGAAAGGAGACCCTATGAAATCCTCCACGCTCCGTTTTCTCCTGGCATCTGTGTTGTTCGCCGCGGCGGCATCCCTCCTTGGCGCCCAAGGCGCGTCCAATCCCCCCGCGGGAGGGGTGAGGATCAAGCTCGCCACCACTACCAGCACCGAACAGTCCGGCCTGCTCGCCCACATGCTCCCTGTCTTTGAAAGAAAGACGGGCTACAAGGTGGACGTCATTGCAGTAGGAACCGGCGCCTCCCTGAAGATCGCCCAGAATGGGGATTGCGACGTTGTCCTCGTCCACGCCCGGGCTTTGGAGGACGCCTTCATGGCGGCGGGCTGGGGCAGTGAGAGAAGGGACGTGATGTACAACGACTTCATCGTCCTCGGCCCGAAGGGCGATCCAGCGGGAATATCGGCTACCAAGACCTCCAAGGATTGCTTCAGCCTCCTTGCCTCAAGGAAAGCCGTCTTCGTCTCCCGGGGCGACAACTCCGGCACCCATGTCAAGGAAAAGGATATTTGGAAGCTCTCGGGGATCTCTCCCGCAGGAACCTGGTACAAAGAAGCGGGCCAGGGCATGTCCCAGGTCATCATCATGGCGGAGCAGCTCGGAGGCTACACCCTCTCGGACCGCGCCACCTGGCTGGCGGTGAAAAATTCCGCGCCCAGCCTTTCTATCCTCTTCGAAGGGGACAAGGACCTCCTCAATCCCTACGGCATCATCTCAGTAAATCCCGCCAAGTGGCCCCACGTGAACGTCCCCGGTGCCAA
>JBFLXC010000146.1:0-6653 GCA_040757435.1 Spirochaetota bacterium | reverse complement strand
CGAGGGATCGGAAGCCGTCCTCTTCGATCCAGGTTCCTCAATCGACTTCGAGGAAGTAAAACGCAACATCCAATCCCTCTGCCCCCTCGAACGGATCAGATACATCGTGCTCCACCACCAGGATCCCAGCCTGGCGTCGTCGGTTCCGCTCTTCGAGGCCGTGGGCGTCAAGGCGAAAGTCGTCTGCCATTGGCGGACCTGGTCGCTGATGAGGTTCTACGGGCTCGCTTCCCCGCCATACCTGGCCGACGAGGCAGGCTATTCCCTTGTCCTCGAATCCGGAAGGCGGCTCCAGTTCCTCGCCACTCCCTACCTCCCCTATCCTGGCTCCATGGTGACCTTCGACAGGCAGGCCAAGATCCTTCTTTCCGGATTGCTCTTCGGAGCCTTCCAGGCCGCCTGGTCCCTTGAGGCGGGGGAAGACCACGTGGAGATGCTCAAGGGTTTCCACGAGCACTTCATGCCTTCCAATGAAATCATGAGGCCGGTCATGGAACTCCTTGCGGCCCTGCCGATTTCCCTCATCCTCCCCCACCAAGGTCCGGTGATCAGGAACAACGCCGGGAACATCATCCAGACCCTCATGACCCTGGACTGCGGAAGATCCCTCGCGCCGCCCAGGAAGAACCTCCCCCCGGGCGCCAACCACAGGATCCCCCTGGAGCTGCTCCTCGCGCGTTGCGCCGCCCTCTTCGGCCATGAGGAAGCCGTAGGCTTCGCCAAGCGGACAGGACTGGGCTTCGACCCCTCGGTGCGGCGCATCCTGGGCGATGCAGAGGTGGAGGCCGAGCAGTGGGACAAGGTGGCGGAGCAGATATATCTGGCCCAGGGAGCCGGGGCACTCGCTCTGCTTGAACCCCTCATCGCCAACCTCTGCCATGACTTTTCCATCAATCGGCCGGCGGTCTTCGAGACGATATTGCAGAAATCCTTGGAGCGTTACGAGGACCTGAGCGAGGAGGTGGCCAAGCTAAGGGAACTGGGCGACCAACTCAGCCGCTCCGCCAACCTTGCCCAGCAGAACCTTGCCCTGGACGCTGTGACGGGCCTCAACAACGAAGGGTACTACCGCTCCTTCATAGAGGAGCAGGCTGCCATCGCCGCAGGCATGGACGGAGCGGAAAGCGATATCCTGGCCGTTATCGGCATCGACGAGGGTATGGCCAGGATAGAGTACCAATACGGTCCCAAGGAAGTGGAAGCCATATTGAAGGGTGTCGCGAGGTACATCCAGGACCTGAAGCGCCCCAACCAAGTGGCCTTCCGCCTCCACGGCGCGACCTTCGCCCTCTGGGCCCCCCACATGCTCCTCAAGGATTGCATCGACGTGTGCGAAAGGATACGCAGGGAGGTGGAGATATCCCGCGCCTTCATCGAGCCGGTGACAATCTCGATAGGCCTCGTGGCGGTATCGGAGATAAGGGAGGAAGCGGAATCCCAGGAGCTGGGCTCCACGCTCTCTGATGTCGGGATCCGCCGGCTGAGGATAGCCAGGAAACGGGGGGGGAACACGATCTGCTACAGCTCGGAAGTGAGGACGGACGTGGAAACCAAGGGGCGGATCCTCGTGGTGGACGACGATCCCATCAACGCCGAGGTGGTGAAGACCTTCCTTGAGAACGCGGACTTCCAAGCCACGGTCGCCTCAGACGGCGATGAGGCGATGAAAAAGATCAGCGAGGAAGGCTACGACCTCGTGATCTCCGAGCTCATGGTGCCCAAGGTGGACGGTTTCATGCTCAAGGAATCCCTCCTGGGCCGCTCGGGCACCAAGGACATCCCCTTCGTGCTCATGTCCCACCTCAAGGATGAGTCGAACATCGTGCGGGCCTTCGGCCTAGGGGTGGATTATTACCTGAAGAAACCCTTCCACCTGGCGGAACTCATGGGGGTGGTCAAGAAACTCGTCGGCTCGGGGGGGCCGCGATGAATCTCGAGATAGAGTACATCCTGGTGATGTGCCTCATCCTCCTTTGGTTCGACATCGTCATAGTCCTCCGCACCCTCTCGAACAAATCCATGATCGGCCTGGCGGAGGAGAGGGCGAAGAAGGAACAGGCCGAGCTTGTCCGCCTTTTCGAGGTGTCGAAGGAATGGGACGACAAGAAGCTCAAGAGGCTCTTCGACAACTACCTCAAACTGAAGCAATCCATTGACCTTCCGGAGGATGAGAGGCGAAGAATCCTGGAGATGGCGATGGCGGAAAGGAAGAAGCTCGTCCTCAAGCGCCACCTGGGATATAAGAATAAATATAAGAGGATGGAGGCCGCCCTGGGCCTGGCCCTGGTGGCCGATGATTTCTCAAGGGAAGCCCTGGAACAAGCCATAAGGATCGAAAAGGATTTTCCTGTCCGGCTCTACATCGCCAACGCCCTGGCGGACATAAAGGACCATAGATCCTTGCCCGCCTTGGTGGACAGCCTCCTGGGAGCCCACCGCTGGTACCGCGACAAGGTGAACATGCTCATCGCCTCCTTCGGCCTCGCGGCCCGGGAATATGTGTCCTCCTTGTTCCAGAGGGACGAAAACGAGGTCGTCGAGCTTCTGATAGACATGGGAGGATCCTGCGTCTGCGAACAGCTCAAGGATTATCTCGTCGCCCTGCTGGAGAAGGGGACCGAAACCCTGGCCTATATGGAAGCCTCGGTGGGCAAGGCTAAGCATAGGTCCTGCGCCTACTGCGTCCACGGTAGGAAGATAACTGAGGATTTCAAGAGGGATTGCCCCTACGAGGGGAAGGTCGCCCCGGAATACTCCTGCGCCCGGTGGCAATTCCTGGTCACCAGCGCCAATCCCGTCGCCAACCACAAGCGGCTGTTGGCGAAGGCGGCGGAGAATGTGGCGAAATTCTACGCCCCCACCCTGCATACTCCATTTTTCCTCTCCTATCCCCTCCCGGAGGTCAGGGACATAGCCATCCGCTCCCTGGGCCGGGGCAACAGCCCCTGGCATGTGGAGACCCTCTCCTCCTTCCTCGTTGAAGGAGGCTATCCCATTTCCGCCAAGATCGGCCTGTCCGCTCTGTTCAGCGAGCACCCCAGGCTCATACCCAAGGCGGTGGAGATCTTCGAGACCACCCAGGACAAGAAGATCCGGCTCCATCTCGCCGAATCCCTGGCCGGAAGGATCGAGTACTTCATCTACAAGCTCACCACAAAGGAAGCGGCGGGAGCCCAGAGGTTAATCCGGGAAGTCATCGAGCAGGGCAAGTACTCGGAGATCATCGCCTTCCTTTCCCACAACAAGGACAAGGAGCTTGAGGAAGCCCTGGTCTCCATAATCACCGAAATGGCGGCCACCGACGAAGACCTGCGGAAGGAATGCGGCCTCTACCTGCCTGACAGGATCCTTGCCGCCTGCGGGCTGGATAAAATCGTCCCCCCCCAGAAGAAGCGCGAAGAAGCCAAGGACAAGAAGATGATCTACGCCTTGTATTTCTTCCTCGTCTTCGCCATAGGATTCTTCCCCATCCTCTACCTGATCCGCTATTCAGCGACGGTCAGGTACACCCCCATAGTCCAGCAGCTCAAGACCTTCGTGGTGGACTTCAACTACGACTTCGCCTATTACTCCATCACTGTCAATGTGACCTATATGATCCTCCTCGGACTCTCGGCCATCAAGGTGAGGAACTCCACCAAGCTCTGGAGCCTCAAGACGAAATCCATGCTCTTCAAGCCCAGGATGCTGCCCTCCGTATCCATCCTCGCCCCGGCGTACAACGAGGAGAAGACGATCATCGAAAGCGCCAACTCCCTCCTCAACCTGAAGTACCCGGATTACGAGCTCGTGGTGGTGAACGACGGCTCCAGGGACAGGACATTGGACACCCTGATAGAGTATTTCAGCCTAAAGCGGGTGGACCACTACTTCGTCGAAAGGCTCAAGACCGCCCCGGTGCGGGGGATCTACAAGAACCCCCTGTATCCGCGGCTCACGGTGGTGGACAAGGAAAACGGAGGGAAGGCGGATTCCCTGAACGCGGGCATCAACATAGCCTCCAAGGAATATTTCTGCGGCATCGACGCGGACTCCCTCCTTGAGTCGGATTCTCTCCTCAAGGTGGCATCCCTCACCTTGGACTACGGCGTGGAGACTCCGGCCATGGGGGGGAACGTCTTCCCCATCAACGGCTGCGTGGTGGACAAGGGCAAGCTCATGCACATAGGCCTTCCCAAGCACATCCTCGCCCGCCTCCAGACCATAGAGTACCTGAGGGCCTTCATGTGCGGGCGCCTGGGTTGGACGCAGCTCAACTCCCTCCTCATCATCTCCGGCGCCTTCGGACTCTTCCGGCGGGAGCGGGTGATCAGCATAGGGGGTTACCTGACCAGCAAGGAGAGGTTCAACCGGGACACGGTGGGCGAGGACATGGAGCTGGTTGTCCGCATCTCCCGCCTCATGAGGGAGAAGAAGCAGAAGTACCGCGTCGGCTACGCCTTCAACGCCAACTGCTGGACCGAGGTCCCCGAGTCCATGAAGATCCTCAAGCGCCAAAGGGACAGGTGGCACCGGGGCCTCATCGACATCATGTACTTCCACCGCAAGCTACTCTTCAATCCCGCCTATGGGCGCATGGGCCTCCTGGGCATGCCCTACTTCCTCATATTTGAAACCATAGGCCCTCTTTTTGAGTTCCAAGGCTACCTCATGGTGGCCTTGGCGGCCTTCTTCGGCCTTATAAGTACAAAGCTCGCCCTCCTTCTTTTCTTCTCCACCATCCTCATGGGCATCCTCATCTCCGTTTCCGCTGTCCTTATCGCTGAGAGGCAAGTATACTATTTCAACTACCGGGAAACCTTGAGGATGTTCCTCATGGCCCTGGGGGAGAACTTCGGCCCCCGGCAGCTGTTCTCCTTCTGGCGCGTCCTGGGCTTCCTCAACGCCATGAAAAAGCCCCAGGGATGGGGGAAGATGGAGAGGAAGGGCTTCGGGCCGGCGAAGGCGGGCCAGGAGACGGTAAAAAAGTAGCCTAAGGAAGGAAGTATGAAACACGCCGCTCGGCGCGCTTCGGCGGTCGCCGTCATTTCCCTCGCCATCATGGCCGTCACAGCCTTCTTCGCCCTCCTCCTCCTGGCGCCGTTCTTCGGCTGGCAGATCTCCCCCTACAAGCAGCTTGGGATTTGGACCATAGACAAGACCGTCCCGTATCCCGACTACCGGGAACACCTGGGCTTCTTCTGGATCCTGAAGAACATGAAGATAGCCAAGCCGGGATCGCGGCTCCTCTACGACGAAAAGAGCGACTACTTCGGCTTCTATCCCTACGGGAAGCAGGATTGGCGGACCATAAGCCTGCCCGAGACCGGCAGGAAGCCGGAGATGATCTATATCGCCGACACCTACGGCGTCTATACCGACGATTACATGCAGCGGAGGATCTCCGGAGAAATATCCCCTATTCTCTACGGCGCCCTCACCGACTCGGACCTGAGGATCATCACGGCCAACCTGGGAGGAGGCAACACCCTCATCGCGGAATTCAACACCGCCGCCTCCCCAACGAATCTCAAGAACAGGAAGAACCTTGGAGCCCTCCTGGGGATGAACTGGACAGGCTGGATCGGGAAGTACTTTGAAAATCTCGCCTCCGGGGACGAGGTGCCGGACTGGGTGGTCCTCAACTACGAGGAACAGCGCAAGGCAAAATGGAACTTCTTCGGCCGGGGCTTCATCCTCATCTCCGAGAACGACTGGGTCGAAGTCCTCACCGAGGCTGACGACGTAGGTCCCGAGGGCATGAAATTCCAGTTCGTGGAATCCTGGGGCAAGACCTTCAGGCAGCAGAAACCCATATCCTACCGCTACTGGTTCGAGTGGGTCGTGCCCGACCCCGGTTTGGAAGTGGTGGCCAACTACCGTCTGGACCTGACTCCCTCGGGGGAAGCCAAGCTCAAGGCCCACGGATTATCCAATGTATTCCCCTCGGTCCTCCGCTACGACAATCCCCAATATACTGGCTGGTACTTCGCCGGGGACTTCGCCGACCTGGAATTCGCGAACACCCCCTTCAGGGTGCTGGGCATCTCCTGGCTCAAGCGCGTCCTCGTGGACGACACGGTGGATTCCAACGTCTACTTCTTCTGGAAAGCCTACGTGCCCCTCATGCGGCGCATCCTCTCAGGCGCCATGGCGAAGAAGGAAAGCAGGGAGGCGAACCAAGGAATCCCCGAGGAACTCAAGGTCAAGGTACGGGCTTTTGGAAAGGGCTTCCAGATGAAGGACAAGGACGGGATCTGGAGGGACTTCTTCGTCCGGGGCGTGAATTTGGGCCTTGCCGAACCGGGCAAATGGTTCACCGAGTTTCCCCAGTCCGTGGCCACCTACATGCGCTGGCTCGATGGGATCGCGGACATGAACGCCAACACGGTGCGCGTCTATACCCTGCCGCCTCCCGAATTCTACAAAGCCTTGTACGTGCACAACACGGAGAATCCAGAAAAAACCCTCTACCTTCTCCAAGAGATCTGGCCTGAGGAGCATCCGGCCAATGGAGACTACCTGGCGCCGGAATACCGCGAAGGCTTCCTCAAGGAGATCGACTACGGCATCGACGCCGTCTATGGAAGGGCGAACGTGCCGGAGCGCAAGGGCAGGGCCTGGGGAATCTACACCGCCGACGTCTCACCCTGGCTCCTGGGCTGGCTGGTGGG
>JBFLXC010000145.1:0-6665 GCA_040757435.1 Spirochaetota bacterium | reverse complement strand
TCCGCTGGGGAGCGAAGTACATCGTGTTCATGAACGGCCACGGAGGGAACATAGCCCCCCTCACCCTCGCCTCGGACAGGATATCAGCCCAGGGCGGCACGGTCCTCACCTTGAGCTGGTGGGCTACCTTCGCCTCGGACATACTCAAGATATGCTCGACCCAAGGCCACGCGGGGGAGGACGAGACCTCCGCCGTCCTGGCCATCGACGCCTCCCTCGTGGACGATTCCAAGCGGGGAGTCCACATGGAAAAGGCCTTCTGCATGCCCCTTTCCGGACCCGACCAGGTGGAGAAGCGTTACCCCAACGCCATGAACGGCGATTCCACCAAGGCTACCAAGGAAAAGGGCGAAAAGCTCTACGCCATGCTCCTTGAGAAAAACCTCCAGTTCATCCGCCGCCTGCGGAGCGGAAACCACACGGACCCCATAGCCTAAGCGGCCAAGGCCGGCTTTGGGCCGGGCGGAAGAGCGCGCCTGGCCTCAGCCGGCGAAGACCCGGCGGAAATTTCCGTAGGCTATCTTCTCGACCTCCCGCTCCGAGTATCCCAGGTTCCGCAGGGAGTCGAGGATAGCCTGGGCCTTCGACGCGTCCTCAAGGCCGCGGACCGGTGGATATTGCTCCGGGGTGTAGAGATATTCGCAGAAATGCATGCCCAAGCCCACGTGGTCCGTGCCGGCGACGTCCAGCATGTGGGCCAGATGCGCCATGTACCGCTCCAGGCTGTGGCGGGCCCTGTCCTCCAGGGGAGCGAGGGCCGCCGGGCTGGTCATGCAGCCCAGAAGCCCGCCCGAGTCGGCGATGTCACGCATCTCCCCGTCGTCCAGGTTCCGCCCGTTGTCATAGACCGCCTTCGCGGAAGTGTGGGAAAGCATGACGGGCTTTGAGGATGCCGCCAGGATGTCCCGGCGGGTCTGCCTGCCTGCGTGGGCCATGTCGATCAGTATTCCAAGCTCGTTCATCTTGGCCACCGCCCTCCGGCCCAGCTCCGTAAGCCCTGTGGGGCCGGCGCCTATGGCACCCGCGGCGCCTATGGCACCCGCGGCGCCTATGGCACCCGCGGCGCCTATGGCGCCGGCCCCGAAGGCGTTTCCGTCGTTGTGGGTAAGGGCGGCGACGCGGAGATCGGCCTCCCGGTAGAGCCGCTCTATCCAGGAAATGTCGCCCAAGGCGGGATTGAGGCCTTCGTAGCCCACCACAACCGCGAAGGGCGCGGGGCGGCGGGCTCCACTGCCCGCGTCTACGGATGCTCCTGGGGCGTTGGATAAGCTGGGGGCTCCGGATGAGCCCTGATCCCCGACGGGGCGGAATACCCTGTCCAAGTCTGCCACGGTCCTGACCACCAGGACCTCGTCCCCCGCAGCCTCAAGCTCGAGGCGGACGGTGCGGATGAAGGTCTCGAAGTCTTCGGGACCGGCGCTCTCGCCCGCCATCCTGCAGTCGATGAGGGCAGCGCCGCCGATTCCTCCCGCCCTTATGCGCCTCAAATGCCGGGCTACCAGCTCAGGCCCCGAAGACCTGCGCCCCAGATCCATGAATACATCGGCGTGGAGGTCGAAAATTGGGACGAAATCCATCTGCCTTGCCCCCACCCGGCCTCAGCGGCTGTAGCTCAGGATTTCCCGCTCGAAGGTCCCGCGGTCCATTGACCTGAGGAAGGCCAGGGAGAATTCCTTGGCGGCCTCGTAGTCCTTCCAGTCCATGATGGACGAGTTCGTATGGATGTAGCGCGAAGGAACGCCTATGGTCATGGAAGGGCAGCCCGCCCGGGATGTGTGGATCTCCCCGGAGTCGGTGCCGCCCAGGGCCATGAAATACTGGAAAGGAATGTTCTTTTTCTCGCAGAGCCCCGTGGCGTACATGAAAAGCCCACGGTGGGTGATGGAAGTCCTGTCCACGAAGCGCATGAGGACTCCCTTGCCCTGCTGGCCCATCTCCTCCGCGTCCCCGGTGTTGTCTCCCGCGGCCGAGGACTCGAAGACCAGGGAGAGGTCCGGCTCGATCATGTAGGCCGAAGTCTTGGCGCCCCGCAGTCCCGATTCCTCCTGGACGGTGGCGCCTATGTAGAGGTCGACGCCGAGATCCTCCCCCGCGACGGCCTCGAGGACCTCCAGGGCAAGGGCGCAGCCGAAACGGTTGTCCCAAGCCTTGGAAAGCAGCTTCTTGCCGCCGAAGAGGGGAACGAAGGGCCCGTCCACGACGATCATGTCGCCGGGGCGGATCCCTGCCTCCAGGACCTCCTCGCGGCTGGACGCCCCGATGTCTATGAGCATCTGGTCCAGGCTGAGGAGCCTCTTGGCCGTCTCCTCGGGGAGGAGGTGGGGCGGGATGGAGGCCACTGCTCCGGGAAAGCCCCGGCCGTTCAGGCTTGAATACACCATGACCCGCTGGGCCATGACCACGTGCTCCCAGGTCCGCCCGTAGGGAAAAAACTTCAAAAGGCCCTTGGGCGTTATCTGCTTCACCACGAAGCCCACCTCGTCCATGTGTCCGGACATCATGACCTTCGGGGCATTGGACTTCTTGGACTTCTTCACCGCAAAGACGCTGCCCAGGTTGTCGAAGACAATCTCGGAGGCAAGCTTCGCCAATTCCTTCTTCATATATTCCCTGACCCGCATCTCGTGTCCCGCGATGCCGGGGATCTGGGTGAGCGCGGAAAAGCGCTCAAGCTGCAAAGGGCTGGGTGCCATGGTTTGCTCCTTCTTAGACGAATTCTTCGGCGAAATGGCAGGCGACGAAGCGCCCGGTGGCCACTTCCCGCAGCGCCGGATCAGAGGCCAGACACTCCGCCCGGGCGTGGATGCACCTGGGGGCGAAGCGGCAGCCGGGCTTGGGATCGATGGGCGAGCTCACCTCGCTCTTGAGGATGATCCTCTCCTTCCGGGAGTTGAGCTTGGGGATGGGTATCGCCGACAGTAGGGCCCGGCCGTAGGGATGGATGGGCTTTTCGAAAAGCGGCTCCGTTGGCCCCCGCTCGACTATCTGGCCCATGTACATGATGACGATGTCGTCGGAGATGTGCTTCACCACCGAAAGGTCGTGGGTGATGAAGAGATAGGTGAGCCCCAGCTTGTCCTGGAGGTCCATGAGGAGGTTGAGGATCTGGGCCTGGATGGAGACATCCAAGGCGCTCACCGGCTCGTCGCAGACTATGAACTCAGGGTCCAGGGCAAGGGCCCGGGCAATGCCTATCCTCTGGCGCCGGCCCCCGTCCAACTCGTGGGGATAGGCGTCGTAGAGCCTCTGGGCCAGCCCCACGGTGTCCATGAGCTCCTTCACCCTGTCCTCGTACTCCGAAGTGCTCGTCACCTTGCCGTGGATCTTCAAGGGCTCGCCGATGATGTTGGCCACCGTGTGCCTCGGATTGATGGAGGAATAGGGATCCTGGAAGATCATCTGCATCCTGGTGCGGAGCAGCTTCAAGGCGGCCGGATCCGCCTTGGTCACCTCCTGGCCGTCGTAGACTATGGAGCCCGCGGTGGCCTCGTGGAGCCTGACCAGGAGCCGGCCCGTGGTCGACTTCCCACAGCCCGACTCTCCCACCATGCCCAGGGTCTTTCCCTTGGCGATGTCGAAGGAGATGTCGTCCACCGCGTGGAGGTTTCCCCTCGCCGTGTGGAAGTATTTCTTGAGGTCGCGGACCGCCAGGATGGGAGTCTCCTCGGCGCCCCGGACGGCTTTTTCTTTTTTCTCGCTCATGCCTTCCTCCCCGCCCCGCCTTCCTTGTCGAAGAGGTGGCATTTCACAAGCTGTCCGCCCACGTCGATGTCCTTAGGATGGACGGCCTTGCAGGCCTCCATGGCGTATGGACAGCGCGGTTCGAAGAAACATCCCGCCGGAAGGGCCGTGGGGTCCGGCATGAGGCCGGGTATGGGCTTGAGCCTGTCCGTCGCCTCGCTCAGGTCGGGGAGGGAACCGAAGAGCCCCTGGGTATAGGGATGCAGGGCCTTGCCGAAGACCTGGTCGATGGTGCCGTACTCCACGATTTCGCCGGCGTACATGGTGGCCACTTCGTCGCAGTTTTCCGCCACCAAGCCCAGGGAATGGGTGATGAAGAGCACGGAGGTGCCGTTTTCGCGGATGAGCTTTCGCATCAGGTCCAGGACCTGGGCCTGGATGGTCACGTCCAGGGCGGTGGTGGGTTCGTCGGCCAGGAGGAGCTTGGGATTGCAGGCCAGGGCCAGGGCAATGACCACCCGTTGCTTCATGCCCCCGGAGAATTGGTGGGGATAATCCTTGGCCCGCTCGGCGGGGATTCCCACGGTGAGGAGCATTTCCTCGGCTTTCTTCCAGGCCACTTCCTTTGAGACGCCTTCGTGCTTGAGCACTGTCTCGGCGATCTGCTCGCCCACGGAAAGCACGGGGTTCAGGGCGGTCATGGGGTCCTGGAAGATCATGGCCACGTCTTTGCCGCGCATGTCCCTCAGCTCCTGCTTGGACATGGAGAGGACGTCCTTGCCCGCGAAGGAGATCGAGCCCGCCTCGATCCTGCCCTGGGGGGCCCTGATCATGTTGAGGATGGACAGGGCCAGGGTGGTCTTGCCCGCCCCGGTCTCCCCCACCAAGCCCAGGACCTTGCCCGGCGAGAGGTCCAGGTCCAGGCCGTTCACTGCCCGGACCGTCTTCCGGTCCGAGTAGTAGCGGACCTCCAAATCCTTTATTTCAAGTATCTTTTCCATGGTTTCCGCCTAGCGCTTCAGCTTGGGATCCAGGGCGTCGCGCAGCCCGTCGCCGATGAGATTGTAGGCCAGCACCGTGAGGAGGATGGTGATCCCCGGCGCGAACAAAAGGTGCGGCGCGTATTGGATGAACTCCCGGGCTTCGGAGAGCATGTTTCCCCACTCGGGCTTGGGCGGAAGGATGCCCAGTCCCAGGAAGGAGAGGGAGGCCGCCCAGTTGATCGCCGATCCCACGTTCAGGGTGGCCTGGACGATGATGGGGCTGGTGATGTTGGGCAGGATGTGCCGCAGGACGATGCGGAAGTCCCCGGCGCCTATGCAGCGCGCCGCCTCGACGAATTCCTGGTCCTTCACCTGGATGATCGAGGCCCGGACTATGCGGATGTAGCCGGGGATCATGGAGGTCGCGATGGCGATGAGGAGGTTGAAGAAGGAGTTGCCCAGGGCGGCTACAATGGCGATGGCCAGGAGGATGGTGGGTATGGAGAGGAGTATGTCCGTGGCCCTCATGATGAGGGTGTCGAAGAGGCCTCCCTTGTATCCCGCTATCGCCCCCAGGACCCCTCCCGTCAGGATCGCTATCGCCACGGTGGCGAAGCCTATGATCATGGAGACCCGGGCGCCGTGGACCAGGCGGCCCAGGATGTCCCGGCCGTAGTTGTCCGAGCCCAGGATGTAGGTGTGCTCGATGTCCTTCTCCTGGTAGTACACGATGCCGCTCTCCCCAGGCTTGAGGAGGGCGTTTTCCAGGGAATTGGACGTGACGAAGTCGTACTCGTAGAGCAGGTCGGCGAAGATTGCCACCAGGCCGAAGGCGATCACCATGGCCAGGCTGACCACGGCGAGCTTGTTCCTGGAAAGCTGGCGCCAGAATTGGCCGAAATTCCTTGCGCTGCGCTTGAGGAATCGCTGGAAATTCGAGTTCATGCGCGGCTCCTTGCTAGGGCAGGCTTGGCCTTCTTCTTTCCGAAGGTGGACTTGATCCGGGGATCGATGAACCCGTAGAGGATGTCCACCAGGAGGTTGATGATGGTGAAGGAAAGTGCGATGAAGCAGACCGAGCCCAGGATCTGGGGCGTGTCCTTCTGGTAGATGGCGTCCACCATGATGGAGCCCAGCCCGGGATAGGAGAATATCTTCTCCGTGAGGACGGCGCCGCCCAACAGTTGGCCGAACTGGAGGCCCGCCACCGTCACCACGGGGATGAGGGCGTTGCGCAGGGCGTGCTTGAAGATGACCACCTTCTCGTCCATGCCCTTCACACGGGCGGTGCGGATGTAGTCCTGCTCCATCACGTCGAGCATGGAGGAACGGGTCATGCGCATGATGATGGCCATGGAGTACATGCTCAAGGTGATGATGGGGAGGATGAGGGAGACGAAATCCCCGGGGTTGGACATGGCGGGGAAAATGCGCAGGTTGTTCGCGAAGGTGTAGATGAGGACCATGGCCGCCCAGAAGACGGGCATGGACGCTCCCAGGAGGGCGAAGACCGTGAAGACCATGTCCCAGGCCGAGTAGTGCCGCGTGGCGGAGAGGATCCCGATGGGAACTCCGATGGCCAAGGCCAGGAAGAGGGCTCCCGCCGCCAGGATCAGGGTATTTGGAAACGAACTGAGGATAAGTTCGAAGACATTTCTGTTTGAGATGTAGGACCGGCCCAAGTCGCCGAAGAGAAGGCCCCGGTATCCGAAGACGGGATGCTTGTAGCCGAAGAGGAAGCGGACGTACTGGACGAGGAAGGGCTTGTCCAGCCCCATGTCGGCCTTCATCTGGGTGTAGGCCGCGGGAGTCGCGTTGGGACCCAGCATCATCTGGGCGGGGTCCGAGGGCGTGATGTACAGCAATCCGAACACAATCAGGGTGACCCCGAAGAGGACGGGCACCAGCATGAGTATCCGGCGTAAAAGGTATCTGCTCATACGTGGAAAATCCGCGGGAAAAGCGCCCCCCGGGACAGGCCGGCGCGGCGCGCACGCGCCG
>JBFLXC010000144.1:0-6672 GCA_040757435.1 Spirochaetota bacterium | reverse complement strand
CTTCGGCGGCCTTGGGGGATATGGGGGCCTTCGCCGCCTGGGTACGTACCTCGACGAACTCCCTCGCCACCCCGGTCTGGACCGGCTTGGCGGGATGGGAGGATCTGCCGCTCTCGAAGGCCGACTTGTGGGCCTGGGCTCCCTTGGACTGCATGGAGGTGGACACCAGGTCCTCGGGCTTGACCTGGCCGAGGTCGTGGCGGCCCAGGTAGGAGATGGCGAGGTCGCGGAAGATGTAGTCCAGCACGCTTGTGGCCATCTTGAGGTAATCGTGGCCTTGGACGATGCCGTTGGGCTCGAAGCGCGTGAAGGTGAAGGCGTCGATGTACTCCTCCAAGGGCACGCCGTATTGGAGCCCCAGGGAGACCGCGATGGCGAATGAGTTGAGGATGCTCCTAAAGGCGGCCCCCTCCTTGTGCATGTCCAGGAATATTTCCCCAAGCTCCCCTGAATCGTACTCCCCTGTCCGAAGGAAGACGGAATGGCCGGCGATCTTCGCCTTCTGGGTATAGCCCTTGCGACGGTTGGGAAGGGACCTGCGCAGGCCCCGCGGCGATTGGGGCATGCCGGGCAGCTCGGGCTCCCTAAGGTCCTGGGACGCAGGCGAAGCCTGGTCCTGCTCCTGGGAGTCGGCCTCCAAGGCCCCGGACTGCAGGGCCACGATGGAGTCGGCGATGAGGTCGACGCCGGGCGAGAGGGCCGACAGGGGCTGGGAGAGCTTGGAGCCGTCGCGATAGAGGGCGATGGACTTGAGCATTGATTTCCAGGCCAGCATGTGGGCGCCCTTGACGTCCTCTGTTGTGGCTGTGTTGGGCATGTTGATCGTCTTGGAAATGGCGCCGGTGATGAAGGGCTGGACGGCTGACATCATGGCGATGTGGGCTCTCCAGTCTATGCTCCTGGTGCCTATCTTGCCCGAGGGAGTCGCGGTGTCGAACACCGCCAAGTCCTCCTCCTTGAGGCCCGGAGCCCCCTCGAGGCCCATCGTGCCGCAGGCGAAGAGCTCGGCCGCTTCTATCTCATCCCTCTCGTATCCCAGGCGTTCAAGGAGATTGAAGCCGGGATCCGCGCATTCGCTTTCCGAGAATCCGAGCTCGGCCATGAGCTCCGGGCCGAGGAGGTGTGGGGAGAAGCAGCTTTCAAGGGAAAAGGCGCTGGGAAGAGCCGCTTCGACCTTGTCCAGGACTTCCTGTGGAATCAGCCTTTCGCGCAGGGAGGCCAGGGACACTCCGGGGGCGCCCTCAAGGCTTCCCCTGCCAAGGGCGTAGTCCTGGATGGCCTTGATCTCGTCCTCACCGTAGCCCAGGGCCTTGAGCGCGGGAGGAACGCTGGAGTTGATGATCTTGAAGTATCCCCCGCCGGCGAGCTTCTTGAACTTCACCAAGGCGAAGTCGGGCTCGACGCCCGTGGTGTCGCAATCCATGAGAAGGCCGATGGTCCCCGTGGGGGCTATGGCGGTCACCTGGGCGTTCCTGAAGCCGTGCTTCGTACCCAGGTCCAAGGCTATGTCCCAACATTCCCGGGCCGCGGAAACCAAGTTGGCCGGGCAAGCCCATTCCTTGAGCCCCATGGGCACGACCGTGAGGCCTTCGTATTCCTCCGGCTTGGCGTCGTAGGCTGCGCGCCTATGGTTCCTCACCACCTTCAGCATCGTCTGGGCGTTCGCCCCGTACCGCGCGAAGGGACCCCACTCCTTGGCCATCCTGGCGGACTGGGCGTAGGCCTCGCCGGTGAGGATGGCCGAGAGGGCGCCCGCCACGGAGCGGCCTTCGTCCGAATCGTAGGCCAGGCCCATGACCATGAGGAGGCTGCCGAGGTTGGCGTAGCCCAAGCCCAAGGTGCGGTAGTCGTAGCTGCGCTTGGCGATTTCCTTTGAGGGGAACTGGGCCATGACCACCGATATCTCCAGCACAGTGGTCCAGATGCGGATGGCATGGCGGTAGGCCTCTTCGTCGAAGGTCGAGCTCGCCTCGTCGTAGAAGGGCAGGAGGTTCAAGGAGGCCAAGTTGCAGGCCGTATCGTCAAGGAACATGTATTCCGAACAGGGGTTGGATCCGCGGATCTCCCCGTCGGCGAGGCAGGTGTGCCACTCGTTCACCGTGCCGTGGAACTGCAAGCCGGGGTCGGCGCATTGCCAGGCTGTGCGGGCTATTGTCTCCCACAGGGACCGGGCCTTTATGGTCTTCATGATCCTTCCGGTGGTCCTTGCGGTGAGATTCCAGTCCTTGTCGTCTATGACCGCCTTCATGAACTGGTTGTTCACCCGCACCGAATTGTTGGAGGATTGGCCGGACACGGTGGCGTAGGCTTCGGACTCCCAGCCCGTGTCGTAGACCGCCAGGGGGATCAAGTCTCCGGTCTGGCGGTAGAGGGAAAGGACCTGATGGATCCAGGAGGAGGGAATGCCCTCATCCAAGGCTGACTTCACGGCCTTCCTAAGCTCAGGATTGGCGAAGAGGGAGAAGGCATCGCCATTTTCCAGATCCGAGGCCTCCACAGCCGCCACCATCGCCTTGGCGTGGCGCTTTAGGACGGCGCTTCCCACCGCCATCGAGGCGACCTTGTGCTCCTCCTCGGATTTCCATGCCACATAGGGCTCAATGTCCGGATGGTCGGCGTCCAGGATGACCATCTTGGCCGCCCGGCGCGTGGTTCCGCCGGACTTGATCGCCGAGGCGGAGCGGTCCGCTATCTTGAGGAAGGAGAGAAGGCCGGAGGAGACGCCGCCCCCCGAGAGCCCCTCGTTGGTCGCCCGGATCTTGGAGAAATTGGAGCCCGTGCCCGAGCCGTACTTGAAGAGCCTGGCTTCCCGGGTGATCAGGTCCATGATGCCGCCCTCGTTCACCAGATCGTCCTGGATATCCAGGATGAAGCAGGCGTGGGGCTGGGGCCGGGCGTAGGCAGATTCGGACTTGACCACTTCCTCCGTGGCGGGATCCACGTAGTAATGGCCCTGGGCTGGGCCTTCTATGCCGTAGGCCGCGTTCAATCCGGTGTTGAACCACTGTGGGCTGTTGGGGGCGGCCAGCTGGTGGGCGAGCATGTAGACAAGCTCGTCGTAGAAGGCCTTCCCATCCTCTTCGGAGTCGAAATATCCCGCCTCCTTTCCCCAAAGCAACCAGGTGTAGGCAAGCCTATGGAAGACCTGGCGGGCGTCGTGCTCGGACTTCAGCTCCGGCCTGTCCTTCGCCCCTGTGCGGTTGCTCTCCGGAACGAAGGACTTCCATGCCTGGGCCTTCTCCGGGGAGACTCCGGCCTTGCGGAAATACTTCTGGGCTATGATGTCCGTGGCTATCTGGCTCCATGAGGAGGGAACGACCACCGAGTCCATCTGGAACACGAGCTTGCCGTTGGGATTCCGTATCTCGCTCCGCCGCTCTTCCCAGGCTATTCCATGGTAGGGGCCGTCCTCGGGGGTGGTGAATCTACGTTCGAACTTCATCTCTTCTCCTTGATAAAGGAAAGCCACAAAAGAGAATACGAGCTAATCCCACCACCTGTGCCGGAGCAAGGTCCCCCATACTACCATCTATTGTGGTATTTCCAAACAAACAGAAGATAGACCCATTGGGGACTTCCCGCAAGGGGCAGGCTATGAAAATCTCATGAAAACTTGATATTCTTCCGATATGTGGCATATGAAGCCTTTCCGCGCCCTGACCCTCGCGGCTGTCCTTGCCCTCGCCGCGGCGCAGGCCTGGGCCGCGGGCGGCCAATCCGTCCTGTCCTTCGCCCGGGAGGAAAAGGCCACCCTCCATTACGATGTCCTCTCCGGAACCGGTTACTTGGAGAAGGGAGGGGCCATCGTCTCCTTCGCCCTGGGAATTCCTTTCGCCGTGTTGGATTGGCAGAGATCCGCCCGGGTGGGAGCTCCCTATTTTTCAGGCGAGGAACTCTACATCCCCGGCGACCTGGCGGCCTTGGCGAAGGATTACTTCCTGCAGAAAAACCAACCCGCCCGGGAGAGGTATTCCGTTGCCACAGTGCTGATCGATCCGGGCCACGGGGGCAAGGATCCCGGGGCCATAGCCGAGATAGACGGGAAACGGCTCCAGGAGAAGGATCTCACCCTCGAGGTGTCAAAGCGGGTCCTGGACCTCCTCAAGGCCCGATATCCCGACAGGAACATCCTCTCCACCAGGCTGGGAGACAGCTACCCATCCCTTGAGGACAGGGTGGCCAAGGCGAACTCCGTGCAGCTCAAGCCCAACGAGGCTGTCATCTATGTGTCCATCCACGCCAACGCCTCCTTCAACCGGGGCGCCAAGGGCTTCGAGGTATGGTACCTGAACCCCGAATACCGGAGGACCGTTGTTTCCGAGGAGGTGGTCAAGGAAAAGGGCAAGGACCTGGCGCCCATCCTCAACGCCATGCTCGAGGAGGAGTTCACCACCGAGAGCATCATCCTCGCCAGGAACATCTACGACCGTCTGGGCAGGGAAGTGGGCAAGGCAAGCCCCGGCAGGGGGATCAGGGCAGAGGAATGGTTCGTGGTGCGGAACGCCAACATGCCTTCCGTCCTGGTGGAGATGGGCTTCATAACCCATCCGGAGGAGGGCAGGCTCCTGGCTACCCAGGCCTACTTGAGGAGGATCGGCGATGCGATCTACAATGGCATCGTTGACTTCATAGAATATTTCGAAAGGTAGCGCGGTGAAGGATAGGAACACGCAAGGGAAATCGATGCCATGGTGGCTTCTGGCCTTTCTCGCCGCCATCCTCGGATTTGTCCTCGCCTATGGGCTTAGGCCGGGGAAGGCTTCGGCGACCCTGTACTTCCCAGCCAAGGAAGGAACCGCGCTGGTGGCGGAACAAAGGAATGTTCCCTTCTCCGGATCCTTTGAGGATCGCGCGCGATCCCTTGTCAGGGAACTCCTCCTCGGACCGCAAGAGCGTTCCTCCTCAGCGCTGTTCCAAGGCGAGGTCACCCTTTCCTCAATCCTGGAGAGGGGAGGCAGGCTCCATGTCGGCCTCAGGGTCGATAGGGTCCAGGACCAGCGCCTGGACATCGGCCTGGTGAAAAAAGCGATTTCCCAGAGCCTTGAACGCTCCCTCCCCGGGGTTCCCGGGCTGGAACTTTACGTGAACGGCGTCCACGTGTCCCGCGCGCCATGAGGCAGCCATGACCATAGAACAATCGGTCCTTCTCATCCCGGACAAGGCGAAGCTCCAGGCAGGCTACCAGGCCGCCTTGCCAGGCTACGAATCAGTGCTGAAGGAATTCCTGGAGGAAGTCGCCCCCCTCCTCAGCTCCGCGGGATTGAAGCCCACATTGAAGGGGAGGGTGAAGGATTTCGAATCCTATTACGCCAAGAAGCTGAGGCTATTGAAGAAGGCCTGGACCGAGAAGACAGGGCCCCTACCGGTGAACGACATCATAGCCATCCGGGTGGTCTGCCCCTTCCTTGGGGACTTGGCTGAGGCGGAGCGGATCCTGGCCAAGCACTTCAGGATAGAGGAAATCGAGCGCAAGGGCGCCGAACGGTCCTTCAGGGAGTTCGGCTATGAGTCGATCCATGTGCTGGTGCGGATCCCCGATCGCTTCATGCCGCGATGCGTCCAGCTTGAAAGGAATGTCATAGAAATCCAGCTCAGGACAATCCTTCAGGAAGCCTGGGCTGAGGTGGAGCACGAGCTAGTCTACAAGGCCGAGTTCACCCCCTTCGACGAACCAATGCGAAGGAAGCTGGCCGCCCTGAACGCCAACCTGACCCTTTCGGACATCATTTTCCAGGAAATCCTTGAGTTTGAGAAAAGGCTCAATTCCGAGCTTGGCCAAAGGCGCGAGGCCTTCTACCGCAAGATAGAGGAAGTATCCATGGATTTGGACAGCCATGGCGCAAGCGGCGGGCTCGGGGGCCGGGCGGTCGTGCAAGGCCACCAGGCGGACCGCCAGGACTTCGACAGCCTTGGGGCCTTGGGAATGGACGGCATGCTCCTGGCCGCCCTGGAAGCCCACAATAAGGCGGAATTCGACCGGGCGATCGGCATCTACTCCGCGATCCTGGCGGAAAATCCGGAGAAGGAGATCGCTTCCGTGGTATTCAAGCACCGCGGCATGGCCTTTTTCGCCCAGAACCGGTATGAAAATGCCCTGGACGACTTTTCCGCCTGCCTCAAGGTGGAGCCGGATTGCTACAAGGCCCTCTACTACCGCGGCGTGGTGAAGGGCATCCAGGGCGACCTTGGCGGTGCTGGGGATGATTTCACCTCGGCGTTGGAAATCCACCCCTACCATTTTTATTCCCGCTACCGCAGAGCCGCCACCTTCTTCAAGCTCGGCGACGTGGCGGGAGCCCATGCGGACTGCGAGCTCGCCCTCAGGATCGAGCCCAAGAACCCGCTGGCCCTCCACCTCATGGAGCGGATCAAGTCCACCATGGCGGCCAAAGACTTTTAGGTGATTGACAGAGCGGTGCCTTTTTGATACTTTGCACCCTGTCGCCGAAACGACCGGGTCCCCATCGTCTAGCGGTCAGGACAGCGGGTTTTCATCCCGCCAACAGGGGTTCGATTCCCCTTGGGGATAGGCTTAGGAAGCCGCGCAGGAACAAAGTTCCCGCGCGGCTTTTTTCATGTCCGGAACTCTCCGGGACCCAGGGCTCAGGGCATGCTTTCGGGAGCCTGAAACTCGACGCGGACATCCTCATAACCGTAGGAAAAGCGCTCGGC
>JBFLXC010000143.1:0-6697 GCA_040757435.1 Spirochaetota bacterium | reverse complement strand
GATAACGCTGGTCGTCGTGCTGGCTTTTTTCTTCATCTACCATAAGTTGACGGCGAACAATCGCTCCTTGGAAAAGGTCAGGAAATTCGCGGACAAGCTCCAAGGCGAGCTTTCGACCTACGTGGAAACCAGGTCCGAGGAGCTCAAGCACTTCGGCATCGACCTGGAAGTCCAGCAGAAGGCGGCGCGCATAGCCTTGGACAAGCTCCAGGCGGCCCAATCGACAATCGCCGAAAAATCCGAAGCCATAGGCGCCATAGCGGACCGTTTCAAGGAGTACGATTCAGTCCTCGCGAAGCTCATGGACATGACCGCGAAGGTGGACAAGAACCTCGCCCAGATCCATGAGGACGAGATCTTCGCCGAGGGGGTCAACCGAAAACTCGAACTGGCGAAAAAGGGCCTGGCCGCCATGGAGAGGGAGCTCCCCCTCCTGAGGGAAAGCTTCGAACAATCCGCCCAGAAGACCGTGGAAGCCTTCAAGGAAGACATACTGGACGAACTCCAGGAGGGCCTCGCCTCCACCGCCGCGGAACTCAAGGCGGGGAGGGACGAAGCCCAGTCCGCCTTGGAACAAGCAAAGGCGGCCGGCGATACCATCCGGGAACGCCTGGATGAGACCCTGGAGCGCGCCGCCATGCGCGCCGGCGACATCGAGGACAAGGCCTTCGAAGAGCTTGTCCGGCATTTGGAGGAGAAGAGGCGCGATTTTGCCGCCGCCCTGGAAGCCAAGCTCGCGGCTCTGGGCAAGGAAGCGGAAACCATGACCGGGGATCTCAGGAAGGCCATGGAAGGCCTGCGCCAGAGCTGGAGGGAAGAATCCCAGGCGATGATGAAGGACATGGCTTCCAAGCTGCAAGAACTCGAATCCATCTTCGCCGCCAAGGCCGCTGAGATCGCCGACCTGCTCGAGAACTCCTTCGACAAGGCCAAGGCCACCGAATATTCCCTCTCATCCATGGCGGACACTTCGAAACGGGAGTTGGCGGAGAGCCTGGGAAAGATGGAAGCTTTGGAAGCAGGATTGAACGAGACCCTGGAAGCCACGAAGAATAGGATCCAGGACGAGTTCGCCTCCTTCGGCCAAGCCTTCGAGGCCCACAGGACAAGCTTTGAGGAAAACATCGCCGAAGAAACCAAAAACCTCGAGGCCCGGCTCGGCTCGCTGCGCGAGAAGGTGGAGGAGCTTGAAACCGAATCCTTCAAGAAGCTCGACTCCGGCCTCGACCAGTTCGGCGAGGGGCTCATGTCTTCCCTGGTGGCCAAGAAGGTCGAAAGCTTCAAGAAGCTGGATTCCTGGCTTTCGGAGCTCCAGGCCAGCCTGTCGGGCATCACCGAGCAGGCCAAGGCGAGGAGGCTGGAGGAAGAGGCGGCGAACCAGAAGGAATTCAAGTCCCAGCTTGCCAAGGCCAGGGAGGAAATGTACGTGCAGCTTGCAAAGTTGGCTTCGGATATAGATGCGCTGCAGGAAGGCTTGGGCGCGAAAAGCCCTCATTCCGAAGGCGCCCAGCCCTCCTGACTCTTCGGGATGGCTAGCGGATTATTCCTTCCAGGGCGATCCGTATCATCGATGTGAAGGTGCTCTGCCGCTCCTCGGACGTGGTAGCCTCGCCGGTGACCAGGTGGTCCGACACGGTGAGCACCGACAGGGCCTGGGCGCCGTACTTCGCAGCCAAGGTATAGAGCTCGGCGGTTTCCATCTCCACCCCCAAGACTCCGAACTTAGCCCAGAGCTTCCACTGCTCCGGATCCTCGGTGTAGAAGGAGTCGGAGGAGAGGACTGAGCCCACGAAGGCCTTGGTTCCGGCCTCCTGGGCGGCGGCGTACACATTCATCAGAAGGGGGAAGGAAGCGGTGGGGGCGTAGTCCATGCCCTTGAAGCGGATCTTGTTCACCGCGGAATCCGTCGAGGAACTCATGGCCAGGATGACGTCCCTGACCTTCACCTCTTCCCTCATGGCGCCGCAGGTGCCCACCCGGATGAGCCTGCCGACCTTGTAGTCCCGTATCAGCTCGTTGGCGTAGATTGAAATGCTGGGTATTCCCATGCCCGTTCCCATGACGGAGACCGGCACTCCCTTGTAGGTTCCCGTGAAGCCCAGCATGTTGCGCACCTCGCTGAAACAATGGGCGCCTTCCAGCATGGTCTGGGCGATGAACTTGGCCCGGAGGGGATCCCCGGGAAGCAAGATTCGGTCCGCTATCTCCCCCGGTTTCGCCGCGATATGGATGCTCATGGTCTCCCTCCTCATTTTGTTTACACGATGCTAGAGTATACACTATCGGAGGGACGGTTTTTCAAGCCCGTCTTCCTTGGGAGGCCTGGGTGGGAAAACCCTATGAGATCATATTCGCCGACGACGACCTGCTGGTGGTGGACAAGACCTGCGCCCTCTCGGTCCAGAAGGACAAGACGGGGGATGAGGACATCCAAAGCCTTCTGTCCCGCGAACAGCCCTCCCCTTCCGGCTTCTTGGAGGCCTGCCATCGGATAGACCGAAGGACATCAGGCCTGGTCCTCTTCGCCCGGAATCCCCAAGCCCTCGCAAAGTTGGAAAAGGATTTCCAGGACAGGAACGTGCAAAAAACCTACCTGGCCTGCCTGGAGAAGGAACCTATGCCGGAAGCCGGCGACCTTGAGCACCGCATCGTCCACGACCAGAGGAGGAACATCACCGTAGCCAGGCCTGATCCGGCTCCGGGAGAAATAAAAGGCAGGTTCAAGCGCGCTTCCCTGCATTACTCCCTCATCCTCAAGACAGATAGGTATTTCTTCGTCCAGGTCGAACCCCGGACCGGCCGGCACCATCAAATCCGGGCCCAATTCGCCGCCGCCGGCTGGCCTATCAAGGGAGACTTGAAATACGGAGCCCGGCGGGGCTCAGACTCAGGACGGATAATGCTCCACGCCTGGAAGATAGCCTTCCGCCACCCCCGGACGGGGAAGCCCATGGGCTTCGAGGCCCCCCTGCCCGGGGACGAAAAGCTTTGGCAGGTCCTGGGCGAGCATTTGGCTAAGGCCGGAAGTACAGGCGCGCAAGACCAGGCCTGATCCTCCTGTCCGGACCCAGGACACTGTCCAGGATTGCCAGATTCAACAAATTTCCGCGCAAAATGCCTAGGTTCCCCGCCACCCTCACTTCGTTCATAGGCACCACCCCTTCGGTGATGAACCGGAGTTCCCGGGGCGAATCGACGTTGAAGATCACTTGGACATCCTCGGCTCCCGCTTCGTCCCCCACAATCCTCTCAACATGGCGCAAGGCGCCGTCCGCCGCCTTGAAGAACCTGCCTTCCGTAGGCCTTGATTCCCCTCCGGCCTTCTTGGAAACGCCGGACCCTTCCGACCCGTCCATCCAGTACTCATCCCGCATCTCCCCCGCGGGAGTGCGGAAGCTGAGGAACCCTTGGGCCGTGATTTCCAGCACACCTTCGAACACCCCCTTGACCGCCCCGCCGCCGGAGTGGGGTACGAGGGAAGCCCGCAAGGTAGGCTGGTGTTCCTTGCCGCCGTCTCCGTCTCTTTCCATAATCCGGACCGCCTCTCCCGTGCGGACGAAGGCGAAGGCGGCCTTCTCCCTCCTGCCTTGGGGGCCGAGGGCGTAAAGGACGGCTGACCCAAGGCTTCCATCCGTCAGGGCGGAGAAGCGGTACTCATAGGTGTCGAAACCGAAGGTCTCCGCGTAGGAAAATCCTGTATGCTTGTATTCCACGATGAGATCGGCGTCCGGGACTTCGCCTTGGGAGGGACCGGAGGCACCGCCTTTGGACTTCTCGGCCGCCGCCGGGGTTTTTTCAACCCTTGCGTCCGCAGGCTTGGCCCTTCCCCCGCAGGCTGCGATGAAGGGGAAAGCCAGGATGACGACGAGACAGGGAAGAATATTCCTTTTCAAGATACGCACGGGCTTCCTTCCTTTGGGAGGCTCCATCCCTTGGGCTGGAGCCTCCGCTGTTCATGATCGGCGCCAGCGGCGGCGCGAACCTCCGCGTTCATCTGTCCACCGGAGGCCTTCTGGAGGGATTGACCCACAGAGTCTGCTTGGAAGCCGGATCGTCCTTCCTGTCGTCCTGCAAGGTTTTCGCGAGGCGCGCCAGGTCTTCCTGCTTCGCCACCAAGCAGCCATAGGTCTTTGAGTATTCGAATGGGATGGTATTCGAGTGTATGCCATAGCCTGTGTCGGAGAAGGTGCCTATGTAAATCTTGCCCACGGACTCCGGGACTTTCATGTAGACGTCCACCGCGCCCCTGGCGTTGGTGGACAGCATGTAGGGGCCGTACTTGTCCTGCCTGGGTTTGACGGCGGTGATGGCCCAATATCCTTCGGGAAAGGCGGAAGGCCGGGAAACCAGGCCTTCCGCCCAGGCGGTTTGGGCGGCGGATTCCTTGGTGGGCATGAAGGGAGCCTCTGTGGTGTCCACCACCCGGTTGTGCACCGGTATCTCGTACACCTCCCGCGGGGGATAGCGGTTGAGCCTCGCCTCGTATTCGTTGTCTATGACGCTCACGGTAAGCTTGGAACGGCTGGAGTCCAGGACAAGCCGCACGTCTCCGCCAACCACGGCGGCGCAGGCCTCATGATCAAGGGGGAGAAGAACGAAGAGCGGCTCCAAGCCCCTGGCGGAGGGGAATCCTCCTCCCCTTCCCTCAGGGCTGTCCGCCAAGGCCGCCCGCCCCGAGTACCCGGGAAGGGCGCAAAAACAAAAAAGCACGCCGAAAAGAATCCCTGCCCGGAGCCCCAGGCGCAGTCTTCCCCTTCGCGCGAACCAGGAATTTTTTTCAACCATACATCGCCTCCTACCCTAGCTACGCAAGGAGGGAGGGACGGCGCTTCAGGAATCGGAAAAAATCAGGAAATTTCCTTTCCCGCTTGGAAGTTTATCGTCCTCCACTGGGTGAAGGCGGGCAAGCCCTCTCCGGTGGGCTCTATGTCGAAGCGGGAGATGCCGCAGTTGCCCACGGGATACAGGGGGAGCCATGTCTTGGCCCCGAAGGTCGCCCGGATCAGGAACTGGATCAGGCCCCCGTGGCTGACGCACAGGATATTCCGGGCGCCGCCCATGGCGAGTTCACGTATCCGCTCCCATGACCTCATGGCCCGGAAGTACATACGCGACGAATGCTCGGCCCCGGGCACCGCATCCCAGCTCGAGTAGCTGAACCGGCGGTAGATATCGGGGTGTTCGGCCTCGGCCCTCTCAACGCTCATGCCGGAGAAAAGGCCGACATCCACCTCAGCCAGGGCGTCCAAGGTCTGGACCTCGAGGCCGCAGGTCCCCGCTATGAGGGAGGCCGTGGCGGCCGCCCTGGACATAGGGCTTGAGAGCACCGCATCGAGGCGCTTGTCTTCGAACCAACGGGCCGCCGCCCGGGCCTGGCGCAGTCCTGTGGCGTCCAAGGGATAGTCGAGCCTTCCCTGGAAGGTCATGGTCGCGTTGCCTTCGCTCTGGCCGTGGCGGAGGATATAGACGGTTGTGGGCTGGGCAAGGGAGGCGAAGAAGGGCCCGTCCGCCGCTTCGGCTTCGGGGGCGAGGGCTGCGCCGGAGGACTCGGCGTCCAGGGCTTCGAAGTGGATTCGAGGATACATGGCCAGACTATATGAAAAAACGGCGTCCCGCCGCAAGGCGGGACGCCGCGAGAGCCTGGGAAGACGCCCAGGCCTCATCGGGGGCATAGGATCACGTGGAAATGAAGGTGTCCGAACCCCGGTTGAAGTAGCGGTTTACGATGAACATGGCCACGCCCGTCACCACGAGGAGGATGGTGGACATCGCGCTGGCGGTGCCGAAATACCCGTCCACCACGGACAGGTAGATCTTTATCGGCATGGTCATGGTCTTTCCCACGTACAGGAGAATCGACGCCGAGAGCTCGTTCATGGAGGTGACCCAGCTCATGATGGCGCCGGAGATGATGCCCGCCTGCATGAGGGGAAGCGTGACGGTGCGGAAGGTCCTCCCCGGGGGCGAGCCTAGGTTTATGCCCGCCTCCTCCAAGGCCGGGTCGATCTGCTTGAGGATCGAGGCGGCGGAACGGACCGAATAGGGGAGCCTTCGGATGAAGTAGGTCATGATGATGATAGTGGCCGTTCCCGCGAGGTAAAGGGGCTTGCGGTTGAAGGCCACGATGAAGCCTATGCCCAGGACGGTCCCCGGAACGATGTAGGGAATCATGAGCAGAGGGTCCAGCACCTTCACCGCAAGGTTTCGCTTCCGGGCGATGGTGAAGCCGATGAGGGTGCCCACCACGGCGATCATGATGACGGCGATGAACGAGTATATGAAGGAATTCGTAACCGTCTTGGGCACGTCGAAGAATATCTGCCTGTAGCTGTCAAGGCCGAATCCCTTGGTGAACACGGGGCCTGAAGTGTTCCTGAAGGAGTAGAAGACGATCACCGCCAGGGGAAGGGTGGAGAGGCCTACGATGAAGTAGCACAGCAGGTGGGCGAAAAAGGATTTGGCTCCCGAGAGCTTCTTGACCACAGGCCGGTTCACCAGCATGGAGGCGTACTTCCGCCGGGAGGACAGCCACTGCTGGAGGACGATGATGACGGAGGCGCAGAGCATGAGGATGATGGACACCGTGGAGGCCATGCCGGGGCTTTCGGTGATCTCGCTGGTGTAGAGGTTGTAGGCCAGGGTGGGGAGCACCAGGTAGTTGCCGCCTATGATCATGGGAGTCCCGAAGTTGGAAAGG
>JBFLXC010000142.1:0-6713 GCA_040757435.1 Spirochaetota bacterium | reverse complement strand
TTCGAAGGCGCGATGGGCGACATAGTATCCGGAGACAGGGTTCCGGCTCTCGTATTGGCCTGGTAGGCTAGTCCTTCTCCTCGGAAAGGAACCTAGCCCGCACGAGCTTCCCCTTCCCCCTTTCCTCTATGGCCGCGGCCGCCCGGCGCGCGAGTTCGGATTTTCCGATTTCCCTTCCGAAAAGGCTGGACTGGAAGCTTGAAATATCCCGAAGGTCCTGCAGGCCCAGTCCCACGAGCCGCAGGGGATCGAATCCGTTCCAATTTCGGTTCAGAAGGCTTATTCCCGTCTCGTAGATGTCGTCCGTGTCGAGAAAGGGATCTTCCCGGGTCGTCTGGCGGGTGATGGATGTGAAATCCTGGAAGCGCAGCTTTATCGCCAAGGTGCCCGAGGACTGGCCGGAGGCGAACACCCTGGCGGCGAGTTCGTCGGATATCCGCCTTAGGACGTTCTCGATTTTTTCCCTTTGGCTGGTGTCCGTCTCGAAGGTCCTCTCCCCCGACATGGAGCGCGTGGATCTTTCGGTTCCGAAGAAGCCTGGGTCCTCGCCCCGGGAAGCGGCTTCGAAATAGCGTGCGGCTGCATCTCCGAATTTGGCGGACAATACGTTGTGCGACATTGCCTGGAGATCGGCGATTGACTTGACCCCTATGCTTTCAAGAGCTTTCCTCGTTTTTTCTCCCGAACCCCAGAGCCTGTCCAAGGGAAGCCGGCGCATGAATTCTGATTCCTGGCCCTTGCGGACAATAACCAAGCCGTCGGGCTTCTCAAGTCCTGAGGCGATTTTTGCCACATAGCGGTTGGGCGCGACTCCGATTGAAATGCCCAAGCCCACGGCGCTTCGAATCCGCGCCTTTATCTTGGCCGCGGCGAACGGCGGATCCCCCCACAACGCTTCGGTTCCAGTCATGTCCAGGAATGCTTCGTCGATGGATATCTGCCGCACATCGGGTGTGAATTCGAGGAATAATCGCATTACCTTGTGGGAAATTTCCGCATAGCGTTTCATGCGCACCGGCAGGAACACCGCTGTAGGGCATCGCTTGTAGGCTTCGGAAATAGGCATGGCGGAATGGATACCGAATTTCCTCGCCTCGTAGGAGCAGGTGGACACCACGCCCCTTCGGCCCGGAAGCGCTCCCACAACGACGGGCTTGTCCGCGAGCTGGGGATCGTCGAGCTTCTCGACATTGGCGAAAAAAGCGTCCAAGTCGATATGGAAGAATATCCTGTCCACTGCGTAAAGGTGTATCGGCGCAGTGGCCGGAAAGTCAACAGGCCTTCCCCGCCAATTCGATATCGCACAACGCTATCGCCGCTTTCTTGACACACCGCGTTCTTTCTATTAGCTTACTACGGTGCAAATTGAAGAAAACCTTCCCCTTCTCCCGCGGAACATCGTTCCGCCATTCTTTTCCCCCTTTGGAGGAATCGCCTAATGGCCAAGAAAAAATTCGTCTATGCGTTCGGAAACGGCGTCGCCGAGGGCGACGGCTCGATGAAAGAGATTCTCGGCGGCAAAGGCGCCGGACTCGCGGAAATGACTAAGATTGGACTTCCCGTCCCCGCCGGATTCACCATCACCACTGAGGTATGCGACCTCTACTACAAGAGCGGCAAGAAGTGGCCCGCGGGCTTGGACAAGGAAATGGACAAGCAGCTGAAGCTCTTGGAAAAAACCACCGGCAAGAAACTCGGCGACGCCAAGGATCCCCTCCTTGTCTCGGTGCGCTCCGGCGCCGCGGTATCCATGCCCGGCATGATGGAGACCATACTCAACCTCGGGCTCAACGACGCTTCCGTGCAGGGCTTGGCCGCGAAGACCGGCAACGCTAGGTTCGCCCTCGACGCCTACCGCCGCTTCATCATGATGTATGGCTCCACCGCCATGGGAATCGAGCGCGAGGAGTTCGACGAAGCCTTCAACGAGGTCAAGAACAGCCTCACCCGCAAGCGCTTGAAGACCCCCGCCGCTTCCAAGGTCCTTGACACCGACGTGAACGCCGACGAACTGGCCGTCCTCATCGACACTTTCAAGGCGATCTACCGCAAGCACATCAAGGCGGATTTCCCCCAGGATCCCCGGGAGCAGCTCAAAGGAGCCATCGACGCCGTCTTCAATTCCTGGATGGCCGACAAGGCCGTGACCTACCGCAAGGTTGAGAAAATCCAGGGCGTCAAGGGCACGGCGGTCAACATCGTCCAGATGGTGTTCGGAAACATGGGCGACACCTCCGGAACGGGCGTCTGCTTCACCCGCGATCCCAACTCAGGCGACAATGTCTTCTACGGCGACTACCTCATCAACGCCCAGGGCGAGGACGTAGTGGCGGGCATCCGCACCCCCATCAAGCTCTCGGATTTTGAAAAGAAGGACCCCAAGGCCTACAAGCAGCTCGTGGGCGTCCGCAAGACCCTCGAAACCCACTACAAGGACATGCAGGACCTGGAGTTCACGGTTGAGGAAGGCAAGCTCTACATGCTCCAGTGCCGCACCGGCAAGCGCAGCCCCATCGCCGCCTTCAAGATCGCCGTGGACCTGGTGAAGGAAAAGGTCATCACCAAGGAACAGGCCATCCAGAGGATCAAGACTTCGGACATCGAAGGCATCTTCTTCCCCATGATCGACAAGTCCGAAGCCAAGGCCCTCAAGGAGGCCTTCCTCGTCCAGGGCATAGACGCCGTCCCCGGCGCCGCTTCGGGCAAGGTCGCCTTCAGCGCCAAGACCGCCGAGGACTGGGCCGCCAAGGGAGAGAAGGTGATCCTGGTCCGCAAGGAGACCAGCCCCGAGGATGTGGGAGGCATGCACGCCGCCCAGGGCATCCTCACCGCCACGGGCGGAAAGACCAGCCATGCGGCGGTAGTAGCCCGCGGCTGGGGAAAGTGCTGCATCGTGGGCTGCGAGAAGCTCGACATCGACTACGCCAAGGGCCAGTTCTCCGTGGGCGGCACGGTGGTCAAGGAAGGCGATTTCCTTACCCTCGACGGTTCCGCAGGCAACGTCTACGTCGGACAGCTCAAGCTCGTGAAGCCCCAGCCTCCCGAGGCCTACAACACCCTCATGTCCTGGGTGGACAAGATCCGGACCCTCAAGGTCAGGACCAACGCCGACACCCCCTACGACGCCGAGAACGCCCGCAGGCTGGGCGCCCAGGGCATCGGCCTCTGCCGCACGGAGCACATGTTCTTCGATTCCGAGGAGCGCATCCTCGCCATCCGCGAGATGATCATCGCCGACGACCTGGAGAGCAGGAAGAAGGCCCTGGGCAAGCTACTTCCCTTCCAGACCAAGGACTTCGAGGGGATCTTCAAGGCCATGGACGGGCTCCCCGTTACCATCCGCCTCATCGACCCCCCCCTCCACGAGTTCGTCCCCCACGACGAAAAAGGCCAGAAGGGTCTCGCGCAGGCTGTCGGCGTCTCCTTCGAGAAGGTCGCCCTCAGGGTTGACCAGCTTCATGAGGCGAATCCCATGCTCGGCCACCGTGGCTGCAGGCTCACCATCACCTACCCCGAGATCCTCGACATGCAGGTGACGGCGATCATCACCGCCGCGTGCAACATGACCAAGAAGGGCGTGAAGGTCCTCCCCGAGATCATGATCCCCCTGGTTATCGACGCCAAGGAACTCAAGATCCTGGAGCAGAGGAGCAGGGAGGTGGCGGATGCCATCATCGCAAAGGCGGGCGTGAAGCTCTCCTACATGGTGGGCACCATGATCGAGGTTCCCCGCGCCGCCCTCCTCGCCGACCAGGTGGCTGAGGTCGCGGAATTCTTCTCCTTCGGCACCAACGACCTCACCCAGATGACCCTGGGCATGAGCCGCGACGACGCAGGCAAGTTCCTTCCCGACTACGTGGACGAGAAGAAGGCCGGCATCTTCAAGGCCGACCCCTTCCAGAGCCTTGACCAGTCCGGCGTAGGTCTATTGGTCAAGATGGGCATCGAAAAGGGCCGCTCCAGCCGCGCCAAGCTCAAGGTCGGCATCTGCGGAGAGCACGGCGGCGACCTTACTTCCGTCAAGTTCTGCCACAGGGTCGGGATGGACTACGTATCCTCCTCTCCCTTCCGCGTGCCCGTCTCCAGGCTCGCCGCCGCCCAGGCTGTGATCGAGGACGCCGCCGAGGCCGCCAAGGCCAAGAAGGCCGGCCCCGCTCCCGCCGCCAAGGCCAAGAAGGCAGCCCCTGCGGCTGAAAAGGCCCAGAAGGTCGGAGCCAAGCGCGGACGCCCCTCGGGCAAGACGGCCCAGAAGGCTCCTGTCAAAGCGGCAGCCCCGAAGGCGACTTCCAAGGCGAAGGCAAAGACCCCTGCCAAGGTGGTGGCCAAGACTCCCACCAAGGCTCCTGCCAAGGCTCCCGCCAAGACTTCAAAGACCCCCGCCAAGGTAGCGGAAAAGCTTTCCGCTCCCAAGGTTTCGAAGCCCGGCAAGACCGCCTCCAAGGCGACCGTGAAAGAGGCTCCCAAGACTGCGGCGAAGGCCGCGGCCAAGGTTGCCGCAAAGCCCGCTGGAAAGCCTGTCGCCAAGCCTGTGGCAAAGGCCGTTCCCGCCAAGGTTTCCAAAGCCCCCGCCAAGGAAGTCCCCGCAGCAGTCAAGAGATCCGTAGGAAGGCCCAAGGGCTCCGGCAAGAAGGCGTAAGCCGCTTCCCCTGAAATGAAAGGAGGCTGTCTTGGTGATCCAAGACAGCCTCCTTTTTTTACCCGCCTGATGCGCGATGCTTTTAAAACATTTTCTTGGAGTCCAGCAGAACGGTGACAGGCCCTTCGTTCACGTACCGGACCTTCATGATTTCCTTGAATACTCCCTTCTCGACCTTGAGACCGAAGCCCCCGAGGCAGGCGCAGAACTCTTCGTAGAGCCTTCTGGCAAGATTCTCTTCCGCGGCCTCGGAATAGGATGGTCTCCTTCCCTTCCTTGAATCCGCGAAGAGAGTGAATTGGGAAACCACCAGGATGCCGTAGCCCATGTCCAGGACAGAGAGATTCATCTTCTGTTCCGAATCCATGAAAATCCTAAGATGGGCGATCTTGTCCGCCAGATACGCCGCGTCCTGGCCGCCATCGTCCTTGCCCACGCCCAGGTAGACCAAAAGCCCCTGGTCGATGGCTCCGGATACGTAGGAATCCCCATCCTTTTCCACGGTCACCGAGGCGTCGGAACAGCGTTGCACCACCGCCCTCATGGTCAGGGGCCCCCTTGGGCGGAGAGGGCTTCCAATTCCCCAAGGATGGTTTCCAAGGCATCCACGTCTTCGTCGGTTATGGACTGGATGCCAGAGATCGCCGAGTCCAAGGACTCAAGGAGCCTTTTGATCTCTTCGATCCTGAGCGTGAAATCGGCCTTGGCCTCGATTGGCCCGGGGGAGGATTTCTGCGCGGGGCTTGGAGCCGGGGCGGGAAAACCTTCCGCCTTGACCTGGCCTTCCTTCAGCTTCCGAAGGAATTCAACCCCGCCTGCGCCATGGATCAAATAGCACTCCAGGACGACCTGGCTTCCAGCCTTGACTATCCTATCGTTCCAATACAGGCCCAGGGCGGAGTCGTTCACCGAATAGGGCATGAGGGAATACCCGCGCATGGGGGAAGCGTATGCCCAGGAGGCATCGGCCATGCGCTTCCAGTTGGCCAGCACCACTGAATCGGGCCTAGGAATATCCTGGAGAAGGAGGGCGAGGGTTGAGGTTTCCCCCGGGGTAGCTATGAAGCGAGGAAAGTCCGAAGCTCCGAAGATCCTCTCCTCGTCGGATTTGTCGAATAGATCGGATATGAAATGGACGCCCGACTTCTCGCCAAGCCTGGTATCCAGGATCTGCTTCAGGCCCATCTTGGAATCCCGGGTCGAGGAATTTTTCAATATATAGCTGATCTTGAAGCCATCGGAGATCCTGGAGCCGGAGCTGCGGATGAATTCCACCCTTTGGGCGACGGAATACAGGGAAGATCGGTACTCCACCTCAAGGCCCCTGTCGATTCTCCTCACCGTGGGCCTGAACTCCTGGTCCTCCCCCAGGCGGGCGTGGCGTCCATCTATGGAAACGGTGAGAAAGCTTGTCCTGGCGTCCGTGTCGAAGAGCAGGGCCTCGTAGCGGGCGTTGGATTTCATGTCAAGGCCGTAGAGGATTATCCTGCCCGTTATGGGATCGGCCTTGACCCGGACCGTCCCTTCCCTGATGTCCATGGCGGAAAGGCCGGCAAGCGCGAAGATCAAGGCTAGGATGGCAAGCATCGAACGTTTCATTTCGCCACCTCCCCGGCGAACTTTAGGAGGACCGAGGAAAGAAGTTCCAAGGTTTGCCGCTTTAGATCCAAAAGTTCAGCCAATCTCCTAAGCCTGGCCTCCTCCGCGGCCAGGAGGAGTTCCTTCTCTTTCACTGCCTCCGGTTCCTTGGTTTGGGCGGGGGGCGGGGATTGGACCGGAGCGGGAGGTTTTTCCGGTTCAATCGCGGAGACCCTGGGAACTTCCTCTTTGGGAAGGGGCGGAGGGCTGGCCATGGAAATCCTCATGCGGCTCCATGAACGGTAAAGCAGTTCGAACATCCGTTCCAGTTCGGCTTCCCTGGCGTTCTTCTCGGTTTCCGACATTTGGGCCGTCGAATTGTCGAATTCAAGCCTCCGGCCCATTTCTTCCCTCTTGAGTCTAGCCTTTATCTCCTCCATCCTGGATTCGGCGACCTTGAATTTTTCTGCCCCGGGATAGAGGCCGCAGAATTTTTCAT
>JBFLXC010000141.1:0-6714 GCA_040757435.1 Spirochaetota bacterium | reverse complement strand
CAGAAGCTTTGTATTTCCTCGTCTCCGCCGGGCTCCTGGTGGGCGAACTGGTCGCAGGGAATCCAACCACCGCAAGGCCCTTGGGCCCGTACTTCTTGTGCAGGGCTTCCAATCCCTCGTACTGGGGAGTGAATCCGCACCTGCTGGCTGTGTTCACAACGAGCAGCACCTTGCCCCGGTAAGGCTCAAGGGTCGTCGTAGATCCGTCAGCCCTTCGTATCTCGAACGAATACAATGGATCATTCTGCATGATATCTCCTTTCCAAAAATTCCATCCCCGCGGGCAATTCCTGGAATATGGCGGACAAGGCCCTGCGCGCCACCCTGCCGGCTGACTTGGGCAACAGCTCCTGGGCGAGTCTCCAATAGAAATAGGGGCAGCGTTCGAAATCCTTGTCCGCGATGGTTTGGCGCAGGGCCTTCACAAAGGCAGCCGGGCTGTCCTTGGCGTCCTTGAGGTGGGAGCGTATCTTCTCCTCCTCGGCGTCTCTCTTTTTCCCGATTTCAGCCAGAAGCTCGGGATATCCGTACTTCCGTATCCTTTCCACCTCCAGGATGGAGGCGGCGCATTCCATCCGGGCGAGGAGGAGGTTCTTCTCCAGGCGCATCCGGTCGGGAAGGATTTCACGGATTGCGCGGGGGTCGGACAGCTCGGATGCGTCCAAGACCGCTCCCGGCTTCCTTTCGGGCTGCACGAAGTAAAGCTGCCCCTCCAGGGCTCCGAAGGTCCTAAGGGCGTCCAGGTACCCTAGGAGGGAAAACCTTCTTAGGAATGTCTTGTCGAAATCGAAGATCCCTCCCATGTCCAGGGAGTTCTTGATATACACCGTCTCGGTGCCCTCTATGTCGGGGCGCCGGTTTCTTCCCGCCCCGGACATGTCCGAGACGATGATGCGCCGGTATCCCCTTTTTTTCGCCATGGCGTAAGGGATATTGTCGTAAAGCCCTCCGTCGACGAACTTCTTTCCCCCTATCTCCGGCGGCGTAAAGCCGGGAAAGGCGGCGCTGGCCATGATGTAATCCAGGAGCCTGCCATGTTCCATCTGGTCCAGGTACAGCTCGACGGGCCTTAGGTCGCTCAGGTTCACCGTCACCATGCCCACATCCTTCCCCGATGCGCGGATCAAGCCTTCATCCAGCTTGGATTCCAATAGGCTCCTCATGGGACGTGTGTCCAAGCCCTTATGTTCCACCGCGGACAAGAGGAACTCCGCCGCTGCGTCAAGGGTGTGGGGGACCAGGCGGAGCAGGCCTTCCTCGGCGATGCCGTCGGGGATTTCCACGATCGAATCGATGCCCAGGCTCAAGCCCAGCGACTCAAGGTCCTCGTCGGAGCCTTGGGCGAATAAGGCCGCGAGCACCGCTCCTATGGAGGCGCCCACAAAAGCCTCCACCTCTATGCCCATCTCCTTGAGGGCCTTCCATACACCGATATGGTAGACTCCCTTGGCTCCCCCGCCGGAAAGGACCAGGCAATACGGGCGCCTATTCTTCCCAATTTTCATATGGAACCCTCCCGCCGCTACATGAGCGGCGAAAACAACCTCAGGGCCGCGGCCAGGGCCTTCCTAGCCTTTCCTTCCCTCTCCAGGTCCCGGAGCCTCATCTCCACGCACAGCTCCTGGGTGGAAAGGAAATCTGCCTTCATCGCCGCCACCGCCCCGCTCCCATACATCCATACCCCGCATTCGAAGTGGAGGAAGAGGCTCCGGAAATCCAAGTTGATCGTTCCAACCACGCCGAAGGCGTCGTCGGCCACGAAGGTCTTGGAGTGGATGAACCCGGGGCGGTATTCGAATATCCTGACACCCGCCTCCAAAAGCGTCCTGTAGTTGGCTCGGCTCACCATATGGACGTACCATTTGTCGGGGATGTGGGGTGTGATGATCCTTAGGTCCACCCCGCCCTTGGCGGCCAGGCACAGGGCCGAGGTCATCTCGTTGTCCAGGATCAGGTAGGGCGTGGTGATGAAGAGATATTCCTGGGCGAGGCCTATCATGTTGAGGTACACCTGCTCTCCCACAGGCTCGTCGTCCATGGGGCTGTCTTCGAAGGGTTGCACGATCCCTTTCTCATCCAAGAATTCCGCGGCCTCACCGCAGCGTCCGGGAATAGCGGCGCTCTCGCCCTTCGCGAAGTTCCACAGCCGAAGGAACATCCTTGCCAGGGCGTCCACGGCCGGCCCCTCGAGCATAAGGCTGTTGTCCTTCCAATGCCCGAAGCGCGGCTTGAGGTTGGCATATTCGTCCGCCAGGTTCATGCCTCCCGTGAAGCCTGTACTATTGTCGATCACAAGGATCTTCCTGTGGTCACGATGGTTCATGTCCGCGGCGAGGATGGGTTTCAAGGGGTTGAAGACGGCGCAGCGTATGCCCCTGGCCTCAAGCCGGGCGGGATAATCCTTTCCAAGGCGTTCAAGGCAGCCGAAGTCGTCGTACATCACCCGAACGTCCAGGCCAAGGGCGGCCTTGCGGCTCAGGATTTCCAAGACCTTTCCCCAGACCTCTCCGTCCTCGATGATGAAGAACTCGAGGAAGATGCAGCGTTCGGCTAGTTCGAGCTTTTCGAGCATCATCGCCAGCGCCTCCTCGCCCGAGGGGAGGTAGGTGGCCTTCGTCCCCGAGAAGGGAGGGCTCGCGGCATACCGCGCGAGATAGCGCGCTTGGCGGGCCGCGGACGGCGGCAGGCTTGGGACGAGGGATTCGGATTCCCCGTCCTCCTTCCCCGCCTCCCGGGACGCGGAGGTGGCGTGCCTCTTCATTCCGGCCTTGAAACGCCGGCCCAGCCTGACCCGGCCGAAGAAGAGGTAGAAAAGGCCGCCGAACACGGGGAGGAGGAGGATCGGAATGATCCAGGCCAGCTTGTACGGCGGCTTGGAGGAGTCGCCGAGGATCCAGAACACCGCGGCGGCGCTGGCGGCGACGCTCAGGATGGAAAAGACAAAGAAATTGTCGGCGAAGATCCTAATGGCCGTGACGAGGACCAAGGCCTGCGCCAGGATGGCCAGGATCAGGAAGTGGGATCGTCGCGAAAGGCGTTTGGACACAGGGGGCCTCAGCAGGATTCCTTTGGATCCGTCCTCGCCAAGACAGCCATGAACTCCTCTCCCGTCATGGTCTCCTTCTTGAGGAGGCACTGGGTCAGCTCATGCATCTTTTCGATGTTGTCCCTTAGGATCGTCGTCGCCCGGGCGTAGGCTTCCTTGATCAGCTTCAGGACCTCCCTATCGATCTGGGCCGCCGTCTCGGGCGACACAAGGAGGGTGGAGTCTCCTCCCAGGTAGGGATTGTTCACCGTCTCCAAGGCCATCATGCCGAAGGCTTCGCTCATGCCGAAGCGGGTGACCATGGCCCTCGCGATCTTGGTGGCCTGCTCGATGTCGTTGGAGGCTCCGGAGGTGACGGTGCTGAACACGATCTCCTCGGCTGCCCTTCCTCCCATGAGGGTGGCTATCTTGTCCAATGCTTGTTCCCTGGATAGGAGGATCTGCTCCGATTCGTCCACCTGCATGGTGTAGCCCAAGGCCCCCGAGGTCCTGGGCACTATGGTGATCTTGTGCACAGGGGCGGAATTCTTCTGCCTCGCCGCCACCAGGGCGTGGCCTATCTCGTGGTAGGCTATGGTGAGCTTGTCCTTTGGGGAGATCACGGCGTTCTTCCTCTGGTAGCCCGCGATGACCACCTCCACGGACTCTTCCAGATCGCTCTGGACTATGGCCTTCCTTCCCATCTTCACCGCCCGCAAGGCAGATTCGTTGATGATGTTCGCCAAATCTGCGCCGGAGGCTCCGGAAGTGGCCCGGGCTATGGCGTTGAAATCCACTCCCTCCTCGAGCTTGACCCGCTTGGCGTGGACCTTGAGGATGGCCTCCCTACCCGCAAGGTCGGGAAGTTCCACGGGAATGCGCCTGTCGAACCTGCCCGGCCTAAGGAGGGCCTTGTCCAAGGTCTCCGGCCGGTTGGTGGCGGCCAGGATGACCACCCCCTTGTCCGCCTCGAAGCCGTCCATCTCCGTGAGAAGCTGGTTCAAGGTCTGCTCCCGCTCGTCGTTGCCGCCGAAGCCGCCTGCGTTGCGCGATTTTCCTATGGTGTCAATCTCGTCGATGAAGACTATGCAGGGAGCCTTCTCCTTGGCCTGCTTGAACAGATCCCTGACTCTGGCAGCCCCCATGCCCACGAACATTTCGACGAACTCGGAGCCCGATATCGAGAAGAAGGGCACCTTTGACTCGCCGGCGACCGCCTTGGCGAGGAGGGTCTTGCCGGTGCCCGGAGGGCCCACGAGCAAGGCGCCCTTGGGCACCGAGGCGCCGATTTCCTTGTATTTCGCGGGATTGTGGAGGAACTCCACGATTTCCTGCAAGGCTTCCTTCGCCTCCTCCTGGCCCGCCACGTCCTCGAAGGACTTGCCGGTCTGGGCTTCCACATAGATCTTGGCCTTGCTGTTGCCGAAGGCCATGGCGTTGCCCATGCCGCCCATCTTGCCCGCAAGGCGCCCCATGAGGAGCTGCCCAAGGCCAATGAAGAGAAGCATGGGGAGGATCCAATTGAGCAGGGAATTGAGGAGAGGGGAGTTTTCCCGGGGAATGGCCTTCGAGAATTCCACCTCGGCATCGTACAACCTTCCCACTAGCCCCGGGTCCTCAATCTTTCCGGTGACATAGGTGGTTTCCTTGCCCGCCCCATCCGCCGCGACGAAGCCGATCTGGAGATCCTGGATCTCCACCTTTCGCACCGCGCCGGAATCCACCATGCGGAGGAAGGTCCCGTAGTCGACCTGGGTGATCTGGGGCTTCATCATGGTGGGGAAGATGAAGGCGTTGAGCACCATCACCACCAGGAGGACCATGAAATAATAATAGAAAAAGGGCTTTTTCGGATTTTCCTGTATCTTCACCTGCCAGCTCCTCTTGAGATCATCCGGTTTGAAGTATGGGTATAAGATACACAAGAAGGCAGAGGGAAAGCAAAAAAATCGGGGCTGTCAAAGTATCCTCACGACGCCTTTCCGCGACCCGCGGCCTTGCGGGCTATGAAGGCTTCCAGGGGTTTCCTCCAAATGAGCCCAAGGATGAAAAGAAGGCTTGCGGCGGCGAAAAGAAGGACGGCCTGCCTGGAATTCCCAGAGAACGCTGCCTGCCCTATGAGGGAGCTTCCCGCGATGCCGGGGAGACGGGCCGCCATGGAGGCGGCGATGAAGACTCCCAGGGGAGCCTTGGCCATCCCGGCGAAATAGCAGAGGACATCCTTGGGTATGCCGGGGATGAGGAACAGGAGGAAATACCCCAGGGTTGCCTTCCGATTCCTCAAGGAGGCTTCGGCCCTTCCGATCCCACGCTCACCCAACACGGCGCGCACGAAGGGCCTGCCCAGGGTCCTTCCCACGGCGTAATTGAAGGCCGAACCCAGGAGGATGCCCGCCAGGCTCAGGGCGGATCCTTCAAGGAAGCCGAAGAGGAAGCCCCCGGCGGCCTGCGTTATCTCGCCGGGAATGATGAAAATCACCACCTGAAGCACCTGGATGCCAAGGAAGGCCAGGGGGGCCGCGGCGCCCCGGGCGTCCACCCAGGCCCTCAGCGCCTCGCGGTTTCCGAAGAAGGAGAGCATAGCCTCCCTCTGCCATATACCTATGCCAAGCACCGCGGCCACAAGGAGGGGAAAGGATGCGGCCTTGAGAGTCGCCCACGTCGTGTCTTTCATGCCAGGAGTCAAGATACACGCGCCACCCCGCCCGGGCAAGCGAAACCAAGGCAAGCCACAGGGCGCCTGCGGCGGCCGGTGCTTTGACTCAGGGCCCTTGTTCATGCTACAATCTTGATTTATGGAGAATACCACGGTCCCCGCCTTCCAGATCGATCAAAGGGTCGTCTATCCCAGCCAGGGTGTCGGCCGAATCCTTGAGATTCGCGAGAAAACCTTCAAGGAATCAAAGGTTCTCTACTACATAATCTACCTTGAATTTTCCGACATGACCGTCATGGTGCCCGTGGAAAAGGCGGCGGGCCTGGGCCTCAGACCCATCGTCGCGCAGGAAGAGGCGGAACGCGCCCTCAGCTTCATTTCCGAAGACTACGCGCCCATCCCTTCGGATTGGAAGCTCCGCTACCAGATGAACCTCGACCTGCTCAAGAAGGGCTCCATCATGGACATAGCCTCGGTGGTGAGGTCCCTCTACCACCGCTCCAAGATAAAAGAGCTGCCCATCCTGGAGCGGAAACTCTACGACTCGGCTATCAACCTCCTCCAGGACGAGATCGCCTATTCCATGGCCCGATCCAAGGATGAGATAGCGGAACTCATCCACGCAAGGCTCGAAAGCTAAGGTTCAATGGCCTCCCCGGCACAATCCTGGTATCTCCTCCTCACCGCCGCAGGCTCCTCCTCCCGCTTCGCCGAAGGAAAGAAGGAGTTTCGGGACCTGGGCGGCAAGACCGTGTTGCGCCGGGCCCTGGACCCCTTCCTCGCCCTGCCCGGCCTTGAGGAAGTAGTCGTCACCCATCCCAAGGGCAGGGAAAACGAAACCCGGGAGTCCTTGGGCGTGGATGATCTCACTTCTTCCCGCACTCCCCACTTCCCAACCATGGGCTTTGTGGAAGGGGGGGAGACCAGGCAGGAATCGGTGCGCAAAGGATTGGAATACCTGGGCTCCCGCGGCGACGGAAAGGATGCGATAGTCCTGGTCCACGACGGCGCCAGGCCCTGGGCGAGCCCTGAG
>JBFLXC010000140.1:0-6743 GCA_040757435.1 Spirochaetota bacterium | reverse complement strand
ATGGCCGCGTCGGCGCTCTTGTATTCCTTGGCGTGGTCCTTGGCTAGGTTGTTGTTCTCAGCCCAGGCCATCCTGGTGCGGGCGTCTCCCATCGCGGGATCGGCGGCGGCTCTTTCCGCGGCGAGCTTCTCTGCTTCCGCGGCGAGCCTTGCCTCTTCCTCGGCCTTGGCGGCTTCGGCGGCCTGGCGCTCTTCTTCGGCGGATTGGCGCACCGCAAGGACCTTCTTCTGGAATCCATCGGAGAGGGTGAAGTTCACATCGTCCGCCAAGGTCTTGGCGGGGCCGTAGGCTTCGATGGAGTATGCCTTTTCCGCAGCTTCCATGGCGGAATGGGCGGTCTTGTAATCCGTCGGGTAATCCTTGGAGATCCCGTTGTTCTCAGCCCAGGCCATCCTGGTGCGCGCTTCGTCCATGGCGGGATCGGCAAGGGTCTTGTCGGCTGCCAGCTTCTCCGCGGCAGCCTTGGCGGCGGCGCGCTCCTCGTTCACTCCAGCCTGGAATTCCTGGGAGAGCGTCTCGTTGACCACCTTGGCCTTGGCTTCGGCGGCGGCGTAGTCCTCGGTGCCGTAGGCGACGAAGGATCCCACCATAGCGGAGGACGCGGTCTTGTACTCGTCGGGATAGTCGGCCTTGAGGCCGATCTCGTTGGCCCAAGCCATGTTCGACTGAGCCTTCGCCATTTCGACGTCAGCAGAGGCCTTCGCGGCGGCCAATTCCTCGCGCCGAACCTTCTCAGCTTCCATGATCTTCCGTTCCGAGAGGACCTTGGACTGGAACTCGTCGGAGAGCCCGGAGGTCACTTCTCCGGCAAGATACTTGGCCGCGGGGTATTCTTCGATGGCGTAGGCTTTCTCGGCCGCTTCCATCGCGGCCTTGGAGGCCTTGTACACCGCCGGATAATCCTTGGAGAGGTTGTTGTTCTCAGCCCAGGCCATCCTGGTGCGCGCTTCGTCCATGGCGGGATCGGCAAGGGCCTTTTCCGCGGCGAGCCTTTCGGCCTCGGCCTTGGCGGCCTTGGCTACCTCGGCGTCCACTGCGTTGTCCGATAGCCTGGAATAGTTGACCGCCTCATTGGCGTTGACCGTGGAATCCCCGAAGGCCATGGCCTTGCCCTGGGCTTCCGCCTTGGCGAGGTAGGCCTTGGCTTCCGCCAAGTAGACATTGTCTCCCATGTCGTTGGCATCGGCTTTTTCTTGGCTGGCCGATACGGCCTGGCCCGCTGCGGCAAGGGCTTCCTGGTTGGCGGCCTTAAGTCCGAGGGTTTCCTCATAGGCGGAGCCATAGGCGGCCGCGGCGTCCACGAACCAAGCGTAGGCTCCCTCATAGTTGCCCTGCTCCTGGTTCACCGTCGCTTCGGCCCAGACGAGCTCGGCGTTGGCGAAGGCTTCCGGGGCGTTGGCATCGGCCTTGACCGAAAGGGCTTCCTTCTTGGCTGCCATCGCGGCGTCCTTTCCTTCGAAGGACTTGTACTCCGCTCCCTTGGATACCACGAAGTCGTAGTAGCTGTTCGCTTCCTTCAGGGCCGCGGCTCCCGCCTCCATGTCCGCCTGGGATCCGGCGGCCCAGAGGGCGTCTTCCTCGGCGTACTTGGTCTCCGCCATTACGAAGTAGCTGTCGGCGTACCTTGCGTAGCCGTTTTCAAAGACCTTGTTCCTATACGCTTCAGCCTTGGCCTTTTCATTGGCCACGTCGAAGGCCACCGCGGCATGCTTGTAGCCGCCTATGGCCTGGGAGAATCCGGCGAAATCGCCGGCCTCGGCGAATCCGTCCGCCTGGTCGAGCAATTCCTGGGCTCCGGCATACCGGGAAGCGGCAAGGTCGGGAGCCTGGGAACCAAGGGCGGCGAATTTCTTGTCCACTGCTTTTTCCCTCTCGGCGTCGGCTTTGACGGGCATTCCTTGGCCGAGCACCTTTTCCCAGGCGGCGATGGAATCCTCGAAGCCCTTCTTCAGGGGGAAGGCCCTCGCTCCATCATAGGGGATGGCATCCAGTTCCTTCTTGTAGCTCTCTTCCAGGGAAAGGAACGATGCTTCGGCGGCTTTGTAGTCCGCGACTACGGATTCCAGTTCGAATCGCTGCGCTTCCAGCCTTAGGGCGTTGGCGCTGCCATATAGATTCCTCAACTCTACTTCCGAAACCTCCGGGGCCGGAGCCTTGGCGCTGGCCGCCTGATCGGTGGGCGTCTGGCCTGAGGTGGGAGTGGTGGCGGTGCTGTCCTGGCCGGTGGGTTGCTGGGCGGGCTTTGTGTCGGTGGCGCTTGGCTGTGTGCCTTGCGTGGTGCCGGGCACGTCCGTGGTCGGCAATTTCGGCTTTTCCGTCGCGCAGGAAGCCAATGCGAACACAAGGATCAGCATGGCTGCCGTTACGACAAGCGGTTTTCTCGCTTTAGGCATGCATTCCTCCTATTATATTATGTCTCGTGTCATAATAAACCCAATCCAAGCCATCGTCCACCCGTATGGGCAATATTGCCGCGGACGAGGCCGTCGCTGAGAAACCTGACCTTGCATGGGACGAACATGCCCGGTCGATTCTATAATATATCACGCATATTCAATCCATAATCCAGGAAATTTACAAAAAGGGGAAAAAAAACCGCGCGGGGCAACCCCGCGCGGCGCGTTATCAGATATATCCACCCCTATGCCCTGGACAGGAAAACCTTCCAGGTACGTTCCCCCGCTTCGACGGCCACGCTTCCGGCTCGAGGGCTGTCGGTCCAGAGGATTTGCTCCGCCAAGGTTTCCCCGGCCACGAAGGCCATGAAATCGTCCAAGGAAGCCTTGAGTTCCTGGTCTCCCGACACCTCGAGGGCGATCCGATCCGTGACATCCAAACCGGATTCTTTCCGGAGGTTTTGGACTCCCCGTACCAAGTCCCTCACATAGCCTTCCCGCAGGAGATCCTGGGTGATGAGGGTATCCAGTGCCAGGGTGAGGGTCCCTTCGTTGAGCACCTTCAGGCCCGGCTTTTCCGTACGCCGTATCTCCACGCTCTCCTGGTCCACGGCGACCTTAGTTCCCGAGACAGTGATCTCCACGGCGCCGCCCGCCACCAGGACTGAAATCTGCGACGCAGGCAAGGCTTCGATCTTGGCCGCCGCTTCCTTCATATCCTTGCCCAGCCGCTTGCCCAGGACTCGGAAGTTGGCCTTCACGGAATATTCGACTAGGTCCTCCTCGTTTTCCCTGAACAGAACGGATTTCACGTTGAGCTCTTCCCTCAGGATTTCCTCCATGCTGGAGAGTACCTGCTTTTCCTCCGCGACCTTTGTTACGATCTGGACAGCCGCCAAGGGCTGGCGGATCTTAAGGTCGTTGGCGACCCTCAGCGCCCTGCCCATGGAAACAGCATGCCTCACCGATGCCATGTCCCTTTCCAAGGAGAGGTTCCTGAACCCTTCCTCGTAGCCGGGCCAGGCGCAGAGATGGATCGAGTCCGGTTCGCCGGGCTGCTTCAGGTTCTGGTAGATAGCCTCGGAGATGAAGGGCATGAAGGGGGCGGCCACGAGGATGAGCCGGCGGAGCACATGGTGGAGAGTCTTGTAGGCTTCCATCTTGTCCGCGTCGTTTTCGGATCTCCAGAAGCGACGCCTGGACCTTCGTATGTACCAGTTGTTCAGGCTGTCGATGAAATCGATGATGGGGGCGATCGCTTCGGGAAGCTCGTAGGCTTCCAGGCCTTCCGTGACCTGGAGGACCATCTTCTCGCACACCGAGAGTATCCATTGGTCCAGGGTATTGGATGCTTCGCCGGGAAGGATCTCCCCGGGAACCACGCCGTCGATGGTGGCGTAGGTCACGAAGAAGCCGTAGGCGTTCCAGATGGGGAGGATCACGCTCTTGAGGACTTCTCTGACGCCTTCGTCGGTGAAGCAGAGGTCGTCGGCCTTGAGGACGGGGGAATTCATGAGGTAGAGCCTCAGGGCGTCGGCGCCGTACTTGTCCATGATTTCGTTGGGATCCGTGTAGTTCCTTTGGGACTTGGACATCTTCTTGCCGTCCGCCGCCAGGACCATCCCTGAAACGATGCAGTTTTGGAAGGCGGGGCTGTCAAAAAGGGCCGCGGCGAGGACGGTAAGGGTGTAGAACCAGCCCCTGGTCTGGTCGAGGCTCTCTGAGATGAAGTCGGCGGGATAGTTGGCCTCGAACTTTTCCTTGTTGCGGAAGGGATAATGGCTCTGGGCGTAGGGCATGGCCCCGGATTCGAACCAGCAGTCCAATACCTCTGGAATGCGGGTCATGGTGCCGCCGCAACCGCATTTCCATGTGATCTTGTCCACGAAATGCTTGTGCAAGTCCGCGGGCCTCTCCCCGGAGAGCTTCTCGAGCTCGTCCCGCGAGCCCAGGCAGACAGTGTCGCCGCAGCCGTCGCATTTCCAGATGGGCAGGGGGTTGCCCCAATACCGGTTCCTGCTGATGGCCCATTCCCGGGCATTCTCCAGCCATTTCCCGAACCGCCCATGTTTTATGTGGGCAGGAACCCAGCGGATCTTATTGTTCGCCGCGAGCATTTTCTGTTTGAAGTCCGGCACCTTCACGAACCAGGACCCCACCGCCCGGTAGATCAGCGGGTGCTCGCACCTCCAGCAATGGGGGTACGCATGGAGGATCTGCTCGCGCTTTATGAGCTTTCCTTCCGCCTTGAGGCGCTCAAGGATGGCCTTGTCCGCGTCCTTTACGAAGATTCCCTGGTAGTCGGTGACTTCGGGAGTGAACTTGCACTCCGCATCGATGGGGCAGACCGTGGGAATGCCTGTGCCCTTGAGGACCTGGTAGTCCTCCTCGCCGAAGCCCGGGGCGGTGTGGACGATGCCGGTTCCATCTTCCGTGGACACATGGTTTCCGGTGACCGTGACGAATGCGCCCTTCTCGGCCAAGTCGGCGAAGTAGGGGAAGAGAGGTTCGTAGCGGAGTCCCGCGAGTTCCGAGCCCTTCTTTTTCCAGGCCACGGTGAGGGTCTCTGGTTTTTTGTAATAGGCGGAGAGGCGCGACTGGGCGAGGATGTAGCGTTCCCCTCCATCCAGGACGCAGACGTAGTCTATGTCCGGACCGAGTGCCAAGGCCAGGTTGGAGGGGAGGGTCCAGGGGGTGGTTGTCCAGGCGACGAGGTAGGAGGAACCGTCCGCCAGGTCCACGGAGGAGGAGGCGGCGAGGCTTTCGGGAACTCCGGTAATCTTGAAGCGGATGGTTATCGCAGGATCATGGACGTCCTTGTAGCCGCCCAGCTGGAGCTCATGGTTCGAAAGGACGGTGGAGCAGCGCGGGCAATAGGGGAGGATGTAGTGCCCCTCGTAGACAAGCCCCTCGTCCCAGAGGCTCTTCATGACCCACCAGATGGATTCCATGTAATCCGGCTCCATGGTCTTGTAGTCGTCGTCGAAATCCACCCAGCGTCCGGCCCGGGTCATGGTGGTGCGCCATTCCTTCACGTAGCGCAGCACCGAAGCCCGGCAGGCTTCGTTGAATTCCGCCACCCCGAACCTCTCGATGTCGGTCTTGGAATCCAGGCCGAGTTCCTTTTCTATAAGGTTTTCCACCGGAAGCCCGTGGCAGTCCCAGCCGAACCTCCGCTCCACGTGGAAGCCCCGCATGGTCTTGTACCGGGGAATGATGTCCTTGATGGTGCCGGGGACGAAGTGTCCGAAATGCGGCAGGCCAGTGGCGAAGGGGGGGCCGTCGTAGAACACAAACTCAGGGCGGCCTTCCCTCTCCTTGAGGGATTTTTGGAAAGTCTGGTGCTTCTCCCAGAAATGGACGATCTCCTCTTCCTGGCGGGGGAAGTTGACTTTGGGATCTACGCTCTTGTACACGACAGTCCTCCTGGACAAGCCTTTGGACAACCCCGGCAAGGCTCCGGGACCTGCCCGGCATCCTCAAAGGCGTCGGGCGGCATGGCTGCCTCCGATTTCGCCGTATCATCCGTAAAGTTCGTGGCAGTATGCCACAAAACGGCAGTCTTATGCCAGAGAGGATCGTCGGCGGGTTTGATGCGCCGAGGCTTAAAAGCGAGTCTGCATCTGGAGGGAGAACCCTAGGGTCCAACGGCCTGTCCCGTCCTTCGCACCTTGGGCCCCAATGCTGAAATCCAGGCCCCAAAGCTCGGCGGCGCCCAAGGCGAGCCCCGCGGAGAGCGCCCCTGTATCGGGATCGAAGGAGAGGGGGGCCGCCAGGGATATCCATTCATCGAATGGATAGGTGGCCAGTGCGAATACCGAGAAGTCCGGTGCGGGAGAGATTTTCCACAGCCATTCTCCAAGAAGGTGCAAGGAACCGATCTTGGCCGTCGATCCCGCCATGAAGGTCGCCTGGAGTTCCCCCAGGTCGAGGGAGCCGTCCATGGGGAGCCTGAACGCGGCTTCAAGGTAGGGGGATAACCAGGGAAGGTCGAGGGAAGCCTCGAATCCACTCAGCGCGAAGGAAGGCTCCCCTGAGTAGGGGGCTTGGTACCCTGCGGAAATGCCGAGGGCGAGGGTGTCGCCGGCAAGTCCGTAGCCGCGCGCCGCCGCGAGGGCGGGACCGTGGATCTGTGGCGATGCTACAAGATCGATGCGCGACAAAGGGCCGGGAAACCAGGATGCTCGGAAGAGCAGCTTCGACCTTCGCTCCGGCTGGCCGGAGGCGATGTCGATTTCAGCGAAGAAATCCGCAGGGCTGAAGGCCTTTCCCTGGCCCCAGTTGGCGGTCGTGTAGCCCGACTCGAGGGAAAGGGAGCCGGGGTTCCAGGAGACGGAAACCTGCCTC
>JBFLXC010000139.1:0-6754 GCA_040757435.1 Spirochaetota bacterium | reverse complement strand
TCCGTTGAAGGCCATTATAGCCTTCCGAAAGCCCTCCAAAATGGTGCAGGAGGGGGGTCACTAAAAGTGGCGACCCCCGGGGTCACTAAAAATGCCGACGAGGGGTCACTAACTATGCCGGATTACACCCCTCTGCAACACCCTCCCCAGGGAATAGATAGTCACCCCCGCATCGACCCTTCCCGACTCGATCGCCCGCATCACCTCCTCGTTGGTCGACACATACACCAATTCGCAGCTGATGTTGAAGGAAGCGATAAAATCAAGGAAACCCTGGGTGAAAACACTCCCCCGTACCCCCGCCACCCTAAGACCCTCGAGATCGAAAATAGTATGGATCGCCTTCCTGGGAGCTGTGAAAAGCACCCCGCTGTCCATGAAAACAGGCACATGGTTGAAATCGAAAATCCCCCGCCTTGCCTCCGTATACCCCACCGCGGGCAGAAGATCCAGTTCCCCCCGCTCAAGACTCAAAAGATGATCGCTCCAGGAACCCTCGACAAACTCAAGATCCCAGCCATGCTTCCCAGCCAAATGCCCAAGCAAATCCAGGAACAGACCAGCCGGCTTCCCATCCTCCATGAAGACCAAAGGCTCGGCGGGAAAGACACCCACCTTGAGCGCAGACCCCTGGCCCGCAGCCGGCAAGACAGCCGCGGCGAGAAGAATGAGGAAGAGGAAGGCAAAGCGTGGAAATTTCATGACAATCCTAAACAACTATCGTACCAGTTTCGCCCAGAGTAAAGGGCAAGACGGAAAACACTCACCGCATTATTCTTGTCAATTAAAGTAACGCTGTAAAGTATTTTTTGGAAAATAATTATCATAAAATGTTGAAATAAGGTTGTAATTTTATGCTTAATATGACAGAATAAGCCATGAGGCGGAACATTATTACTACGTTGGAGATTCCACGGCATGAAGTCCAGCGCCGACTCGCCATGGATAACCCCTGGTGGCAAGCCGGACGGGGCATCGATGAAGAGGAGAGAGCATGGCCCAAACGAGCGTACTATGCTCCATTCGCAAACCTCGCCATGGATCGCTCGATCCGGCGCGCTGTAGTCCTGATGGGGCCAAGACGAGTCGGGAAAACAGTGATGTTGCACCAACTCGTACAGGAACTCATCGACTCAGGCACAAGAGGTATAGATATCCTGTATCTTGCGCTTGATACTCCACTCTACGCGGGACGAACCATCGAAAGCCTCTACAGGTTGTTCAAGGAAACAATGGGGCATGATGAAAGTTCAAGACCCTGGGTGATCTTCGACGAGATACAGTATCTCAAAGATTGGGGAGTACACCTAAAATCCCTTGTGGATTCATATCCAGAGGCACGATTCATCGCGAGCGGCTCGGCCGCTGCCGCGCTCAAGATGCAAAGCATGGAATCAGGCGCCGGGCGATTTACTGATTTCGTGCTTCCTCCGCTCACCTTTGCCGAGTTTCTGCATTTCAAGGGAAGGGACAAGGCACTCATACGCTGGCTCGACAACGATGATGTGCTGCCGTGGGCAAGCAATGATATCGACGCCTTGAATCAAGAGTACATTGAATATCTCAATTATGGAGGATTCCCAGAGGCAGTCGTGAACCCCTCAATTCGAGGCAATCCCAGTCGTTTTTTACGGCAGGATGTTGTTGAAAAGGTCCTCCTAAAAGATCTGCCCAGCCTTTACGGTATCAGCAATACGCAGGAACTAAGTCGGTTTTTCAATGTGATCGCCTTCAATTCAGGGAACGAAGTCGGACTTGAAGCTCTGTCAAACCATTCAGGCATAAGCAAGCAGAAGCTAAGCGAGTACTTTGAATATCTTGAAGCCGCCTACCTCATACGTCGAGTGCACCGTTTGGATGACAACGCCAAGCGCCTCCAACGCGAACGAACATTCAAAGTGTATCTCACAAATACCTCGGTGCGAGCCGCACTCTTCGGGACCCTTGGAGCAGATGATGATGCGGCAGGCTCCGTTGCCGAGACTGCGGTCTGGAGCCAATGGCTACATCGTCAGGGTACCTCTGTCTCGCTCCATTACGCCAGATGGAAAGACGGACGCAGCGACATCGAGGTCGACATTGTCGGTCTAGACCCAGCCACTCAACGCCCCAGGTTTGCAGCGGAGATCAAGTGGTCAGATCGGATTCTTGACCACCCAGAGGAGCTTAAGGGAATACTCGCTCTCGCGCAGAAGCATGCAATCACTGAGCCACTTATCGTCACTACGAGAAGTAGCACAAAGACAAGCGTGTTCAGCGGAATGCAGGTCAATTTCCGCCCGACAGCAGTCTACTGCTATTCCATCGCAAAACAGGAGGTTCTTGTATAAGTCAAGAATAATCAGTCGGTGGAAATGGCATGTAGAATTCTCCACTCATCCAAGGGAGAAACTGAACACCGCCCCCTCGCCCGGGCGGGACTCGGCACGGATATCGCCCCCGTGGAGAAGGACAATCTTCCTGAAGATGGCAAGACCCACCCCCGTGCCCGAGAATTCATCCTGCCTGTGGAGCCTCTGGAAGACCCCGAACAACCTGTCGGCGTACTCCATGTCGAAGCCAACCCCATTGTCCGAAACCCTGTACCAGGTTTTTCCATCCATGACAGCGGCATCGACGCGGATGACAGGACGATCCCTCACTGAGGAAAACTTGACCGCGTTGGAAAGCAGGTTGCACCACACCTGGCGGACAAGCCTGGAGTCTGCCAAAGCCTCGGGCAAAGGACCGGCGGAAAAATCAACGCGTCCCCTGTCCGCCTCGGGAACCAACTCAGCGAACACTGAACGGACCATGCCCCCCATGTCCACATCCTCCTTGGCCAAGGCATGACGCCCCAGGCGGGAAATCTCAAGAAGACTGTCGATGAGAGCGCCCATCTTCTCCACATTGCCGCCGATCCTGGATAAAAGCCTGCGCCCCTCGTCGTCCAGGGAGCCCGCATGGGATTCCGCCAGCACATGGCTGAACCCGTTGATCGCCCGCAAAGGAGAGCGCAAGTCATGGGAAACCGAATAGGAGAAGGACTCAAGATCCGCCGTCCTCTCCGCGACCCGCGACTCAAGATTCGCGTTCAAGGACTCGATTTCAAGCTCCGCCTTCTTCCGCTCCGTGATGTCCTGGACCGTGCCGTGGAACTTATCCAGGGAACCATCCGGGTTTTTCCTCGCCTGGATGATGGCGGTGAAAAACCTCCTGCCCTTCCCCGGCACATCCACATCGAAGTCGTAGGCGACGCTCTTCCCCGAATCCAAGGCCAGCTTCGTGAAACCCTGGATCCTCGCGGCAGTCTCTGGAGAATAGTAGGCCGCCTCTTCCGCCTCCGAGGGCGGACCAAGCTTGGGATCGCGGTTGTACAACTTGAACACCTGATCAGACCAAATAATTTTCTTGGAGTTCCAATCGAATTCCCAATTGCCGATGTTCCCTAGCTCCTGGGCCTCCTTGAGCCTTCCTTCGCTCTCCCTCAAGTCGGCCGTGGCTTTTTGGACGGCTCTCTGGAGCTTCAAACCATGATTTGAAGTCACAAAGGATAAAACAGCCACAAGGACTACCGTGCAGAGGCCGAGGAACCTGAACCATGTCAGTGTGGATAGGTAGGTGGCCCTCCATCCCCCGGAAGGAGCCGCGGCGAGGATCCATTCCCTGTCCAGGACCTTCACCCGCACATCCACGGGATCCGATGAAAAGACCGTTTCGGATCCGAAGAAAACGGCCCCCTTGTTGTCCTTCAGGGCAAGCAGAAGATCGCGGGATTCGGGCGAATCGAACCCCGCCCGCTTGAGAAGGGGAGGCATGTCCAACACCACCACGGCGAAACCCCAGAGGGAACCGGAACGGAATACCGCCTTCCTGGCTATCAGCCCCTGGCCCCCCTGGTTTAGCTCGTAGGGGCCGCTCAACGTGAGCTCTCCCGACTCCACCGCGCGGGCTACATCGGCGGCAACCTGCGGCCTGGCATCATGAAGGAGGGATTCCATGGTCCGGTGGGCAACCGCCTCGTTGCCCTCCAGCGGATATTGCATCATCAATCCATCGGGGGGAAAGATTTGGATCGCCCGAACGCCGGAACTCACCACATACAAGCCCTCGGCGAACGTCGCGAATTTGGGGCGGAGATCGGGAGAATCGTGGAAGGTATGGGTGAAAGCCTCCAGGCTGTTCGCCAAGGCGAGCCTGGTGTTGACGATGAGGGATAGGTTGCTTCCGTAGAAAGAGAGGTTGGAGCGATACTCTGCCTTCCGCTCCTCCAGCAGCCTTCTTTCAAGGGCGCCGCTCAACGCAAACCACAGGACAAGGCCGGCCGCCGCGGCCACGAAAGACCTGAGAAGGATGCCGGAAAGTCCGGAGCGCAATGAGAATTTCACAACAAATTCCCCCGCCTAGGGAACCGCCAGTTTTCGATGGCCGGCTTCGCTGAAACTATGGACCTGAAAACTACGCAAGTAAAGACCGCGATCCCTTGGGTATCGGGGAATTCCATCGCGAGGCGCCATGTGGTATAAATCATCCTTGACCTAGAGAAGTCCAAACAAGGAACGCTTATGGCGACTATCCTGGATATTAGGACCATCCTCATCGGCTTCGTCGTCAGCGATGTCATCTGCGCCTTGGTCATTGGATTTCTGTGGCGGAACCACGGCAGGAAATTCCCCGGCTTGTCCTTCTGGGCCTTGGACTACGCCCTGCAAGTACTCTCCATACTTCTGTTGAGCCTCCGCGGCGCCATACCCGATCTGCTCTCCATGGTGGGCGGCAACGCCGTCAACCTGGCGGGAACGATCTTCCTTCTCATCGGGCTCGGAAAATTCCTCGGCGCCAAGGCAAGACAAGCACCCAACTGGATAATGCTGGGCGTCTTCACCCTGATCCACACCTATTTTTCCGTCTTCAATCCAAATCTGGCGGCGCGCAACATCAACATGGGCCTCGCCCTCATCATCCTCAGCGCCCAATGCGCTTGGGTCCTCCTTTCCAAGGCAGACCCCAGCTTCAGGAGGGAGACAAGATTTGCCGTGGCGGTCCTTTCGGCCTATTGCCTCGTAACCGCCATCAACATAGCCAACAGCGCGTTGGCCGCCATAGGCAACGATTACCTGAAGTCAGGGGACATCGGAGCCCTCATACTCCTGGCCGACCAGATGCTCTTCATAGCCCTTACCTTCTCCCTCTACCACATGGTCAACAAAAAGCTCTCCGCGGCCCTGGACGAAGACATAGAGGCAAGGAAACGGACGGAACAGGAACTCAGGATAAGCGAGGAAAAATACTCCGCGGCTTTCAAAAGCATCCCCGACGTGCTGATGCTTTCCTCCTTGGACGGAGGGAAGATCCTCGAAATCAATGAAAACTTCACACTCGTCACCGGCTACTCCAGGGAGGAGGCGATAGGAAAGACTACCCTGGACCTGCGGCTTTGGAAGGACGCCGAGGACAGGTCGACCTACGTGAGCCACCTTCAAGCCAAGGGACGGGCCGAAAACGTGGAGTGCGTCTTCAGGAAAAAATCGGGGGAGACGATCATTGGATTGATATCCGGAGAAATCCTCAGCCTTAAGCAGGGTGCGTATGTGTTGAGCGTGATCCACGACGTGACACTCCAGAGAACCTTGGAGAAGGAGATACAGTCGGAGAGGGAGAATCTCCTCGCGGAAATAAAGGAACGCAGACAGGCGGAGGAAGCCCTTAGGGAGAGCGAGTCGAAGTTCCGATACCTGGCTTCATTCCCCGCCTTGAACAGGAACCCTGTCCTGGAGATAGGAATAGACGGAACAGTCCGCTACGCGAATCCAGCATCATTGGCGATACTTGAAAGGCTGGGACTGGCACCGGATGTACGGCAATTCCTTAGCGACTCGCCTGAGGAACTCGCGCACCTGCGCTTGGCCTGCGCCGCTGGTCCCGTACGCCAGGAGTTCCAGCTCGGGGACGCATACTTCCTGAGGGACATCTCCACCCCCGGCGGAGAGGTGCTGCGGGTATACGCGGCGGACATAACGAAGAGGAAACTCCTGGAACAACAATTGAAGGAGCTCAACGCCACCCTGGACCAGCGCATAGAGCAGAGGACGGCGGAGCTGTCGATGGCGAACAAGGAACTCGAAGCCTTCGGCTACTCCGTATCCCACGACCTGAGGGCTCCCTTGCGAAGCATCGATGGATTCAGCCATGCGTTGCTGGACGACTACGGCTCCATGATCCCCGAGGAAGGCCGGTCCTACCTTGAAAGGATACGGAACGCGGCGCAGCGAATGGGGCAGATCATCGAGGACATGCTCTTCCTATCCCACATCACCCGCTCGCCCCTGGAATTCCGGCTTGAGGACATAAGCGGCATCGCACGGGGCATCATGGAAGACCTGGGCAGGGAAAACCCCGGACGAAAAATCCAGTGGAACGTGGAACCCGGCATGGAGGCGGTGTGCGACCAGCGCCTCATGCGCATCGTCTTCAGCAACTTGTTGAACAACGCGTGGAAATTCACATCCCTTTCAGGGGAGGCGGCCATACGCGTCGGCTCCTACCAGGACGAGACGAAGGGAACTGTGTATTTCGTACGGGACAACGGGACGGGTTTCGACGCGAGGTTCAAGGACAAGCTGTTCACCGCCTTCCAGCGCCTGCACGCCCAGAACGATTTCCCGGGAACCGGCATAGGCCTGGCGAGCGTCAAGCGGGCCGTGCAGCGCCACGGCGGCGAGGTTTGGGCGGAAGGAGAGGTAGGCAAGGGAGCAGCATTTTATTTTTCCATACC
>JBFLXC010000138.1:0-6921 GCA_040757435.1 Spirochaetota bacterium | reverse complement strand
GGCGGCGACGGCCGCTCCCGCGACACCCTCACCAACACCGTCCCAGGCTGAAACAGCCTCGGCTCCGGCGGCCAATCCCGTAAATCCTGCTTCTTCACCTGTTGATCCTGTCTCCCTCTCCTCCACCCCCGGCGACGCGGAAAAGCGATTCTTCGAAGTGGTGACGATATCAGGCTCCGTGCGCTACGCGGGCCCCTACGCCAGGACAGAGAGCCTCAAGCTCTCCTCGGTGGTGACGAGCGACCAGATGCTCGAGGAAACCAGCCTCGAATACGCCGAACTGACCAGGCTCAAGCCCGACGGAACCCCCGAATACCTGACCTTCGCTCCCGGAAAGGTGCTTGAAGGTTCCTTCGACATGCCCTTGCGCGCCCGGGACTCGATCAGGCTCGTGGCCAAGACGGGATTCAAGGGCGCCAAAGCCTTGGCGGATTCCGACAGGTTCGCTGGATCGGTCCAGCTTACGGGCCAGGTTGCCCGGCCTGAGATCTTCGCCCATAGAAGCGGAATGACCCTGGGAAACATCCTGGGCCAGGACCAGATCCTGCTGGACACAAACCTCGGCTACGCCGAAATCCTTCGCCAACGCCAGGACGGAAAGAACGAATACCTCACCTTCCGGCCTTCGGAAGTGCTGGATGGGACCAAGATCCTCACCCTGGTTCCCCGGGACATCGTGCGGCTCTACAAGGTTGGCTACAATCCGGCGGCCCCGGAATTCGACCGCTTCGGCGACGCGGTCCTCGCCTCGGGTCCCCTGCAATTCCCCGGCCTCTACGCCTGGAGCCCCGGCATGAAGCTGAGCGCCCTCGGCGCCCAGGCGATGCCCATCCTGGACACCAACCAGGTCTACGCCGAGATAGTCCGGGTCCTCCCGGGCGGAAAGCGCCAGACAATCACCTTCGCCCCCCGGGAAGTCTCCGCGGGCATATTCGACATCGAACTCCAAAGGAAGGATACGGTCCGCTTCTTCTCCCTCTCCGAAGCCGAGGCCAGGGCAAAGGTGGCGGAAAGCCTCCTCGGGACCGAAACCGCGACCGCCGAGGCGGGTGCCGCAACAGCCGCGGCAGGCGAGACCGGCGCGGCTCCCGGCGCCGCGGCGGCAACCGCCGCGCCAGCCGCCGGCGCTACTGCCGCGCCTGCGGCCGCGGCGGGCCCCGCTGGATCGGCGGGCATCTCCTCCGACCTCGGGCTGTTCCTGGAAGTCGTCTACGTCACAGGCTCGGCGCGCTACAAGGGACCTTACGCCCGCACGCCGAGCCTTACCCTGGCGTCCGTGGTCACCTCGGACCAGATGCTCCAGGATACCAACCTGGACTACGCCGAGCTGACCCGCCGCACCGCCGAGGGAGGCTGGGAATATCAGAGCTTCTCCCCAAGGAAAGTCTTGTCGGGTGAAACCGACGTGGCTTTGCGGGCCCAGGATACGATCCGCTTCCTGCCCGTAAACTACCTGCCAGAGAAACCCGACTTCGACCGCTTCGGCAACGCCTACGCCCTCCTGGGCGCCACCCGGATACCAGGCCTCTATTCCATGGATAAGCCCCTTGCCTTGTCGAGCATCCTCACCGCCGACACCATGTTGGGAAATACGGACATCTACTACGCCGAAATCGAACGCTGGGTGCCGGGCGGAAGGAACGAATACTATACCTTCAGCCCCTTGGCGGTGATCTACGGCCTCTACGACACCCGCATATTCCCCCGCGATCTGATCCGCCTCCTTCCCGCGGGGAACAGAGGCGAAGGCCACGACTTCTCCCGTTATCCAGAAACCGTGGTGCTCAAGGGAACGGTCAAGAACCAAGGCCGCTACGCCTGGTACGAAGGCATGAGCCTCTCCAGCGTGCTTGCCGCCTCCGACCTCCTCATAGACACGGACCTGGGATACGCGGAGCTGCGTCGCCGGACCATGGACAAGGACGAGATCATCAATTTCTCCCCGCTCGCCCTGGCCAAGGGAGAGATCGACATCCCCCTGATGCCCCGTGACGTGGTCATCTTCTACCCGAAATACAACAAAGCCCCCGTCACCGTGGCGGGAGAAGTCGAGGCGCCCAAGGTCATCCCCTATTTCGAAGGCATCGAACTTTCATCGGTCTTGCGCTCCGTCAAGCTGTCGAGCCCCTTCGAAGCCCTAAAGGCCAGCATCACGCGCACGAGCGGGGAAGTCTCGGAAGTCTACCTGGAAACCTACCTGCGCAAGCAGAGCGCCGCCAAGGTCACCCTCTCCCCCGGCGACGTAGTCTCCCTCAAGAAACTCCTTCCCGACGAATACCTGCCTGTGGTCACGGTCAGAGGCGCGGTCCACGCTCCCCAGTCCGTGGAATTCAAGGACGGCATGCGCCTGGCTGACGCCCTCTCCTCCGCCGGAGGCTACGACCCCAGGGCCTACCCCTTCGGCATCGTCCTCATAAGGAAGACCGCGGCGGACATGCAGCAGAAGCAGGTGGACAGGCTCATAGCCCAGCTCGAGGCCGTCACCGTGGCCTCCGCCGCCCTGCCCACCTCCAGCGACACGGCCTTAAGTTCCTCGGCGGCTGTGATAGCCAACCTCCAGATCGACGCGGCCATGCAGCGCGCCAAGCTGGGACAGCTCAAACAGCTCTACAAGGAAGGCTTCGGCCGCATCTCCCTGGACATCCCCGAGACCTTGGAGGCACTCGCCTCCTCCTCGGCCAACGTCCTCTTGGAGCGCGACGACCTCATCTTCGTGCCCTCCACGCCAACCTACGTCCTGGTCTCCGGGGAAATCGCCGACCAGAACATCGTAGCCTACCAGCCGGGCATGAAGGTCAGGGACGCCATCACCCAGTCGGGCTGGCTCACCCGGGAATCGGATTTGCCCAACGCCTACATCCTCAGGGCCTCGGGACGGCTAGAAAGCACGAACAAAAAGGGATTCCTCTGGTTCAGGCCCAACATCTTGAACTACAGCCTGAACCCCGGGGACACGGTCTACATCCCCGCCAAGGCAACCAAGGTGAGCGTGGGCTGGGCCTACGCCAAGGACAGCTTCTCACTCCTGGGCACCATCCTGACCGGCGCCCTGACAACCAAGACGCTCCTGGGCCTGTGAGCAAGGAAAAACCGAACGAGGAAACGGCGGACATATGACTGAAGCGAACAACGAAAACCTAGAACCCCAGGCTCAGACTAAAGCCCAAGCCCAGGCGCAAGCCCCGGCCCAGGCTTCGGCCCGGCCCGAGGACGAAGACGAGATCAGCCTCGTGGACCTTGCGGCCACCCTGTGGCGGCGAAAATTCCTCATAATCGGCGTGACCTTCGTCGCCGCCGTCCTCTCCGTGGTCTACGCCCTCATGCAGCCCAACATGTACACCGCTTCCTCGACGATGCTCCCCATATCGGGCACATCCTCCACCGCCTCCCTCATGGCCCAGTACGCTGGCCTGGCCTCCCTGGCCGGCGTGAGCCTCCCCGGGGGAAGCGCAGCCAACCCCACGGTTAAGATCGAGGCCATACTCAAGAGCCGGGCCTTCGCGGAGCGCCTTGTGCGGGAGGCGGACCTTGTCTCCGCCCTGGTGAAGGAGCCGGAGAAGATAAAGATCGGGACTCCGGAGAGCGCCGCGATCAAGGCCTTGCGTGAAAACGTCCTCTCGGTCTCCGTGGACGCGAAGACCTCGGTGATAAAGGTTTCGGCCAAGACCAAGGACCCCGTCCTCTCGAGCTCCATTGCCAACAAGGCGGTGGACCTGCTGCAGCTTGACCTCAAGGAGAGGGTCCTCACCTCCTCGGGCAAGAACATGGTCCTGCTTGAACAGCAGGTGGCTGACCAGGAAAGGCGTGTCCGCGCCGCCCAAGACAAGCTCACGGCCTACCAGCGCAAGAACAGGGTGGTTCAGCCCCAGGCCCAGGCGGCGGGGGGCTTGCAGCTCTACCAGGGCCTCATCCAGCAGAAGATCGCCCTGGAGATCGAGATAAGCCGCCTCCAGAGCGCCCTGGCGGACGACAACCCCAAGCTCGTGTCCGCCTCAACCCAGCTCGAGGCGATCAAGAAGCAGATTTCCGACTACGAAAAGACCGGCTCCGGCGTGGGGCCCTCCATGGCCGAGGCCCCCGCGGCCCTCATGGAGTACGCCAACCTCACCGCCGAGCTCGAGATGGTGACCAAGATCTACGGAGGGCTTCTGTCCAGCCTTGAAAGCCTGAAGCTCCAGGACGCCACGGAAAAGCTTTTCGTGGAGATCATCGACCAGGCGGTGGTGCCGGAGCAGAAAAGCGAACCCTCCCGCGCCATGATCTGCGTGGTGGGCACCATGGCCGGAGGCTTCTTGTCCGTCCTCCTGGCCTTCGTCCTGGACGCCATGAAAAAGCTTGTCTCCGATCCGGAGGTCAGGGCCAAGTTCGCGTCGCCGTCCCCCAGGCGAAAAAAGGCGATCCGCCCTTGATTTGCAGTATTAGCCACTGGTAATATTCCATCCGGCTGGATCAATGCGGGGGTCAGAACCCACATTGACCTTGCCTGATCCAGCGGCGTTCAATTTTTGGGGTCTGACCCCGGCGACCCCTGGAGGACGCCCAAATCGCTGAAGGAGGAAAGGATCCGTTCAAAAAATTAAAAATACGAAGCATAATAAATTAGCAGAATAAAAAGTCATTTCGGAACGATGGTCTAAAAAAACCATGAAAAAAGCAGGAGCGTTTCTTATCCTGGTTGTCCTTGCGGGGACCTGCGGCTTCGCAGTCCATTCGCAAAACACCACGACAGTGACGGTCGGAGATGTCGTCCACACCTTGACGGTCGGCAGCTCCACCCAAAACGGGATACATCTCTCACTTACGGACAGCTTTTCCCCTCCCGGGCTTCCCCTGTCCGACATATCCATCACCGCGAACGTCAACGACGCCAAGGCCCTGCGGTCCTTGGTCCTACGCTTCGAAGCCTCCTCGGGCTTCGTGCCTTCCGGGGAAATCGCCTTCGTCTTCGCAGGCGGAAAAACCGCATCCCTGTATTGCCTGCCTGTGGCAAGGCCATCCAAGGGGGGCGGCTCGGCGTACCAGCTCACCTTCCTGAGCGACCTGGGGGCATTATGCCGCCTGGGCGCGACGGCGGAAGGAGCCACGGTGGAGTTGAACATCTATTCGAAGAAAAACTCCATCGCGAAACTGGTGTTGCCCAAGGCGTTCTTCGAATTCCTGAGCCCTCAGGCGAGGTGAGGATCTCGCGGCATGCCGTGAGTCTGGACTATGGAGCTTGAAAATATGAGGCTGAACGACAGCCCGGGTTGGATATGCAAATCACTTCCCTCCTCGCGTCGGCGCTTGTGTCCGCCTGCGCCATGCCGGCGGTATTGCGTTATGCGAAAAAGAAAAGGCTTTACGACAGCCTAGGATCGAGAAAAATACATTCGGGGCTTGTGCCGCGGCTGGGCGGCGTGGGCATATTCCTCGCCTTCCTCGCCGGTCTCCTTTCCGGCGGAAAGAGGCTCGCCCTTGTGGACGCCCGCCACATATGGCTTCTCCTCGGCGCCTCGCTCATCTACGCCGCAGGGCTCGTGGACGATATACGGGGCATGCGGGCGCGGGTAAAGCTGGGATTCCAGATAGCCGCCGCGGCCTTGGTGGTGGGAGGAGGCTTCCGCTTCTCCTCCTTCCTCTACGCCCCGGACATCCTCTCCTCCTACAATCCCTGGCTTGCCGCCTTGCTGACCTTGGCATGGATCGTCGGCGTCGCCAACGCCATAAACCTGATCGACGGGCTTGACGGGCTTGCCGGAGGAATTTCCTGCATAGCCGCCTTGGCCTACGCCCTCCTGTACAGCCTGGAAGGTCAGTGGTTACCCGCCTTGGTGGGCTTTTCCATCGCCGGCGCGACCGTCGGCTTCCTCTTTTTCAATTTTCCCGCCCCCAAGGCCAAGCTATTCATGGGAGACTCGGGCAGCCTATTCCTCGGCTTCAGCCTCGCGGTCCTCCCCCTGCTCCGCACACCCGATGCCCCAGGATCCGGAGGAGTGGGGGTCCTTCCGGCAGTCCTCATCCTTTCCATACCGATTTTCGACACCCTCAGGGCGATGTACCGACGGGTCAAGGCAAAGGTCAGCATCACGGAGCCGGACCGCCTGCATTTCCACCATCTCCTGTTCGATTCAGGGATACCCCCCAGGGGAATCCTCAAAATCGCGTATTCCGTCACCGCCTGCCTCGCCATACTATTCCTGGCCGCCTCGCGGACTCCCGCCCGGCTCTCCCTCGCCATCCTCGCCCTGGGATTCGTCCTTGCGGCGTCCACGTTCAAATACGCGGAATCCAAGCAATTTCGTCGAAGGAAATCATGTCCGACGCCGAGCTCAATCTCCTCGAGACAATCTACAGCTCCCAGGAAGAAACCGACCCGCCCTCCCAGCGCCAGCTGGCGGGCCAGGCCGGGCTCTCCCTAGGCATGACCAACGTCCTCCTCAAGCGCTTCGCCGAACGGGGCTGGGTGAAGCTCAAGCGCCTGTCCAGCAGGTCCCTGCGCTACATCCTCACCCCCGACGGGATGGAGGAGACCATGCTCCGCTCCCTGGCCTACTTCTCCCGGGCCGCCAAAAGCGCTTCCTTGTACCGCGCCAAGATCGACGCCTTCGTCCGCTCCCTCACCGGCCGGGGCATAACCACCCTGGTCCTGGAAGGGCCGGCCGAACTGGACTTTCTGTTCGAATACGCCTGCGAGCGCCACGGCCTTGAGTTCGTCAAAAACCCCCGGTCCCGCCGCCGCGAAGCCCTTGCCGCCCAGGCCTCCGCCATCTTCGTCCTCTCCCGCCTCACCGAATCCTGCGCCGATCCCTCGGATTCATCCCTCCCCAACACCACTTCGACTTCGCAAGCCCGGCCGCCGCAACCGGCCACCCTCCAACATACCCAGGCTTTTACAGCCCCCTTCGCCCAACCTGCCACCCTCCCGCAACCTGCCACCCTCCC
>JBFLXC010000137.1:0-7015 GCA_040757435.1 Spirochaetota bacterium | reverse complement strand
CCATGCTCCCCTTGCTCAAGAAGGCGGGAGCCTCCTCGGTGGTGAACCTCTCCTCCCTGGCGGGCCGCAAGGGAGGCCACGGAGGCTCGGCATTCTACTCCACCGCCAAGGGAGCCATCCTCACCCTGACCCGCTCCCTTTCCACGGAGCTGGCGCCCTACGGCATCAGGGTGAACGCCGTGGCGCCGGGGCTGATCCTGGGCTCATCATTCCACCAGATCCACACCACCGAGGAATCCAAGCAGGCCACGATAGCCCAGATTCCCTTGAGGCGCGCCGGCTCCTGCGAGGACGTCGCCCGGGCCGTGGCCTTCCTGGCCAGCGAACTGGACGGCTTCATCACCGGCGCCACCTTGGACATCAACGGCGGCATCTACATGATGTAGGCGCCGCTCCCTACTGGAGCTTGCGGATCCTCGTCTCCAGGCCCTTCTCTCCCTCGAGCTGCTTGAGGAGGAGGTTGGTGTCGGTGTTGCCGAAGTGGTAGGGATAGAGGATAGCGGGCTTCACAAGCCGCGCCGCCTCGGCGGTTTGCTCCGGGGTCATGGTGAAGGGAAGGTTCATGGGCAGGAAGGCTATGTCTATCTTGCCCAGGTTGGCCATCTCGGGTATGGGCTCGGTGTCCCCGGCCACGTAGATCCTCAGGTTCCCCACGGTGAGGACGTAGCCGTTGTCCTTGCGCTCCTTGGGATGGTAGTTGGTCCTTCCCGCCGTGACGTTGTAGGCGGGAACCGGCCACACCGACACTCCCGCGGCCTGGTAGTCCTTGTAGTGCTCAAGAGTATCGCCGTAGCCGAGCTTCTTCTGGGAGGAGCCGTTGAGCGCGACCACCGTCCCGTCCTTGCGAAGGGCGGCGATGGAGGAGGCGTCCAGATGGTCCCCGTGCTCGTGGGTCACCAGCACAAGGTCGGCCTTGGGGAACTTGGAGAAATCCCCGTACTGCTTGACCGGGTCGATGTAGATGAGCTTGCCGCCGAATTCGAAGACCAGGGTCGCGTGGCCAAGGAAGGTGATCTTGAGTTCCCCCTTCCCGGTGTCGAAGACGTCGAACTCCTTCCCCTCGGCTCCTTCCAGGGCGAAGACCGCGGGGCCGGCCGCCAGGGCCAGGATCGTGGCCAAGGCCAGGGTGAGTGTGCTATATCCATTCCGTATCATAAAAAAACCTCCCTTAACGAATCCAAATATCGTAGAAAATATATACGTCTCTCCCCCGCGGTCAAGGAAACCCCCTTCCCGATTGGCGCGGGCCTGAGAATCTGTTACCTTATCGCCCATGAACACCCAGGAAAGGGTGGCCCTAGGGGCCAAAGCCGCCAAGGCCATGCTCGCCCTCGGCGCCGGCGCCAAGAACGACGCCCTGGCGGCCATAGAGGCGCGTCTCCTTGAGCGCCGGGAAGATATTGCGGCCGCGAACCGCGCCGATGTGGCCGCCGCCAAGGCTTCCAACCTTCCGGGCCCCCTCTTGAAGCGCCTTTACTTCGAAGGGGCCAAGTTCGACGAGGCCCTGGCCGGCATCAGGGCCCTGCGCGCCATTCCCGATCCCGCGGGCCGCGTCCTCGAGGCCCGCGAACTCGACGAGGGTCTTGTCCTGCGCCGCGTCTCCTGTCCCATTGGTCTTGTGGCCATGATCTTCGAGAGCCGCCCGGACGCCTTGGTCCAGATGTCCTGCCTGGCCGCCAAGAGCGGCAATGCCATCGTCCTCAAGGGAGGTTCGGAGGCCAGGGAGAGCAACCGCCTCCTGGCCAGTATCATCCGCGAGGCTGGAGTCTCGGCGGGCCTTCCCCAGGATTGGCTGGTCGCCCTTGAAACGAGAGAAGAAATCGGCGAGCTCCTCGCCCTGGACCGCTATGTGGACCTTGTGATCCCCCGGGGCTCGAAGGAATTCGTGGCCCGCATCCAGGCGACCAGCAAGATTCCCGTCCTGGGCCATTCCGACGGTGTCTGCCACGTCTATGTGCACGGGGACGCTGATCCGGCCATGGCAACCCGCATTGTCCTCGATTCCAAGACCAACTATCCGGCGGCCTGCAACGCCGCCGAGGTCCTCCTTGTCCACAGTGATTTCGCCCGGGCCCACCTGCCCGGCCTGGCCGCCGCCCTCCTTTCGGCCAGCGTGGCCCTGGAAGCCTGCCCCCGTTCCCTAGCCCTCCTGCAGGGCCCATCCCCGGCCCCTAGTCTCTCGGCCAAGGAGGACGGCGACTGGTCCGTTGAATATCTGGACATGCGCATGGCGGTGAAGGTCGTGGATTCCCTCGAGGAGGCCATCGACCACATCAACCGCTTCGGCTCGGGGCACACTGACGCCATCGTCTGCCGCTCTTCCGAGGCCGCCGCTCTCTTCCAGCTCAGGGTGGATTCGGCTTCGGTCTACCACAACGCCTCCACCCGTTTCGCCGACGGCTACCGCTACGGCCTGGGCGCGGAGGTCGGCATCTCCACGGGTAAGCTCCACGCCCGGGGTCCTATGGGCCTTGGGGGGCTTCTCACCTACAAATGGATCCTGGAGGGCTCGGGCCATATCGTGGAGGACTACTCCGCGGGCCTCAGGGCTTTCACCCACAAGGAGCTTCCCCATGACTGATACCATCGCCGCGGAGGCCTTGGCCGCCCAAGAGGCCAGGGAAGCCCTGGCCAAGGCTACGCGGATTGTCGTCAAGATCGGCACTGCCACCATCGCCCGTCCCAAGGGCGCGGCTCTCCGTTTCGCCCGTTCCTATGCCGAGACCGAAGCCAAGGCCGACGGCGCCGTCTCGAATCCTTCCTCCGGCGGCGTGGACAGCGCTTACATCCATCATGTGGCGGCGCAGTTCGCCGAGCTTCTCAAGGCGGGCAAGCAGATCATCCTTGTCACGTCGGGGGCGATCGGGATGGGCGCCCGGGAGTTGGGTCTCGCCAAGCGGGTCACGGAGGTGCGCATGCGCCAGGCCTGCGCGGCGATCGGCCAGCCTATTCTTATGGAAGAATATAGGCGGGCCTTCGGTGTCTACGGTTTGACGGCGGCCCAGCTTCTGGTGACCCGGGATGCCTGGGACGACCGCGCCTCCTATCTCAATCTCCGCGCCACTGTGGAGACGCTTCTGGCGGACCGGATCATTCCGGTGTTCAACGAGAACGATTCCCTTTCCACGGCGGAAATCGGCAACGCCTTCGGCGACAACGATCGTCTCTCGGCCTATGTGGCAAGCAAGATCGACGCCGAGCTCCTTCTTATCCTTTCCGATGTGGATAGTCTCTACGATTCGGACCCTAGGGAGAATCCCGAGGCCAAGCGCATCCCTTATGTCAGGGAGCTTTCCGGCGAGCATCTCGCCGCGGCGGGCGGCCGGGGTTCGGAATTTTCCACGGGGGGGATGAAGACTAAGCTCGCGGCTGTGGCCATTGCCAGGGACGCGGGTTGCAGGGTGGTGATCGCCCATGGTCGCGAGCCTCGGATCATCGCCCGGGTGGCTTGCGGCGAGGCTTTGGGCACGCTCTTCGATGCCGCTGGTGCCTTGAAGAATCGCATCCGCTGGCTCAAGAATTCCCAGCCGCATGGGGAGGTCCGGATCGATGAGGGAGCCATGGCGGCTATCCGCAACCGCAATTCTCTTCTGCCCCGGGGGGTCCTTTCGGTCTCGGGTGACTTCGGCCGGGATTCTGTGGTCCTGGTGAATGGGTCGGCCAAGATTATTTCCTGTCTTTCTTCGGCGGAGATTGCCGCGGTTGCGGGGAAGCGGTCGGAGGATGTAGACCGGATCCTGGGCAGGGGGGCTCCTCATCTTCTCGCGCGTCCCGAGGATATGGCTTTCCTGGACGAGTAGGGCTGCCGGCGTTTGTGGGATCTGCGTTTTTGCTTGCCAGTTTCGATATAATTATATAGAATACCTTCCTATAATGGCTTTTGTTCAAAGAGCCTATTTCAGTCTCCCTCCGGGGTGTCAAGGATGGTATGTATGAGAAGGTTCCTCGTCCTCGCTGTTGTCCTGTGCTTCGCTGTTCTGGGCTTGAGCGCTCAGGGCGCCGTGGATTCTATTTCGAAGGCTTCCACGGGTATCTACTACGCTAAGAGTTCGCTTGCGGGCGAGGATCTCTGGAGGGCTCTGGAGGCTCGTCAGTGCGCTATTTCGGTGGCCACGGTCAACGCGGACGGGAGTCCGAACGCGGCGATTGTCATTCCGGGTGTCACTAAGGATAGGCTCTATCTTATGTTCGGTTTGGCTCCGAACCAGACGGGTGTCAATCTGAGGGAGCGCGGTTTCGCTGTGGTCACTGCCTATATCTACAATCCTTCCGCTGCTGACAAGCTTGAGCGCAACAAGGGCGCCCGGATCATTGTCGAATATGTTTCGGATCCTGAGCTTTCGGCTCGTCTCAGGGAGGAGAACAAGGACAAGGGCGCGGCTCCCACCACTATCTTCACGAGGATCGTAAAGGTTCTTCCTTTGGGCTGATTTTTCCTCCACCGGGGGGCGGCACGCTCATTCGTATAACTTTACGATTGACTTGCCGCCCTGGTGTTGTACAATGATTGCGCAGCGTGGCAGGCAAAATCATTACAAAGGATACGTGTAAGACTTTTATTCTGTTTCGGCGAAAAGAGTCCCCGTATCGCCCACCTATCCCTTCTCCTTGAATCATTCCGACGCGCCTTGCGCGTATTGAGATCGGAAGCAAATCAGTACCATCGTATGCAGTTGGCAATCCTCCCATCCCCTCGTCCGGGATTCATCTCCCTCTCTTTCCCTCTTGGCCCCGACGCCGCTCTCCTCATCTCCTCCATAAGGGGCATTCCCGGCCGGCGTTGGGATCCCGATCTGCGCCGATGGCTTCTTCCGGACAATCCCTCTTCTTCCACCGCTCTCTTGGCTGGCCTCTACTCCACCGGTCTCTTCAACGTCCCGAGTTCTTCCTCAGTACCGGGCTCCGGGCATGGGGATGTCATCGGCCCGGAGGAGTTGTTTCTTCTCGCCCAGGGTAATGCCAAGGCCAAAGTCTCTACGATGGAGTCCTCCAATCATCTCAGGCTTCTAAGCCGCCTTGGCGAAGAGTTGACGGCGCGGCACTACAGCAAGCGTACTGTCGAGGCCTATGGATACTGGTGCGCGGCGTATCTCAAGGCCAATCCGGGCGCCGATGAGCGTCGCTGCCATGACACGGAGATCAACCGTTTCCTCAGCGATTTGGCCACGAGGGGCAAGGTCAGCGCCTCCACCCAAAACCAGGCTCTGGCCGCCATCCTTTTCCTGCACCGTCATGTCCTTAAGAATCCGCCTGAGGATCTTAGTTCGGTCATCCGCGCCAAGAAGCCTCTTCGTCTTCCGGTCGTGATGAGCAAGGCCGAGGTCAAGCTCCTGCTTTCCCACCTTCGGGGCGCCCATCTCATCGCAGCGAGTCTTCTGTACGGCGCCGGCTTGCGTCTGAACGAATGCCTTGAGCTCCGCATCCAGGATATCGACTTCGAGAAAAGCCTGATTCTTGTCCGGAACGGCAAGGGCGGCAAGGATCGTGTCACCATGCTGCCTTCCTCCCTCAAGGCTTCCCTCCTTACCCACATCGGCCAGGTCAGGAAGATTCACGCCCAGGACCTCTCCGAGGGCTGGGGCCGGGTCCAGCTGCCCGGCGCCCTTGACCGGAAGTACCCCAACGCCGAACTCCAATTCTCTTGGCAATGGCTTTTCCCCCAGGAGCGGAGGTGGAAGAACCCAACCTCAGGTTTGGAGGGTCGGCACCACATGGATCCTTCTGTCCTCCAAAGGGCTGTCCACGAGGCGGCGCTAAAGGCCGGCATCAGTAAGCCTGTCTCCTGCCACACCTTCCGCCATTCCTTCGCCACCCACCTTCTTGAAGGGGGCTACGACATCCGCACCATCCAGGAACTCCTCGGCCATAGCGACGTAAAGACGACAATGATCTACACCCATGTCCTCAACCGAGGTCCCTCGGGCGTCATCAGCCCAGCGGACATTCTCTTCTAACTGATATAAGGGATCTGTATAATATTTTGACAGGATAATTCAGGATTTTTCAGGTGATTGTATCAACAGGATTTAGAAAACTAAAAATGCCAACGCTAATCTTACATTGGCAGTCTAAAACACCATTACCGTTTTAATTTTTAAGTCTAATAATTGTTAGCTAGACGCCTTCGGCGCCCCAAAATAAGAACATTTGACAATTCTTATCGATAGTGGTATAGTAAGACGTGGAGGCTATCGATGAAAACAGTAACCATATCAAGTAAGTTCCAAGTAGTTATACCAAAGGAAATAAGAGAATCGATTGGATTATATGTCGGAGCAAAACTTGAAGTCATTATCTATGGATCAAGAATCGAACTTGTGCCAATAGTACCAATGAAGAAACTTAAGGGAGCTTTTAAAGGAATCAATACAGATATTCAAAGAGAAGAAGATAGACTATGAATATTGTAGATTCATCATGTTGGCTTGAATACTTCAAAGGGAGTCATGTAGGAGAAGAAGTATCATCCATAATTGAGGATGTAGAACATCTACTTGTACCTTCAATAACTATCTATGAAGTATTCAAGAAACTTATAATAGAATTGGATGAAGATAAGGCAATATTTGCGATTGCTCATATGAAACAAGGTAATGTAGTAAATCTTGACACGGACTTGGCAATCTATTCTGCAAAAATTGGTAAAGATAACAAATTAGCAATGGCTGATAGCATTATTTATGCAATAAGTAAAAAATATAATGCAACCTTATGGACACAAGATAAGCATTTTAAAGATTTGAAATCCGTTAAATATTTTGAGAAAGAATAGATAGCTAACAACTGCTTCAACCTGACACCGCTATTGTCACGCTTTTTGCTGGGAGAATGGTAAGAACAATAGTCAAGCCAAAGAGGCAAAAAGCGCGCCAATGGACGCGGTGCAGGTTAAGCAAATGTTAGAATGATGAAAATTAGAGGTCAATATGAATGTCTATTTACAGCATCTTCTCGGTGCTATTTCAAATGTTGATTGTAAATACTTTTCTGGTATAGCATATAATAATGAAGGAGA
>JBFLXC010000136.1:0-7026 GCA_040757435.1 Spirochaetota bacterium | reverse complement strand
CCCCCGCCGCGAGCGGGGGCCGCGAATAGCGGAAGCCCTAGGGCTCCTGGGTTTGGAGGAAGTCTCCCGTCGCCGCCACAAGGGCCTCTCGGGCGGCGAGGCGCAAAGGCTCGCCCTCGCCCGAGTGATAGCTAGCCATGCAGAGATCCTCCTACTGGACGAACCTACGGCCAGCGTGGACGCCGAATCCCGGGACAGGATCCTCGCGGCCCTCGCGGCCCTTTCCCAGTCCGGAACCACAGTGATATTCTCCAGCCACGAGCCCGCCCTCATAGACAGCCTCGCCCAAAGGGTGATTCTGTTCGATCGGGGCGGCATAGCATCGGATATCGAGGGGAACCATGAGAAATAACATCCATCCCGACGAAGCCGTAAGAATATGCGAGGCTGAGGGCAGGAAGAACCGCTCCTGCCTCAAGAGGGAAACGGTTCCCCTGCCTGAGGCCCTGGGAAGGGTCCTTCCGGCGGAACTTGCCTCCCCCATCGACCACCCGCCATTCCACAAGTCCGCCATGGACGGCTTCGCCTACGGGCAGAAATCTCCCACGGGCTTGTACCGCGTGGTGGATGAAATCGCCGCGGGCCAATACAGCGGCCGCGCCCTCCAACCCGGCGAAGCGGCGCGGATAATGACGGGAGCTCCCATTCCCCCCGGGGCGGCCGGAGTGCAGCGCATCGAATGGACCAGGGATGTGGAGCGGGACCCGGAGGGCCGGCCGATCGTCGCCTTCACCAGGGAGGAGACGGCGGACAACATCATCCGGCGGGGGGAGAACCTCAAGGCCGGCGCGGCGCTTCTCGGCCCGCGGATCCTTGCGCCCCAGGACCTAGGAATCCTCGCCGCGGCCGGATTTTCCAGCGTCGAGGTCCTGGCCAGGCCGAGGGTGGGGGTTGTATCCACGGGGGATGAAATCGTGGTTGCGGGCAATCCCCTCGACGACGCCTCAATCTACGACTCCAACGGACCCCAGCTTACCGCCCAGGCATCGGCGGCGGGATGCCAGGCCAGGTTCTTCGGCATCGCCGGGGATGAGGAGAGGGACTTGAAGACCCTCCTGGCAGCGGCCTTGGAATCCTGCGACCTCGTGCTCGTCTCAGGCGGAGTGTCAATGGGGGATTTCGACTTGGTGCCTTCCGTCCTGGAATCCCTGGGAGTGGAAACCCTCTTCCATTCCATCGCCATGAGGCCGGGAAAGCCCACCTTTTTCGGCCGTCGCGGAAATGCGGCTGTGTTCGGCCTTCCGGGCAATCCCGTTTCCACCTTCGTGAACTTCGAGATCCTCGCGAAGGCCTACTTGGGAGCCTTGCAGGGTTTGCAGGCGGCGCCGAGACTCATTAGGGCGAGGCTTGCGGCTCCCTTGGCGCGGAAGGGATCGGACAGGGTGGAATTCCTTCCCGCCGCGCTCTTCCCGGCGGAGGATGGCATGGCGGCGCGGCCGCTTAGGTACCACGGATCGTCCATGATAACCGTCCTAGCCCAGGCGGACGCCCTCCTGCGCATGGAAATCGGGGTTGAAAGCATGGAAGAAGGAGCCTTGGTCGATGCTCGACTCATACGGCCGTGAGATACATTACCTGAGGATTTCCGTCACCGACAGGTGCAACCTGCGGTGCCGGTACTGCATGCCCGAGGAAGGGATTCCTCTGCTCCGGCACGACCAGATCCTGAGCTTCGAGCAGATCGCCGCTGTGGCCAGTGCAGCCGCCGGCCTGGGGATGGACAAGATCCGCCTCACAGGAGGAGAGCCTTTGGCGAGGAAGGGTTTGGCGGACCTTGTTCGGAGGTTGGCCGACATACCAGGGATCCGCACCCTTGCCATGACGACGAACGGAACTATGTTGTCGCCCAACGCGAAGACGTTGGCCGACGCAGGATTGGATTCGGTCAACGTCTCGCTCGACACCCTCGATCCGGATAAGTACAGGAGCATCACCCGCTGGGGAGATTTAGCCGACGCCCTGGCAGGAATAGACGCGGCGATCGAGGCAGGGTTCCAGGTCAAGATTAACACGGTGGTCATGGAGGACACTTCGGATGAGGCGCTTGAGGCGTTGCGCGAATTCGCACGGGGCAAGGGGATCGCGATGCAGACCATAGCCCACTATTCATTGCAGGAAGAGAAGAGAGACGCGGCGGAGTTCGAGCGCCCGCCCCCCTGCGGCGCCTGCAACCGCATACGCCTCATGGCCAACGGCACCCTGCGGTCATGCTTGCATTCGGACATCGATTTTCCCATCGATTTCAACGACATAGAGGGAAGCATAAGGGCGGCCGTCCTGGCCAAGCCCATGAGAGGGACCGTGAGCTCCACCTCGTCCGTGGGGCAGATCGGCGGCTAGGAGGAGGGGATAAAATGGGAGAGGAATTCACCCATATCGACGAAAGCGGCGACGCCCGCATGGTGGACGTGTCGGCCAAGCCGAAGGTGCGGCGCACCGCCCGTGCAGAGGGCAGGATCATGCTCGATCCGCGCACCTTGGAAAAGATACGTCAGAATGGAATAGCGAAGGGCAATGTGCTCGCCACAGCCCGGGTCGCGGGCATCATGGCGGCGAAGCGATGTTCGGACATGATCCCCCTTTGCCACAATATAGAGATAGAGCACGCCGAGGTCGGCTTCGAACTCGGGGAGGATTTCATAGCCATCAGATCCTCCACCACCTGCACCGACAAGACGGGGATAGAGATGGAGGCCTTGGCCGCCGTCTCGGTGGCCGCCTTGACCATCTACGACATGTGCAAGGCGGTGGACAAGGCGATGCGCATCGAAGGCGTGCGGCTGGTGGAGAAGACAAAGGAAACGACGGAGGCAAAAAGCGTATGAACCCATCAGGCGAATTCGAGATTGTTTCGCTCAACGTATCGGCCGCCACCGGGACAAGGAAGAAGCCTGTGGACTCGGTGCTTCTGGTGGCGGGGGAGGGAGTCAAGGGAGACGCCCACGCGGGGCTTATGGAAAACCGCCAGGTTTCCCTCCTGGCGGCCGAGGAGATCGAAAAAGCTTCCGAGGGTTTGAAGCGCGGCGGCTGCGCCCTCATAGGAAACCTTGGGGGAGGGGAGACCTTGAGCTCCCTGTCGCCGGGCGACTTCGCGGAAAACATCACCACCCGGGGCGTGGAGCTCCATTTGTTGCCCGTGGGTACGGAGATCAGGATCGGCGAGGCCTTGTGCGAAGTCTCCAAGATAGGCAAGGAGTGCCACGCCGCCTGCGAGATTCGCCGGCTGGTGGGGGACTGCGTGATGCCCCGCAAGGGAATCTTCGTGCGGGTGCTCAAGGGGGGGGAGGTGAGGCGTGAAGATCGCGGTCATTACCGTTTCGGATAGGGCTTCCCAGGGCCTGTACCAGGATCTCTCGGGTCCGGCCGTCGAAAAGGTCTTCCTGGACTTCGATCCATCCGCCACCGTGGAGCGGGAGATAGTGCCTGACGGCGTCGAATCGGTGACCGCCGCCTACATCCGGCGCAAGGATGCGGATTGGATCGTAACCACCGGAGGAACGGGACCTTCTCCAAGGGACCTGACGCCGGAGGCGACCGAGCGGTACTGCGACCGCCTCCTTCCCGGTCTTGGCGAATATTTCAGAATAAAATCCCTGGAGCAGACCCCCTTCGCCGTCTTTTCCCGGGCTTTGGCGGGGATGAAGGGGACCCAGTACATCGTGAATTTCCCGGGCTCGGTCCGGGGGGCGGAATTCCACGCCCGGCTCCTCGCGCCCCTGCTTTCCCACGGCGTCGAAATGGCGCTGGGAAAGGGGCATTAGGACCCGCCCGCCGCGCCGCCCTGGACATCGGGCCTAGGATGCGCTAGAAGGTAAGGGATGCGCAGGCGATCCGCGTTCCCAAGGCTTCTTGCCTTGATCCTCTTCCTCGCCGCCTTCCTGGCCGCGGGCGCGGCGGCGGAAAGGCCTCCGATCCTCTCAGGCTGCGAATACGACTATCCCCCCTACTGCATCGTCAATCCCGACGACAGCTCCACTGGCTTTTCGGTTGAGCTCCTTAGGGCGGCCCTGAAGGCCGTGGGCCGGGAAGTGAGCTTCAAGACCGGCTCATGGGCTGAGATAAAGGAAGACCTGGAAAAAGGAAGGCTCCAGGTCCTGCCCTTGGTGGGCAGGACTCCTGAGAGGGAGGACGTCTTCGATTTCACCTTCCCCTACCTGACCATGCACGGGGCGATTTTCGTGCGGGACGACAGAGGCGACATCGCCTCCTTGGAGGACTTGAAGGGAAAGTCAGCCGGGGTGCTCAAGGGGGACAACGCCGAGGAGTTCCTGCGCCGCTCAGACCTGGGCGTGGAAATCGCGGCCCTGGACACCTTCGAGGCAGCCTTCAAGGGCCTGTCGGAAGGGATCTACGACGTCGTGGTGGCCCAGAAGCTCATGGGCCTTCAGATACTCCAAAACAACGGGATTGGCAATGTGAAGACCGTGGGACCAGCCCTCGCGGAATTCACCCAGAGCTTCTGCTTCGCGGTGAAGGAAGGGGACAGGGACCTTCTGGCCTACCTCAACGAGGGCCTTTCGATCGTCATGGCCGATGGCACGTTCAGGGAACTCTACGCCACCTGGTTTTCTGGCCTCGAGGCCCTGGCCCAGAAGAAAAGCAGGATCATCGTGGGAGGGGATTCGAACTACCCGCCCTATGAATTCCTGGACAAGGATGGAAATCCCGCTGGCTTCAATGTGGAGCTCACCAAGGCCATAGCGTCCGAGCTGGGCCTGGACATCCAGATACGCCTCGGTCCCTGGGGGGAAATCCGGGAAGGCTTGAACTCAGGCTTCATCGATGTGGTCCAAGGGATGTACTACTCGGCGGAGAGGGATAGAGTCTACGCCTTCTCTCCCGGCTACGCGACGGTGAACCATGTGGTGGCGGTCCGTGAGGGGCTTGCCATCCCGGAAACCATCCAGGGCCTGGCGGGCAGGAGAGTCGTTGTCATGGCCGGGGACGTGATGGACGACCTGGCTGTATCCTTGGGATTCGAAAAGGATCTCCTGAGGGTCAAATCCCAGGACGAAGCCCTCCTCCTCCTTAGCCGGGGCGAGGAGGACTACGCACTGGTCGGCAGGATTCCCGCCCAATACTTCCTCAAACAACAGAAGATACGGAATGTGAAGCTATCCTCCACTCCGCTGCTCTCTGCGGAGTACTGCTACGCCGCGCCCAACTCAGGCGGCGCCTTGGTGGCCCAATTCTCCCAAGGCCTTTCGGCGGTGATCGCCAAGGGTGAGCTTAGGAAGTTGGAGAACACGTGGCTCGCCCCCTATGCTTCGGGCGGGGGGTGGTTCGCCGCCGCGGCGCGGTATGCCGCCGGGGCCGTCCTGGTCCTGGGCGCCCTTTTCCTCGCCACCCTGCTTTGGTCCTGGGCCTTGCGCCGTAGCGTGAAGCAGAAGACGCTCCAGCTCTCGGTTGAAATAGCCGAGCGGAGAAAGGCCGAGGAAGAGGTGAGGAAGCTCAACCTGGACTTGGAGAGGAGGGTCGCGGAAAGGACGGCGGAATTGGAAGGCGCCCTCAAGGAGCTGGAATCCTTTTCCTACGCCGTGTCCCACGACCTGCGCGCCCCCTTGAGGGCCATGGAGGGCTTCGGAGCCATCCTCTCCGAAACCTACGCGTCCCGCCTGGACGAGCAGGGGCAAAACTACCTTGAAAGGATCCGGAAGGCTTCGAGCCGCATGGGAAAGCTCATCGACGATCTATTGGGCCTTGCCAAGGTGTCGAGGCATCAGCTGGAGTTGATGCCCGTGGACATGAGCGCGGCGGCCAGGGAGGTGGCCTCCCGTGTGGCCGAGGAGTGGGAAGGCCGAAGGCCAGAGCTTGAGATCCAGGAGGGCATGCGGACGATAGCCGATCCCTCCCTGCTGGACATCCTTTTGACCAACCTCGTCGGCAACGCCTTCAAGTACAGCGCCAAAGCTGAGAGCCCCAGGGTGGAGATCGGCATGGAAACGCAGGAGATCGAGGGTATCAAGAAACGGGTGTTCTACGTCCGGGACAACGGCGTGGGCTTCGACATGGAATACGCCTCCGGCCTCTTCGCCCCCTTCCACAGGCTGCACGCCGCGGAGGAGTTCTCCGGCACCGGCATCGGGCTCGCCACGGTGAAGCGGATTGTCCTGCGCCACGGCGGATCGGTCTGGCCAGAGTCCAGCCCCGGCCGGGGAGCCTGCTTCCGCTTCACCTTGGACTGACGGCGCATCCTTTGGGCTTGCTTCCAGGCCGGCGAATCCCTATACTGCCTGCCCGGAGGACATGAATGAGCAAGCTCCTCATCGCCGCCCTTGGGATAGCGGCATTCATCGTCGCGGCATTGGCGGGTTTCAGGGTCCAGCCGGCGCCCTTCGAGGCCAGGAAATTGGCGGAGGGTCCGATAGGATCCATGGAAATCCCCCCAGGTCTGCCTGGACCTGTGGAAGCATATTTCCGCGCTGAGTTCGGGGATTCCGCGCCGCGCATCGAGACGGTGGTGTACTACGGCAGGGGCAGGATCAGGCCCTTCGGCCTTTGGATGCCCGCGCGCTTCGTCTTCATCCACGAGGCTGGAAAGCATTACAGGCATTACATCGAAGCCACGTGGTTCGGCCTTCCCATCCTCAAGGTCAACGAAGGGATAATCGACGGAGCCAGCTTCTTCGAGGCTCCCATCGGCACCTACCACAACGATCCCAACACGAACCAAGGAGCCAACCTGGCCCTCTGGGCGGAGGCGGGCTGGTTTCCTTCCCTCTGGATCAGCGATCCCCGGGCGGAATGGAAGGCCGTCGACGACCATACTGCCCTTTTGTTCGTTCCTTACGGCGACGAGAGGGAGACCTTCGTCGTCCGCTTCGATCCCGAAAGCGGCAAGGTGGATTTCCTCGAATCCATGCGGTTCAGGGAAGCGGGGGAGGGAAAGAAGAAAGTCCTCTGGATCACCAGGAACGAAAAGGCCCCTGAATCGAAGGGAGGACTCTTGGCCACCGGCTCGGCGATGTGGCTCGACCAGGGCAGGCCCTGGGCCTACTTCAACCTTGAAAAGGCATTCTACAACGC
>JBFLXC010000135.1:0-7092 GCA_040757435.1 Spirochaetota bacterium | reverse complement strand
GAGGGAGATCAGGGTTTCCGCGGGGAGGGTTATGGTGCCCGGGAACTTGGCCAGGGAAGGCGTATAGCCGTAGTTGAGGATGGGGGCGATGAGGACTTCGTCGCCCATCTCGCCTTCCAGGTCGGCGCACATGCGCTCGGGGATGATGTTGTCCGTCCCCAGGGGGCAGTGCATGCCGTGGGCTTCGAGGCTGCCCACGGGGATTATCACCGTGTCGATCTTGCCGGACAATTCCGCATAACGGGCGGAGCTAAGGTTGGATACGTACATGGAAAAAGTATAGGCCCGGGGCGCGGGGCTGTAAACACGGAGCGCCTCGGGATGGGAAACATAAGGGCGCCGTGTTTCCGCGGCGCTCCGGCGCAAGGGCAAGGAGAGGCGAGTATGGCCAAGCCGAGGGCGAGGGATCTAGGGATAGAGGTAGGAATTTTCGAGACAGGATCGCACAACGCGATCACCGATGTGGCGGGGGTGGGCGTGGGGCATGCCACGCTCATACAAGGTTCGGGGCCCCTTGCGCCGGGCAAGGGTCCCGTGCGCACCGGCGCGACGGCCATACTGCCCCACGGGGGCAATCTCTTCAAGGAGAAAGTCCAGGCGGGATGCTTCGTCCTCAACGGCTTCGGAAAGTCCTCGGGCCTCCATCAGATCCAGGAACTCGGGACCGTCGAGACCCCCATAGTCCTCACCAACACCCTGTCCGTGCCCAGGGCCGCGGAGGCCCTGGTCGCCTATTCCTGCGCCCAAAGCCCTGAGATCGGCATCAGGACAGGGACTGTGAACGCAGTGGTGGGGGACATCAACGACGGCTTTCTCAACGACATCCAGGGCCGGCACGTGAAAGAGGAGGATGTCCTCGCGGCCTTGGAGGACGCCCACGCCGGGCTCAAGGCGGGAAGGGTCCCGGCGGAGGGGAACGTCGGCGGAGGTACGGGATGCTCCTGCCTGGGCTTCAAGGGAGGGATAGGCACTTCCTCCCGAAGGCTTCCGGCGCGCCTCGGCGGCTGGACTATTGGCGTCCTGGCCCAGACGAACTTCGGCGGCGTCCTTTCCGTGAACGGCGCGCCGGTGGGACGGGAACTGGGCATCTTCGACTTCGCCGAACCTAAAAGTCAATTTATGGGGTCTGACCCCATACCTTGCCCTCCGGGCTCCTGCATGGTGGTGATAGCCACGGACGCGCCGGCGGATTCCCGACAGCTTACCCGCATGGCCAGGAGGGGAGGGCTTGGGATGGCGAGGACGGGATTCTACTCCGCCAGCGGCTCGGGCGATTTCTTCATCGCCTTCAGCGTGGCCGGCCCCGTGCCACACGAGCCGGCCGGCTCACCCATCCTGGCGAGGGAAGTCTTGCCCGACGAAGCCCTCTCCGCCCTCTTCGCGGCCCAATCCGAGGCTATCGAGGAAGCGGTCCTCAATTCCCTTTTCGCCGCAGAGACGATGACCGGAAGGGACGGAAACACGCGCTTCGCCCTCCCGACGGATGAAACCCTGGCCATCCTCGACCGCTACGGAGCCCGGGGATGGGGCACAAGACTCCCCCGGGCGTTCTAGCACGCTATCTCAATAAAACTCGAACCAGTTCACGTTGAAGAGATAGAAGCCTTCGCCGACGAAGCGCAGGGTAATGTCCCTGGTACCCGAAACGGAGGAAATCTTGGAGGAAACAGTGATGAACTTTTCCCAGCCTCCGGTGTTGGGCACGGCGACGGTGCCCAGGAGGGAACCTGTCGGCCCCCCGGAGCGGATTTCGATCGTGCCCCCCGCGGTGTCGCTGGATACCCTGGCCCGGAAGTTGGAGTATCCGGAGCCAAGGCCTACCCCACGGTAGGTGGCGCTCGACCCGTTCTGGATCCAGCCCAGGCAGATGCCTCCCTCGTCGCCGCCGGATTCGCCGGGCCTTGTCTCTCCCGTGACCGAGGCGAAGGCTTCGCCTTCAACCCTTACAGGCGGATTGGCCTTCGGCTGGGCGGGAGCCGGCGGGGGCGGGGCGGGAATGAAGGGACTGGGCGCGGCAACCGCGACGCCGGACAAGGAGACCTTGGAGTAGAAGAACACGAACTGGCCCATGAAGGGATCCTGGATGCTCTGGGCGGGGTAGCCGAACTTGGCGTTGAGCTCGCCCTGGACTGCGTTGGGCGCCGAATACAGGGCCGTCACCGGGCGCTTGGGCGTGTTTGTGCGCCGGATGGGATCGAACCAGGCGGAGCCGTCGGCGGGTGGCACGAAGGCCGACCAGGCCAGGGCGTCGCTCTTCCAGAGCGTCTTGCCGTAGGTATCCACGGCGAGGAATAAAAAGGAATGCCCCGAGGAGCCTCCCCGCACCGCGGCGACGAAGATATCGCCGTCAGAAAGGGTACCCAGGGCGCTGAAGGCGGGCTTGGAAGATTCATCGGCCCTCATGCGGAAATCAATGAAAGTGGCCCGCAAGGGAGAGCCGTTTTGGTAGATGTCCACGGTTTCCGAGCCCTGCCAGTAGAAGGTTACCGGGACGGAGGGCTTCTCCCCGCCTTGGGCGGAGGCGCCTGCCAACAGCGCGATCCCCAGCGCCATAGCGATCAATCCAACCCTCTTCATTCAATGCCTCCTTTGCGTAAATCTGATTATGACCTTTCCTCCTCCGTTCCCGGCGAAGGCGTTGCCCTTACCTATTCCGGACATGGACTCCCGTGCCGTCGTACTGGAGGATCACTAGGGAGCCATCTTCGCCGCTCCCCATCCGGTTGAATTGTTTCCCAGGAGCGATGTCGAGCTTTTCCCAGATGGTTCCATCCCGGGACTGGAGGATGAAGCCCTGCCCGGCAACCACATAGACATCGCCGTCCCAATGGACGCTGGCTAGGTTCAAGTTGGCCGCATCCCTGTACACCTGGCTCCATTGGCGCCCGTCCAAGGAAAGGAGTATCGAAGAGCCGCTTCCCGAACCGGCGGCGACAAAGCCCCTCTCACCAAAGGCGATGCCATAGAAAGCCTGGCTTGGGACACCAAGGCTGGTTCTCTGCCAGTTCATGCCGTCCGAGGTATGGAATACCGTTCCGTCAATGCCCACGATCACCGTGCGTCCCCTGCCATAGGCCGGGGTCATGAGGTGGGAGACCATGCCCGTGGGAATCTGGGTCCAGGTCTTGCCGTCCCTGGAGACGAGTATCGTGCCGTAGTGGCCCGATGCCACAAACTGGGCTCCGTTCCAGACAACGCCATTGAGGTGGTTGGCAATGACCGAACGCTCGGCTGTCCAGTTCAATCCGTCGGGGGAGGTCGCCACGCCTCCGGAATCCCCCGTGGCCACGTAGATTCCATTGCCGTAGGCCAAGCCGGTAATATTGATGAGCGGCGCTTTCCTGCCCACGATCCAGCTTCTTCCTCCGTCCAATGAAACCGCCGGAACGGCCCCGTTCCCGCCGATGACATAGCGGTCCGGTCCCCTGGCGATCGCCCTGAGGCTCGAAATGCCTCGGATGGGGACGAAGCTGTACTTATCCTTCTCGGCGGCGGGGGGAAGACCTCCTGACGGAAGACCGCCCGGCGTCGAAGAAGGCGGGGGGGTCAGCGCCGTCCTGAATACCCGGAAGCCAAAGGCCCTGCCCTTTCCTTCAAGGGCGGAGGAAAACGAGAGGGAGGAAAGGGGGCCGGGCGAGGCTTCAAAGGAGCCTCCTTGGAGTGAGGCTTCGTGGCCCCACTCAGCCACGTTGCCGCTCAAGTCGTAAAGGCCCAGCTCGTTGGGGCGCTTGAGCCCTACCTTCATGGTCCCAGTTTCATTGTAGAGATTGGTGTTGCCGGGAACTCCCCTCACCGTGGTTGAAAACCAGCCTGTTTCCGCGGGATTGCCGGAACCGGCGTACATCGTAGCCATGCCCGATGGACCTCCACGGAACACGTACTCCCATTCCTTCACCAAGGTTTCAGGTACAGTCTGCGCGCCAATGACCGCCCAACCCTGGTATGGAAGCCTGAAGCCTTCGATCTTCTCCAAGGCCACGAGGCCCTGTCTCTCCCGGCCTCCAAGATCCAGCCTCCACCAGCCCGAATTCTCATACGCGGGAGAGAGGCCTTGCTTGGCGCTCAGCCAGTTGCAGTAGGCGGTGGCGCCATGCCAGGAAACCAGGTTGACGGGATAGTCGGACACATCGATGGATTTTCCCGAGGGGTCCTTCCAGGGCTTGACGAAAAACTTCGACCCATCGTGGCCGATCTGCGCCGCAGGATCCCCAATCCCGTACAGGGGAAGATTGTTCGGAAGCGTGGCGCCGGGAGGAATCTTGGCGTCGTTCAGGAAGGCGGCGAACTCCTGGTTCGTGACTTCATACTTCGAAACTTCGATGGGATAGGGAAGGCGCAGGCCTCCGTTCTGCGGGCTTGTCGCTCCGGCGGGAACGAGGACCATCTCCGGGAAAGGCAGGGATGGCTTGGCCGGCGCAGGCGGCGCGGGGGGCATGGGCGGTGGAGGAGCCAAGGGAAGACCCGACGGCGGCGCGGCGGGAGTAGGGGGGGCGGTGGGCGTCTGGCCTAGGAAGACTAGGTTGGACAGCGTTTTAAGCTGATCGAAGTCGACGTGGAGATCCACAGGGGAGGCGTGGAGGCGGATTCCTATCTTGTAGAGGGGAAAACCCTGGGCCGCCGCCGAGACTTCGTACTCCCCGGGAAACAAGGTGATCGAAAACGAGGGATTGGCATAGCCTGCCAAAAGGTCGTTGATATAGACCGCCACGCCGTTCCGATCCGCGGTCAACTTGAGGGGGATGCCCTGCCCCCATGCCGTGCCAAGGATGAAAACAGAAAAAACAAGTACCGCCAGGCCCTTCATTGGTGCACGCATAGGCCCTCCTATAAAACCGACTATAGTGCAGTGCCTTGGATATGGCAAACAAATAGGGGGAATTAATAAAAAAACCGCCCCGGAGGGCGGTTTTTTGGGTATAAAAGCCTGGTTCAGGCCGTTTCAGGGCCTATCCGGACCCTTTTTCAGGCCATGGCGGGTATTACGCTTCCCAGAAGGCTCTCGATGGAGCGCAGGAGCTTGCGGTCGTCGGGGGTCACGAAGGTCAGGGCTATGCCCTGGCGCATCATGCGGCCTGTGCGGCCGATCCTGTGGGTGTAGGCCTCGGGGGTGTCGGGCATGTCGAAATTGATCACATGGGAGATCTGGGTCACGTCGATGCCCCGGGAGGCGATGTCGGTGGCCACCATGATGGAGGCCCTCCCGGAACGGAAGCTGGCCATGGCCTTCTCCCTCTGGCCCTGGGAGAGGTTCCCCTGGAGGGAGGTGGCTTCGAAGCCCGCGTTGGAAAGCTGGAGGGCCAGCTTCTTGGCCCTGTGTTTTGTCCTGGTGAAGACGAGGATCTGCCCCTCGTTCTCAAGGCGGGTCAAGACGGAGCGGAGGGCTTCGTACTTGTCCGCCTGGTCCATGGAGCGCACAAAATGGCGCACGGTCTCGGCGGGCCTGGAATGGCCGATCTCAACCAGGACCGGGTCGCGCTGGAATTGCCGGGCCAGTCCGCGGATTTCCTTGGGAAGGGTGGCGGAGAAAAGGTGGGTCCTGTGCTCCCGGGGGAGTGCGGCGATGATCTTCTTTATTGAGGGCAAAAAGCCCATGTCGAACATCTGGTCGGCCTCGTCCAGGACGAGGATCTCGATTCCGTCCAGGCGAAGGGCTCCCTGGCCCAGAAGGTCGAGGAGGCGGCCCGGGCAGGCCACCAGGATCTCGGGCATGGAGTTCTTGAGCTCCTTGATCTGGGCCTTGGTGGAAACGCCGCCGAAGATGCTCATGCTACGGAGCTCGGTGCCCTTGCCGAAGGCGCGGAACACAACGTTGGTCTGCTCGGCCAGCTCCCGGGTGGGGGAGACTATCAAAGCCCTGGGCTTGCAGCGCCCTCCCGCCAGGAGCTGCTGGAGGATGGGCAGGGCGAAGGCGGCGGTCTTTCCCGTGCCGGTCTGGGCCAGACCCAGGACGTCCCGGCCGGAAAGGATGGCGGGGATGGCCTTTTGTTGGATGGGAGTGGCCTCGGCGTACTTGGCCGCTTCGATGTTGGCCATGATGGCCGGATCTAGGGAGAATGAGGAAAAGTTCATGGGAACCCTTATGAATGATGCTTGAACAGCATGAACCTGATCAACCAAAGTCTGGGACCGCACGGAAGGCGGCGGGGAACGAGCTCAAGAAGACGGCGCTCGAAAATTTTGCATTATCGATTCATGTGGCGCGCGTCGATGAATTTAGCTGAATATACCGCAAAATCCCGCCTTGTTCAACCGGCGCCGCCGGAACGGCAGGATCATTTCTTTCCGGGATTGCCCGGGTTACCCGGATTGTCCTGCTTCCCGGCGTCCCCGGGCTTGCCCGTGTCGTCGGATTTCCCCGGCGAATCAGGCTTCCCTGGGTCCTCGGGCTTGCCGCCCGATGCATCCTTGTCCTTTGGAGCCGAGGCTTTGCCCTCGTTCTTGCCTTCGGAACCGCCCCTGGCCATCGAGGCCGCGGCGGTGTCCGGGGATTCACCCGCCTGGACGCGGCGCGCCAGCTCGGCCAAGGCTGAATCGAATTTCTTCTCCGAAAGGTCGCTTGAGATGAGGTATGCCGCCAAGGCGCGGCGTGAAGGTTCGGAGAGCTTGTACGAGGCTCCCGCCGAGGCAGCCGTGGCCAAGGCGGAATACGCCCTGGAAACCACGGCGGTTTCCTTGCCCTTGGGACCGGCCTTTGCGAGGGAAGCGTCCATGGCGGCTTCCAGTTCCGCCCTTCCGATCCCCGCGCGCAAGAGGAGCAGGGCTTTTTCAACGCTCTTGGTGGCGTCCCTTTCCTTGGTCGGGTAGAGGCTCCGGGACTTGAGGCTCTGCGCGGCGATCCTGATGAAGCCCATGTCGGACCTCAGGGAGGATTGCAGGAGGGCGGGCGGGACCTTCTTGTTAGCCGCCTCCTCCAGGCGCATCAAAAGGAGATTCTCGGAAAGGTTGAGCTGGCGCAGCTCGGCGGCGTAGGATCTGATTTCCGCGGCCAGGCTTCCGTAGGAGGAGGATACGGCGGACTTGGACAGCCAGTCGTCTATGCCCTTGGCGTAGGCCGAGGCTGGGACGAAGGCCATGAGGAAGGCCGCCGCGCCC
>JBFLXC010000134.1:0-7243 GCA_040757435.1 Spirochaetota bacterium | reverse complement strand
CAAGAACGAGCAAGGAGCCGGCCACATGGCCGCAGGCTTCGCCAAGCAGAACGACCGCAAGCGGATCATGGCCGTAACTTCCTCCATAGGGCCTGGAGCTCTCAACATGGTTACCGCCGCGGGGACGGCCACGGTGAACCATATCCCCGTCCTCTTCCTGCCCGGCGACGTCTTCGCCTCCCGCCAGCCCGACCCTGTGCTCCAGCAGGTGGAGGACCCCGCGGACTACACGGTGACGGCCAACGACGCCTTCAAGGCCGTGAGCCGCTACTGGGATCGCATAACGCGTCCAGAGCAGACCATGACGGCAATGATCAACGCCATGCGGGTCCTCACGGATCCGGCCCAGATGGGTGCCGTGACCATTGCCCTCCCCCAGGACGTCCAGGGCGAGGCCTGGGATTTCCCCGCGGAGTTCTTTGAAAAGCGGGTCCACCACCTGGACCGCAGGGCACCTAGCCCGGGCCAGCTCGACAGGGCCCTGGCGATGATCCTCGCGGCCAAGCGGCCCTTCGTCATCTGCGGCGGCGGAGTCCGCTACTCCGGGGCGGGGCGTGAGCTGGCGGCCTTCTGCGCCAAGTTCCACATCCCCTTCGGAGAGACCCAGGCGGGCAAGGGCTCCGTGCCTTGGGACAATCCCTACAACCTTTCCGGCATAGGAGTGACAGGAAGCCAGGCTTCCAACAGGCTGGCCAAGAAGGCGGACCTGATCATCGCCCTGGGTACCCGCCTGGGCGATTTCACCACCTGCTCGAAGTGGCTCTTCCAGGAGCCGGGCGCAAAGATCCTAGGCATCAACGTGGCCTCCCACGACGCCTACAAGATGGACGCCGAGCCGGTGGTGGCCGACGCCAAGCTGTGCCTCGCCGCGCTGACGGCAAAGCTTGGCCGGAAGGGCTACCGCTCCGCCTGGGGCGGGGAGATAGAGAGGGAGAGAGGCTTGTGGAAAGCCGAGGTCGACAGACTTTACGCCTCGGAGATTCCCGCCCCGGAAAGTCCGGGCGGGCAAGGCCTCGCCCAGGTCCGCGCCCTCGGCGAGCTCAACGAGATCCTCCTGCCTAAATCCGCGGTCGTCGTCTCGGGCTCGGGCTCCATTCCCAGTGACATGCAAAGGACCTGGAGGGTCCGCGTGCCCGGCACCTACCACATGGAATACGGCTTTTCCTGCATGGGCTACGAACTCGCGGCCACCTTGGGCGCCAAGCTCGCCTGCCCGGACAGGGAATGCGTGGCCATCGTGGGCGACGGGGCCTACGCCATGCTCCATTCGGAGCTTCTGACGGCGGTCCAGGAAGGCAAGAAGATCATCGTGGTGGTCCTGGACAACTCGGGCTTCCAGTGCATCGACAACCTGCAGAACAGCCAGGGGATAGAGCATTTCGGCAACGAGTGGAAGCGCAGGGACCCGGCCAGCGGGCGCCTTTCCGGAGCCTCGATCCCCGTGGACTTCGCCAAGAACGCCGAAAGCTGGGGAGCCGTCGGCCTCAGGGCCGGGACGGTCGAGGAGTTCAGGAAAGCCATGCGCCGCGCCCTGAGGATCAAGGACAGGCCGGTGGTGGTGGACGCCAAGGTGGCGCCGAAATCCATGTCCGGCGGCTACGAATCATGGTGGAACGTGGGGACCGCCCAGGTGGCGGAGCGCAAGGAAGTCGAAGCCGCCGCCCAGGCGGTGGAAGCGGAGCGGAAGAAGGCCCGCAAATATTGATTCCAACAAGGAGCATCGAAATGGCGGACATAAGATTAGCCATAGCCCCCATCGGGTGGACGAACGACGACCTCCCCGAACTGGGGGGTCAGATTCCCTTCGAGCAGTGCGTGAGCGAGATGGCCTTGGCGGGCTACTCGGGCAGCGAAGTGGGCAACAAATATCCCAAGGACCCTGATATCCTCAACAAGGCCTTGAGGATGCGGGGACTTACCATCTGCAACGCCTGGTTTTCTTCCTTCCTGGGTTCGAAGCCACTGGCTGAGGTGGAAAAGGAATTCATAGCCCACAGGGACTTCCTCCATGCCGTGGGCGCCCGGGTGATCGGCGCGGCTGAGCAGAGCAATTCCATCCAGGGAAAGCTCCTTCCCGTGTTCGACGCCAAGCCTGTGTTCTCCAAGGAGCAGTGGAAGAGGGTCGCCGATGGACTCAACCGCCTCGGGGAGCTTGCCAAGGAAAAGGGCATGCGCCTCACCTACCACCACCACATGGGCACCGCAGTCCAGACGGCTGAGGAAATCGACACGCTGATGGAAATGACCCAGCCCGGTCTCTGCGATCTTCTGTACGACACGGGCCACCTCGTGTTCTCCGGCGAGGACCACCTTGCCATCTTGGACAAATGGATGCCCAGGATAGCCCATGTCCACCTCAAGGACCTGCGTCCCGCGGTGGTGGCTAAGGCCAAGAAGGAAAAGTGGAGCTTCCTCCAGGCGGTCAAGGCCGGCGCCTTCACCGTGCCCGGTGACGGAGCCGTCAATTTCGTACCAGTCTTCGAAAGACTCAAGAAGGCCGGATACAAGGGCTGGTGGGTTGTCGAGGCGGAGCAGGACCCCGCCCTCGCCAATCCCTTGGAATATGCCTTGAAAGCCCGGAGCTATATCCGTGAAAAGGCGGGGATTTGATTTCGCTCCTTCGTCCTTGAATCCATTTTGAGGATGCCCGGGCGCCAGGGAATTTCCCTGGCGCCTTCTTCATTTTTGAATGTAATCGATTCATATTTTGATAATATGAAATTAAACTTGCAAGATGCCCAAATCCATTGTAAAATTTTTGCGGATGACCGAGCCAGGCGATTTTCGCCCGCCGGGCCGGAAATGATATCCAGGAGGCACAGGATGAAGAAATTGTTGGTTCTAGGGGCGTTCGCCGTCGCCGTCATCGGCTCGGCCTTTGGCCAGGCCGGGGCCTTCAACCTCGAGGAACTCATCAAGGCAGCGAAGAAGGAGGGGGAGCTCACCGCCTACTTCACCTCAAGCCGGATCAAGGATGTGGCCGCGGGATTCGAAAAGAAATACGGCATCAAGGTCAAGGGAACCAAGATGGCGGATCCGGAGCAAGCCGAGCGTGTGATCAGGGAAGTGGACGCCAAGAACGTGCAGGTGGACGTGATCGGCTTTGAGGATGGAGCCCTCTTGGAAGGCAAGCTCCTCCCCGAGGGCTATGTCACAAGCTGGTTCCCCCCTGACCTCAAGGATCTCATCCCCCCGGAGGACCAGTATCCCGTGACCTTCCTCTGGCAGCCCCGCATCTTCGGCTACAACACTGATTCCTACGGAACAACTTCCCCCATCACCAACGTATGGCAGATGACCGAACCGAAGTGGAAGGGAAAGATCATCATCCGCGACCCCGCCATGACACCGGCGAACCTGGCCTTCTTTTCTTCCATAGTGGCCAATCCGAAACCCGTAGAGGATGCCTACAAGGAATTGTACGGCAAAGCCCTAGTCACCAAGGAAGGCAACGCGGGCTGGGAATTCCTCAAAAGACTTTTCCAGAACGATATCATCGTGATGAAGAGCGACGGGGACATTGGGGACGCGGTGGGAGCCGCAGGGCAGAAGAACGCCCCCGTTGGCTTCTACACGATGACCAAGCAAAGGGACAACCAGGTGAAGAACCTCAAGCTCGCCACCATGCAAGGCATGAAACCCTTCATGGGCTATGCCCTTCCAACCTACGCCCTGATCGTCAAGAACGCCCCCCATCCCAACGCGGCGAAGCTTTTCGTCCACTATATCCTGAGCGAAGGCCATGCCCCCTGGACCGTGGAGGACATGGGAGCCTTCTCTCCCAACAAAAACGCCAAGCCCCACAAGGACAACGAAGGCAGCTGGGCCGACTGGATGCCCAAGTTGGTGCGCCTCGACAACAAGGTCGCCTTGAAGATGCGCCAGGAGATCCTTGATTTCTGGCTTATGTACGGAAGCAAATGACAATAGCCGGGGCCTGGGACGCGGTTCCAGGCCCCTTCGCCCTGCGCGGCGGCCAAGGGGGAAATCCTTTCCTATGAAAATCCTCAGATCCGATTTGGAGGGAGGCAAAGGCGCGCTCCGACGAGTCAGGAACGCCCTCTGGTCCCTGAAATACGAGCCCACGGCCGTGGTGGCGGCCCTCATGACGATCCTGCTCACTTATCTGGTGATAGCGCCCATCGCCTCCATGATCCTGGACACGGTCCGCGTCTCCCTGAAGGATTCCGCGGTGATCGGCATGGCCAGGGGAACCTTCACCACCTATTTCCTGAAGAGAACCTTCTCCTCCCGTGTCAGCCAGGTGCTCTTTTGGACCCCTCTCACCCGGACCCTTCTTGTCTCAGCCTTCGTAGCTCTCTTCGCCATCCCCCTGGGCGCCCTCATGGCATGGCTGACCATTCGCACCGACCTGCCTGGAAGGAAATTCATTTCCTCCATCATGGTAATCCCCTACATGCTGCCTTCCTGGACCTTCGCGGTAGCCTGGTTGAACCTGCTTAAAAACAGAAGAATGGGCGGAGCCCCCGGAATACTGGAGAACCTTGGCTTTTCGCCCCCAAACTGGCTGTCCTACGGCGCCATCCCCATCATCGTCTGCGAAGCCCTCCATCTCTTTCCCTTCGCCTTCCTCCTTTTCGGCAACGCCCTGAGGTCCGTGGACGTCCAGCTTGAGGAATCCGCCCGCATCCTCGGCGCTCCCCGGAGCACTATAACGCGGCGCATCATCCTACCCCTCCTCAAGCCCGCCCTCATGTCCGCCCTCCTCCTTACCATTTCCAGGGTGCTGGGCAGCTTCGGTACCCCCTACATCCTGGGCTCGGTAGTCAAATACCACCTCCTGCCCACGGCCCTGTACAACAGCTTCAAGATCGGAAGCCCTGGCGTGGCCGCGGTCGTAGCCTCGGTCACTATCCTCATCGGCGTGATGCTGGTAGCCGTGGACACCTGGTTCGTCCGGGAGTTCAAGCGCTACATCACAATAGGGGGAAAGGGCGCCCGCCAGAACCCCTCATCCTTGGGCGCCCTAAAGGGGCCCGCGGTGTTCCTCTCAGTCCTGGTTGTGGGAGTTTCCATCATACTCCCCTTGGGAACCATCATCATCTCAAGCCTAACCTGGCAAGCCGGAGTCCTAAAGCCAGAGAATTTCACCCTCGCCTTCTGGATAGGCAGGGAAATTCCGGCCCATCCAGGCCAAAACGGCATTTTCCTGAACAAGGAAATCATGGGAGCGGCCCTCAACAGCCTCAGGATAGCCGGCCTCGCCGCCCTTATAGCGGGAATCTCAGGTCTCCTGGTAGGCTATATCGTGGTGAAGCTGCCCAACACCAGAGTGGCCAAGTATCTGCGCCAGGTATCCTTCCTACCCTACCTGGTGCCCAGCATCGGCTTCGCCGCCGCCTGCCTCTCCTTCTTCGCCGTAAGGCGCGGACCGATTCCCAGCCTCTACGGCACCCTTTTCCTCCTCATCCTTGTGATGAGCATGAAATACCTTCCCTTCGCGGCCCGGAGCGGGATAGCGGCGATGATGCAGGTCGGCAACGAACCCGAGGAGGCGGCCCGGATTTGCGGGGCCAGCTGGCTGGCCCGGATAAGAAGAATCGTCGTGCCAATCCAAAAGCACGCCCTCCTCACAGGCATCGTCCTTCCCTTCATAACCGGGATGAAGGAGCAGTCCCTGGTGATCATGTTGGCCTCCCCGGGCACGGAGGTGCTGACCACCCAGATCTTGCGGTACATCGAATACGGCTACACTCAACTGGCCAACGCGACCATGCTCGCCATCGTGGGGATCATCTTCGTCCTCACATTCGGCTTGGAGAGAATCACCGGGGGAAACTTGGCTTCCGGATTTGGAGGAGGAAAATAATCATGGCCACCATAGAGCTTCGCAACATCGATAGGATTTTCCAAGGAGGAGTGAAGGCGGTGGACAAGCTCTCCATCACCATCGAGTCCGGGCACTTTGTCAGCCTTCTGGGACCCTCGGGCTGCGGAAAGACCACAAGCCTCAGGATGATAGCGGGATTGGACAACCCTGACGGCGGCGAAATCCTCCTGGACGGAAAGCTTCTCTACTCCAAGAAATCGGGAGTGGCGGTACCCACGGAAAAAAGAGGCATGGGCCTGGTCTTCCAGAGCTACGCCCTCTGGCCCCACATGACCATAGCGCAGAACATATCCTTCGGCCTTGAGATGAAGGGGGTTGAAAAGAAGGAAAGGGCCAAGCGGGTGGCCGAGGTGATGGACCTGATGCACATCTCGGACTTGGAAAAGCGCTATCCTTCCCAGATATCCGGCGGACAGCAGCAACGGGTAGCCCTGGCCCGGAACCTGGCGGTGAGCCCCGACGTCCTACTGCTCGACGAGCCCTTGTCCAACCTGGATGCCAAGCTCAGGCTTGAAATGAGGGCTGAGCTCAAGCGCCTACACGAAACCTTGAAAAACACCATCATCTATGTGACCCACGACCAATTGGAAGCCATGACCATGTCCACCATGATCGCCGTCATGAGTGGCGGAACCTTGAAACAATACGCCCCGCCCATGGAGATCTATAGGAGGCCTGCGAACCTGACCGTGGCGAGTTTCGTAGGCAGCCCTCCCATGAACTTCCTCAGGAAGGCCTCAAACGGCCTGTCCCCCTGGGACCTGGGAATCCTCGCCTGCTATCCCGATCTCGCGGGCAAGGCCGAGGCGATCGGCGTGAGGCCCGAGGACATCAGGCTGGCCTTCCCCGGCTCCACGGCCAAGCCTGAGTCCGGACAAACAGGCGGCCTTGCCCAGTGGATTTGCCGCGCAAAGGTGGCCACGGTGCTCCCCACTGGCTCGGAGTGGGTGGTCGACATGGTGGCGGAAGGTTTCCACTTTTTCGCTTCCCTGAGGGAGGAACCCTGTTGCCTGGACGACGGGGAAGTGGATATGGTGGTGGACCGCGAGGCCTTCCATCTTTTCGACGGAAAGGAGACAAGATGCAATTGACCGGCCCAGACCTTTCCGCCGGCCCAGAGGACCTCAGCTTCTTGAGGAGCCTCCTGGATGAAAAAAGCCCCGGCTTTTCCAAAAGCCAGAGGAAAATCGCCGCATATCTATGGTCGGATTACGAGCACGCGGCCTTCCTGAATGCCGCGGAGCTGGGAGGAAAGCTGGAAATAAGCGAGGCCACGGTGGTCCGCTTCGCCGCCGCATTGGGTTTGGATGGCTTCCCCCAGCTCAGGCGCCTGCTCCAGAATATCGTGCGCCACAAGGTTTCCCCCGCCACGAGGATGCAAAGGAAACTCGA
>JBFLXC010000133.1:0-7324 GCA_040757435.1 Spirochaetota bacterium | reverse complement strand
CAGAAACTCCAGGTTGAAGGAATACTCGGGGAAAATTTCCGGGTCAGGGGTGAATTCCACGAGAAGGCCGTTTTTCTCCCTCCCCGCCGAATCCTCCCGGGATCCTTTGAGCCTGCCGCGCTCGAAATTGGCTTCGAAGAGCCTACCGTCCCTGTAGGAAACCACCCGGAAACTCTTGGAGAGTGCGTTGACCGCCTTGGTGCCCACGCCGTTGAGTCCTACGGAGAACTGGAACACCTCGTCGTTGTACTTGGCTCCCGTGTTTATGGTGGAGACGCAGTCGATCACCTTCCCAAGGGGTATGCCCCGGCCGTAGTCCCGGATCCTCACCGTCCCCTCCGTCACCGACACAAGGATCCTGTTCCCCGCTCCCATGATGAATTCGTCCACGGAATTGTCGACGACTTCCTTCACAAGGATGTAGATGCCGTCGTCGGGGTTGGAGCCGTCCCCCAGGCGGCCGATGTACATGCCAGTCCTGAGGCGTATGTGCTCCAGGGAGGAAAGGGTCTTTATCTTCGATTCGTCGTAGATCGCGTCGGGGGATTTCTTTGCCGTTGCCACCCCTGGATAGTAGCACGAAAAAGCCCGAAAGTCCTCCCCTTGAGGCCTTATCCGGGGTTTCAGCGCCGGGAGGAAATATCCAGCAGATGCCGGTTGACCAGGTTTTCCAGCCTCTCCTGGCGGCCCGAGGTCCTCCCGCGATTTCCGTATTCCTCCGCCAGGGAAGCCAGGCCCCGCAAATCCAGGCGGCCTTCCTCGAAGGCCCTTCCCTCCCCTGAGTCGAAGCTGGAGTAGCGTTCCTTGAGCGTCTCGGCGAGCTTTCCCTCCGCGATGATCCTGGAGGCCGCCAAAAGGCCCGCGGCGAAGACGTCCATGCCCCCGATGTGGGCTTCGAAGAGGTCGGAGGGTTCCACGGAGTTTCGGCGCACCTTGGCGTCGAAATTGAGTCCTCCGGTAGAGAATCCTCCGGCTTTAAGGATGGCCAGCATAGCCAGGGTGGCGTCATAGTGGCTCAATGGGAACTGGTCGGTGTCCCAGCCGCAGCGGGGATCGCCCCGGTTGGCGTCCACGGATCCCAGGAGGCCCATGGAAGCGGCGGTCTCAAGCTCATGCTGGAAGTCGTGGCCCGCCAGCTCCGCGTGGTTCGCCTCGATATTGATGCGGAAATCCTTCTCAAGCCCGTAGGCCCTGAGGAATCCCGCCGCGGTCTCCACGTCGAAGTCGTACTGGTGCTTCATAGGCTCCATGGGTTTGGGCTCGATGTAGAACATGCCCCTGAAGCCCTGGGCGCGGGCGTAGTCCCTGGCCAGGGAAAGGAAGCGTGCCAGGTGCTCCTTTTCCCTCTTCATGTCCGTGTTGAGGAGGCTCATGTACCCTTCCCTCCCCCCCCAGAACACATACCCCTCGCCGCCTAGGCATATTGTGGCGTCCAAGGCGGCCTTCACCTGCCGGGCTGCGTGGGCGAGGACGGGGAACTCCGGGTTCGTGGCCGCGCCGTTCATGTACCGGGGATGGGAAAAGAGGTTGGCCGTCCCCCAGAGGAGACGGACCTGGGTGGATTTTTGGCGTTCCAAGGCAAGCTCGGCCAGGGCCTTCAGGTTCGCCTCGCTCTCGCGGGGCGACGCTCCTTCGGGAGCCAGGTCCCTGTCGTGGAAGCAATAATGTTCAACGCCCAGTTTGGTGAAGAACTCGAAGGCCGCGTCAAGGCGCGCCCTCGCCGCCTCCATGGGGTCCCCCGACTCCGAATCCCAGGGCATGAGGCGGGTGTCCTCGCCAAAGGGATCGCCTCCGCCACCGCAGAAGCTGTGCCAGTACGCCACCGAGAACCGCAGGTGCTCCTTCATGGGCTTGCCCAGGACGATCCTGTCCGGCTCGTAGCACTTGAAGGCCAAGGGATTGTCGCTGCCCGGCCCTTCGTAACCTATCCTGCCGATTCCGGGGAAATACTCTTTTTGTCCGATGAAGACGTCCTTCATGTTCAGCTCCTTCGCTGTTTCAGGCCCTGGGTTCCGCATGCGGGCCGGGGCGATAGAGGGGGGCCAAGGCGCCAAGGTACTCCCTGTGACGCAGGTACGCTCCTTCCCACTCTTGCGCCTTTTCGTCATCCGGCTCGACCCTTGCCTCCGTATCGATGCCTACGTGGAGATCCGCCAAGGCCGCGATGTCGGGGGCCCCTCCCTCCTGGGCCATGAGGCAATACAAAGCCTGGAGGGCGGCTCCGAAGGCCGCTGATTCCTCCTCCACGGGCAAGGACAAGGACAGTCCCAGGCCGTCGGCGATCATGCGCCTCCATAGGCCGCTCTTCGCGCCCCCGCCGGTGAGCCGGATTTCCTTGGGTGAATACCCCAAGGAGACAAAGGCCTCGAGACCCAGCCTGAATCCGAAGACCGCGGATTCCATGGCCGCCCGGGCGAGGTTCTCCCTGGTCAAGGAACCGGCCCTTACTCCCTGCAGGCTCGCCCTGCCGTAGGGCAGGTTGGGAACTCTTTCCCCGTTGAAGTACGGTAGGAGGACGATGCCTTCCGCGCCCACCGGGGCCTTCTCCGCCAGGCGGTTGAATTCCTCCAGGCCCAGGTCCAGGAGGCCTCGGACCTCCTCCACCGCCACCGTGCAGTTCATCGTGCACAGCAGCGGCAGCCATGCGCCGCTGGAGGAGCAGAACGAGGCGAGCCTGTCCTCAGGGTCGACCAGTGGATGCTCGGCATGGCCGTACAGGGTGCCGGAGGTCCCGAGGCTCAAGGCGAGGAAGCCCTGCCGCAGGGTCCCCGTGCCCAGGGCCCCCATCATGTTGTCTCCGCCCCCCGCGGAGACATAGGCTCCGGCGGGAAGGCCGAACTCCCGGGCGGCCTGGGGGCTTACCCTGCCCGAGGCTTCCCAGGGCTGGCGCAGTGGGGGAAGGCGGGCGTACAGCCTTTCATCAATCAGTTCGCAGGCCTGCCTGCTCCACCTGCGGCTTCGGACGTCGAAAAGGGCGGTGCCGGAGGCGTCCCCAGCCTCGGCGGAGTATTCCCCTGTCAAGAGATAGTTGAGGTAGTCGTGGGGAAGGAGGACCTGGGCGAGGCGGCCGAAGGCCTCGGGCTCCCGGTTCTTCATCCATAAAATCTTTGGCGCCGTGTAGCCGGGGAGGAAGGGCATGCCCGTAAGGGCCCTGACCTGCTCCGCTCCCCCCGCCCGGGCGGTGAGTTCCTCGCATTCCGCGGCAGCGGAGGTGTCGCACCAGAGCTTTACGCTCCTAATGACCTGGCCTTCCCCGTCCATGGGCACGAAGCCGTGCTGTTGGCCGGATACCCCGACGGCCCGGATTTTCTTTCTCAGGGCGGGATCAAAGCCATCGAGGCAGGAGAAAAGGGCTTTCCTGTACCAGGCGGCTTCCTGCTCCCTGACCCCGCCTTCCCCTGAGCGCAAGGCCAAGGGAGCCCTCGCCCTTGCAAGGATCCGCATCGTCTCCGAATCATAGAGCAGCGCCTTGCAGCCTTGGGTTCCCAAGTCCACGCCGCATACCACCGGCATCTATCGGATCCTTTCTTCCCCGGCCTTGAACCAGATCCCTTCCGTCACATAGTGGAGCCTCAGGGTCCAGAAATCCTTGGCCGCCTTGGCCGCCAGGGCGTCGCCGTAGACCACCGCCGAAGTTCCCTCCACGCTGATCCCGGAAACCCTGCATTCCACCCAGCCCGCCGATCCCTCGGGTATCAGGGCGTCGACCTTCTCCCCTTTGAGGGAGGAAATGCTGAATTTTTCGTATTTGTCCGCCTCCCGGCCGGAAACGGAGCCGCAGGCCTCCGCCATGCCCTTTTGGCTGAAGCTTGGAAGGGCGATGATGAATTCTCCTGTCGCCTTGAGGTCTTCGTAGGTCTTGTGGCCCGTGTCCAGGACGCAGATGAACCGCGACTGTGGCGCATAGTCCAGGGGACAGCACCAGGCGACGGGGGCCAGGTCATACCTGCCCTGGGGGGATCTCGTGCATACCAGAACGAGGCCTCCCGCGTTCTGCAGCTTGTACGCTTCCTGTACCGTTATATCCTCGTAGTCCATGCCTCAGCCTCCTAATCCCGCTTTTTCAAGCATCGCAGCTATCGTGGCATAAAGCCTCTCGCAGTCCGAGGGGCGTGTAAGGTAGCCCGTCCCGGTTGTGGCTTGGCGGACCACCACGGTGGCGTACTCGCCCTTGGCGCTGGGCTCGATGTGGTAGCCCCGGGCGGAAATCGAGGAAATCCTCTTGTACTCCGCGCCTGTTCCCTTGAAGAGGAAAACGGCGTAGAGGTAGGGAACCTCGCCGTTGGGTCCCTTGTTGATCGCCGCCTGGAACTGGACTCCCACGAAGCCTTCGGGCTTCCGCTTGGGCTCGAGCATGAGGCGTATGTCCTCCGGCACGTCCTTTCCCTCCTCGTCCTTGTCGAAGCGGAGATAGGGGGTGGCAGCGAATCCGTCCCGGGCAGCCGCGGCGAAAACCGCCTGGAAGCAGGGCATCTTCCTGGAAAGCAAGGGGGGAAGGAAGAACCTAAGGTTCCCGAAGTAGAGGGCCGGGACGAAGAACAGGGCGGCGTCCGCGGCAAGGAGACCCAGGCGGGCATCCAGGGCGAAGGAAACCGCCGCGGCCGCGACGCCCAGAAAGCCCAGGATCACCTTCCCCGCCGTTCCCGCCGCCGTTCCGTACCTCTTTTTCCTGGTCTGGGCGAGGGAATCGGAAATCTTGTCCACTTCCGCCATGGAGACGGGGCGCCATTCCTCCAATCCCTTGTCCTTGGGCTTGTTGGTGATCTTCTTGAGGAGAAGAGGCAGGTAGCCCGCCAGGATGAGTGCGAAGCCAGGAGCCGTTCCCCAGGGAAACAGGATGTGCACCAGGGCTCCCAGGGCGAACAGCCCCGCGGCGAGGCTCATCCTCGCATTCCTTCCAAGGGAGAATAGGACGAATATCCCTTCCATGCGCTACCTCGCTTTTTTCCCCGCCAACTCTCCGCAGCCCACATAGTTCCAGTACAGGGGGCACGCGGCTTGGCAGGCTACGAAGGACCCGCAGGTCCGGCACGATTCCGGAGCCTGCCTTTTCTGCTTGAAGGCCGACGCCCGGGAGGAAAACCAGACCTCTCGGAAGGGCTGGCGGAGCAGGTTGCCCAGGGGCAGGTTGTAGGAGGAGCAGGGAAGCACCTCCCCCCGGGGATTCACGCTGATGAGCCCGTCCGCCGCGGCGCAGCTCTTGTTGCCCAATCCCCGTGCCATGGGATTGTAGATGCACAGGGGCGTGGGGGAGTACCAGTAGAACACCATGCCTTCCCTTTGCGCCGACGCCTTCGCCTTGTCCACGAAATCCCCGATTTCGCTGTACGGCACGAGGAGTTCGGGGGCCATCTCCAGGTTCGCAGACGGGATGTAGAGATTCATGGAGAAACGGCGTATCCCCAAGCCCTTCAGGAAGGCGGCCAGGCTTCCCAGGCTCTCCCTGTTCTTCCTCGTCACCGTCGTGTTCGTCTGCACTTCGATTCCGGCGCCCTGGAGGGCTTTTATCCCCCGGATGGTCCTTTCCCAGACTCCCGGCGCGCCGCAGAGTTCGTCGTGGATTCCCGCCTCGGGGCTTTCAAGGCTCACCTGGGCCGTCCTCAGCCCCGCGGCGTAAAGGGACCGGGCCCTCCCGGGGCTTGCCAAGGTGCCGTTGGTGATGAGGTTGACCCTCAGCTTCCTGCTCTCTCCATAGGCGATGATTTCCTCAAGGTCCTCCCTGAGGAGGGGCTCTCCGCCGGTGAGGGAGAAAAAGGGTATCTTCGCCTCATCGCGGAAGAGGTCTATCACGCGCTTGATCTCGCCGAGGCTCATGTCGCCCTCAGGGGAGCAACCCTCGGCTGCTCCCTCAGGGGAGCAGCCGGCGTAGCAGAATTGGCAGCGGTTGTTGCACGCGTAGGTGACCGCGATCTCCCCCAGGATGGGCAGGCGGGTGAAATCGAATCCGTAGGGAACCGTCTGGGTGGGCACGGACCGGCCTTCGCAGAGCTCCTTAATATCCTTGAGGAAGGCTACGACATCCCCCATCCTCCCGGCATCCATTCCCGGGATGTCGGCCACGGACCTGCCCCGGCCGATCCACTCCAGGACCTTCAGCCCAGTCCGGTTTGTCTTGTACACCATGTTGGGAGGAAGGATGACCACCTCGTCCTCCTCCCGGACGAAAACGTAATCCTTGACGGAATCCCAAAACCCGGGGATCCAGGAAATGTCGGCCCTTAAAGTCAATGCCCGCCTCCGGATACGCAGGCCGAATGGCAGGCTGAGTGGCATGCCGAGTGACAGGCCGAGTGGCATGCGGAATGGCAGGCGTCGTGGCAGGCGTTGTGGCACGCGGAATAGCAGGCCCCTGCGGCGCCGTCTGCGCCGGCGGCCCCTCCCGCCCCCGCGGGGACGAAACAGCCGGAGAAGCAGGAAGAGGATTTCATGAAGCTTGCGTAGCCGGCCTTCAGTTCCTGGGGAAGGCCCAAGGCTGCGTGGTGCTCCGGATACCGCCTCACGTGGTAATACCCGTGCCAGTAATGCCAGTGGGGGTTGGACGCCCTCCATGCGGCGAGCCTTTCCCCATCCGCCTCGGCCTCCGCAAGCTCCGCCTCGGCCAGCTTTTCCCGGTAATATGCCTTCGTCGACTCCATGTCGCAGTCCCAGAGGGCTTCCTGCAGTTCCTTGAGCCGAGCCTCGAAAAAATCCATGAGTAGGCCCGAGAGAACCCTTCCCTCGGCGTCGAAGCAGGCGAGGAAGGCTTCCTCGTGCTCCTCCTGCGCCCGTTCGGCGCTGAGGATTTTGATCCGGAGGGGATCCTCCTCGAACACTTCCGCGATGCCCTGGGAACGCAGGCCTTCGAGCATGAGGGCGACGACCCGGGCCAAGGGCAGCTCCAGGAGCAAGGCGACCTGGACGGGATGAAGGTCCTGTGCGACCTTGCCCTTCACCTGGTACGTGCCGGAGAACAGCTTGGGAGGTATCCATGAGTCCCCCGCCCAGCTCAGGTCCTTGACCAATGCGGCTTTCTTTCCGTAGCCCGCAAGCTTGCGGGAGTAGGCGTACAAGGCCAAGGCGACAAGACCCAAGGCCAAGGGCAGGGCGACCGCCGGCGGAAGACGCGTGGCTTTCGAAAGCGGGGTGGGCTCAGGCAGGGGCTCAGGTTCCGCCGCATGGGGAAGGAGGGGCTGGGAAAGATCCCCCGGGCCGGGACTGGGCGATGCGGACGCTCCGAGGGCGGCGATGGGCAGGTAATCCCGGGGAAAATAGAGCCTGAGCCTTTGGGCAGCCCGCGGACCTGGGGATTCCTGGTGGAATCGCAGGGTGAGATAGTACTTCCCGT
>JBFLXC010000132.1:0-7363 GCA_040757435.1 Spirochaetota bacterium | reverse complement strand
CGCCGGCGCGGAGCGCCGGCTTGAACATGCGAGGAAATACCAAGGAGGTATGAACCTATGAAAAGGACAATGACGATCGCGGTTGCGCTGGTCCTGGCCTGCGCATCCCTGGTGGCCGCGGCGGACAAGCCCGTCACCATCACCCACTGGTACTGGGCGGACAACCCCAAGTACTCGGCCACCATGCAGCAGATGGCGGCGGATTTCAACGCCACCAACGGCAAGGGCATAACCGTGGTAGCCCAGGAATATCCCTGGGACGGCGGCGGCTACTCCGAGACCCTATTCAGGGCGGTCATGGGCGGGGGCGGACCCGACACCTCCTCCTTCAAGCTCACTTCCACCCCCCTCTTCTCGGCTAACAACCTTCTGGTCAACCTCGATTCCTACCTCGCCTCGTGGAAGGACAAGAGCCTTGTCAACGACGCGCTCTGGGAAACCATGAAGACCGCCAGCCGGACGAAGAGCGTCTACGTGATGCCCTGGAACACCCAGGTCCTCTATGTGTACTACCGCCCCTCCCTCTTCAAGAAGGCGGGAGTGACGGTTCCGAAGACCTACGGCGAATTCCTCGAGGCGGTGAGGAAGCTCACCATGGACACCAACGGCGACGGCAAGACCGACGTCTACGGCTTCGGCATGAGGGGATTCAAGGGCGGACAGGAGCCATGGGGTTCCTTCATCTGGGCCCGGGGCGGGAATTTTGAAAAATTCGACACCCCCCAGGGAATCCAGGGCATGCAGGACTTCGTCGACCTCTACAAGAAAGGCTACGTCCCTCCCACCGCCCCCATGGACGGCTTCAATGAAATCATAGCCAACTTCAAGTCCGGCAAGACCGCGATGACCGTCCACCACATCGGCTCCTCAGCCGGCATGGTACAAACCTTCGGCGACGACGTGGACGCCTTCCCCTTCCCCGGCGACGTGGGCAAGTGGACTTCCATGGGCGACACTGAGAACGTGCTGCTCCGCTCCAGCAAGAACAAGGACGCGGCCTTCGAGTGGCTCGCCTACCTCGCCACCGGCAAGGGCCAGGAAACCTGGTGCACCGTCACCGGAAACGTCCCGGTGTCCAAGGCAGTGGCCCAGCTTCCCTTCTTCCAGGACAACCGCTTCATGAAAGTCTCCATCGAGGGAGCCCCCTTCGCCGGGATCTTCCCGATCCTCGACACCACCACGGAGTGGATCAACGTGATCTGGCCGAACACTGTCGCGGCCGCCCTCTCCGGCAAGATTAGCGCCGCCGAGGCGATGAAGCAGCTCCAGACCGGACTCTACGGCAAATAGGCCGAATGTAAGCAAAGTCAATTCATGGGGTCTGACCCCATGAATTGACTTTGCTCCTAGGTGGACGATAGATGCGAAAGAAGACGAATCCCTGGCCCTATATCCTCGTGGCGCCGGCCCTCATCACGGTGGCGCTGGTGGTCTTCGCGCCGGTGGTGAACGCCATCCTCATGAGCTTCCAGAACTACGACCTGCGCAGGCCCTCAGCCAGGGGCTTCGTGGGCCTCAAGAACTACATCGAGGCCATTGCCGACCCTCTCTTTATCCAGGCCCTGGGAAAGACCATACTCTGGGTTGGCCTCGGGGTGGGCTTCCAGTTCGTCTTCGGATTCATCCTCGCCCTTCTCCTCAACCGCAGGTTCCCCGGCCGGGGCATCGTCAGGTCCATAAGCCTCATCCCCTGGGTCACCCCCGGGGTCCTCATAGGCCTCATGTGGCGCTGGATCTACGACGGCAGCTACGGGGTTCTGAACGACCTTCTCATGAAGCTGGGGATGATCGACACGATGATCCCCTTCCTGGCCAGGCAGGATACGGCCTTTCCCGCGGTCATCCTCACCATCATCTGGCAGGGCATCCCCTTCTTCGCCCTCATGATCCTCGCGGGGCTCCAGGGAATCCCCGAGGAACTCTACGACGCCGCGGACGTGGACGGGGCGAACGGATTCCAAAAACTCTTCAGGATCACCATCCCCTCGCTCAAGAACGTGATCTTCGTGACAACCCTCCTCAGGATCATCTGGGTGGCCAACTCCGTGGACGTCATCTACAACCTCACCGAAGGGGGGCCGGCCTATGCGACCCAGACCTTGAGCGTCTACGTCTTCAACAAGGGCAACTCCCTCAACCTCGGCTACGCCGCCACCATGTCCATCTTCCTCGCCCTCCTTCTGTCATCGGTGGCCGTGGTCTACCTTAGGAACATCTTCAGAAACCAGGAGGGAAAATGAACCGCCGACCCACAGCCCGGCGCAGCCTGGGCCCCGGAGCATCCTTCCTTTCCTTCGTCCTCCTGGCGGCCATGCTCGCCTTCCTCCTCTTTCCCTTCTACTGGACCTTCGTCACCTCCATCAAGCCGGACAGCGAGCTCTACGGCCAGACCGTGACGTATTGGCCCAAGGCTCCCAGCTTCGATTCCTACAGGAAGCTTTTCCTGGACTACAATTTCCTGAAGCCCATGCTCAACAGCCTCGTCGTGGCGGCATCCACGACCCTCATTTCCCTCACCGTGTCACTCCTGGCCGCCTATTCCTTTTCCCGCTACCGCTTCAAGGGGCGAAAGCTCCTCATGACCCTCTTCCTGACGAACAACATGTTCCCCACAGTCCTTTTGCTCATACCTCTCTATGCCATCATGCGACGCATAGGGATTCTCTATACGCCCCTGGCCCTGATCCTCTCCTACACCACCTTCACCATCCCCTTTTCCATCTGGCTCCTCAACGGCTACCTGAGCGACCTTCCCCAATCCCTGGAGGAGGCGGCCATGGTGGACGGAGCGAACCGGGCCCAGGCCTTCCTCAGGATCATCCTTCCCATGATGACGCCCTCCATAATCGCCACGGGCGCCTACGTGTTCATGACCTCCTGGAACGAGTACACCTTCGGCGTCATGTTCACAAACGAAGCCAACCGCACCATCCCCGTGGCCCTCAAGAACCTGATCGGGCAGCTTGGGGTCCAGTGGGGCATGCTCACCGCGGGGGGCATCATCACCATCATTCCCGTCTGCATCATGTTCTTCTTCGCCCAGAAAAGGCTTATAGAAGGCCTCACCGCCGGAGCGGTGAAAGGCTGAAAACACAAGGAGTCCGTACATATGGTCGACGACGTTCTGGCCTCGAAGGCCCGGCGGATCAGGAGCGACATCCTGAAGATGCTGTACCTCTGCCAATCCGGCCACCCGGGAGGATCGCTCTCCCTGGTGGAAATCCTGATGGCGCTCTACTACAAGACCCTCAAGGTCGATCCGGCCGATCCCGCCAAGGAAGATAGGGACAGGGTGGTCTTGAGCAAGGGCCACGGCTGCCCCGCCCTCTACGCCATCCTGGCGGACCGGGGATTCTTTCCCCGCGAAGACCTCTGGAGGCTGAGGCAGATCGATTCCCATCTCCAGGGCCATCCCGACATGATGAAGACCCCGGGCATCGACGTGAACACCGGCTCCCTGGGCCAGGGCGCCTCGGTGGCCGTGGGCCTCGCCCTGGCGGCCAAGCACAAGAAGATGGGCTACCGGGTGTTCGCGGTGGTGGGCGACGGGGAGGTCCAGGAGGGCATGATCTGGGAGGCGGCCATGGCGGCCTCGCACTACAAGCTGGACAACTACGTGATGCTCATGGACCACAACGGCTTGCAGATCGACGGCAGGAACGAGGCTGTCATGGGCCTGGGGGATATCTCCGCCAAGTTCGAAGCCTTCGGCTTCAAATGCTTCGACGTCGACGGCCACGACATCGGGGCCATAGTTGCGGCGATCGAGGCTCCCGCGGAAGGAAAGCCGAAGTTCATCCGCTGCAGGACCTTGAAGGGCAAGGGCGTCTCTTTCATGGAGGACGTGGCGGGCTGGCACGGCAAGCCGATGAACGCCGAGGAGTACAAGAAGGCCATGGCCGAAACAGGGGGGTCCGACGATGTCTGAAGCGAAATCACTGCGCGTGGCCTACGGCGAGGCGCTTGTCGAGCTGGGAGCCAGGAACGGCAAGGTGGTGGTGCTGGACGCAGACCTGGCCCACGCCACAATGACGAGCATGTTCGAGGCGAAGTACCCGGACAGGTTCTACAATTTCGGCCTCGCGGAGGCCAACATGATGTGCGCAGCCGCGGGCTTCGCACACTCGGGCCTCATGCCCTTCGCTTCCACCTTCGCCCTCTTCGGGACGGGACGGGCCTATGAGCAGATCCGGAACTCCATAGCCTACGTCAACGCCAACGTGAAGTTCGGGCTTTCCCATTCCGGCCTCTCCGTGGGCGAGGACGGGGGCAGCCACCAGAGCGTGGAGGACATAGCCCTCATGCGGGTGGTGCCCAACATGACGATCTTCGTGCCATGCGATCCGGTGGAGACGAAGAAGGCTGTGTTCGCCGCGGCTGAGATCGACGGCCCGGTGTACATCAGGGTGGCGAGGCCCATAGTGGAGACCTTGACCGAGGAGTCAACTCCCTTCGTGCCCGGCAAGGCCAACCTGATGCGCGAAGGCGACGATGTCTGCATCGTCGCGACGGGCCTCATGGTCAAGGACGCGCTTAAGGCGTCGGAGATTTTGAAGGGGAAGGGGATCGAGGCTTCGGTGCTCAACGTGCACACCATAAAGCCCATCGACGCCCAGGCGATACTGGAGCGGGCGGGAGCCTGCGGGGCCTTGGTTTCGGTGGAGGAGCATTCGGTGATCGGGGGCCTGGGCTCCGCTGTCGCCGAGGTCCTGGCGGGCAACAGCGCCGCAAGGTTCGCGAGGATGGGGATCCAAGACAAGTTCGGCATATCGGGCAAGCCCGCCGACCTCTTCGAGCACTTCGGGCTTACGGCGGCGCACATCGTTTCCCGCTGCGAAGGACTTCTCAAGGCCTGAGGCCCCGCGCATATTTAATGGAGGATGCGATGAAAATCGAGAAATCGGCGTACGCGGGCGAAGGCCTGATACGCGTGTACGAAAACAAGAAGTGGATGGTGGGCATAAAGAACTGGAAGCCGGCCAACGATATCGCCAACATAGACTGCCTGGAGCGGCACAACGAGACTGACGAGCTTTTCGTCCTGCTTTCCGGGGCCTGCACCTTGCTCTACGCGAACGAAGGCGAGGGCGGAGGGCTTGAGATATCGGCCGAGCGCATGGAGCCCAACTCGCTGTACAAGATTCCACAGGGGCTCTGGCACAATACGGTGACGATGAAGGACACCAAGCTTCTTCTGGTGGAGGATTCGGCTACGGGATCGCACAACTCGAACGTGCTCATGCTCGATGCGCAGCAGCTCGCGAAGGCGAAAGCCTTGGCGGCGTGGTAGGGCGGCCAGGTCGGAAAGGGCGGCAAAGGCGAGGCGGGCATGAGAAGAATCCGCGCGGGAATAGTCGGGCTGGGATCCATAGGAACGATACATCTCGAGACAATCCGCCGGCTTGGATGGGCTGATGTGGCGGCGGTCTGCGTCAGGGGCCGGGGCCGGGGCCGGGGCCATGAAGGCGCGTTGCGCGATTTATATGGGGTTCCTTCGGTTTACGACGACTATCGCGACCTTGTCGCCGATCCCGCCGTGGATGTGGTCCATGTGTGCACGCCCAACGATTCCCATTTCGAGATAGCCGCGGCGGCCTTGGCGGCGGGCAAGCATGTGTTGTCGGAAAAACCTCTGGCGCGCAACGCCGACGAAGCCGCGAGGCTCGCCTCCTTGGCGGACGAGGCCGAAATATCCTCCGGCGCCAAGGCGGCGGTCAACTTCCCTTACCGGCACCACGCCATGGCGCAGGTTGCGCGACGGATGATCGAGGAAGGCGCGTTGGGCGATTTGCATTCCGTCCGGGGCGCCTACCTGCAGGATTGGCTTTTGTCCGGAGACGCGGATAACTGGCGCCTCGATCCGGCTAAGGCGGGAAAATCCCGCGCCATGGCGGACATCGGTTCCCATTGGCTCGACTTGGCCCGATTCCTCACCGGGCGAGACGTCCTGGAAGTCTGCGCCGACGTGGGGGAGTATGTCCGGCGGCCGCGCCGTTCGGGTACGGAGGACGGCGGCTCCGTCCTCCTGGGATTCTCGGGAGGCCTTCGCGGAAGCTTCTCGGTCTCCCAGGCCAGCGCGGGCCGAAAGATGTCCTTCTGGATCGAGATCGACGGCAGCGAGGCATCCCTGCGTTGGGACCACGAGAACCCCTACAGGCTCTGGATCGGCCATGGAGGCAAGGCCAATGAAGAGCTGATCTACCATCCTTCCATGGCGCCAGCCGTGGCTTGGGAAGCCGTGGGACAGGGGCTTTCGCCGCAGGAGGCGCAAGGGGAAGAACCCCGTGGGCGGCTTGCACAGGCTTGGCCCCGGGGGAAGCCCGAGCGCTGGCCTGACCCGCAGAAGCGCATGATCGAGGCCTTCTACCGATCCATCCTCGATCCGCCGGCCAAGGAAGAGGCGGCCTACGGCTGCGCCACCTTCAAGGATGGTGCCAGGACGGCCCTTGTCGTGGATGCGATCCTGGAAAGCCACGAGGGAAGGCGTTGGGTCGCCGTGCCGCCGCTTTAGAGCACATCCTGAAATCCATAGACAGGATTGGACAGGAAAGTTCAGGATCGAGCAGGATCTTCGGGTTTATCCCGGCAATCCCGCTGCTCCTTCGTCGTCCTAAGCTTCGGCCCCCGATCCTGCGAGTCTTGGCTCTCCTGAGATCACGCACATCCTGTCGTCCTGTCGTATTCTTTTCCTGAGGATCCTGATTTTCTTGTCATCCTGTCCTATTAGACCCAACAGCCCTATTCCTTCGGCTGTATAGTCAATTAATGGGGTCTGACCCCATAAATTGACCGAGAGTTGACCTTGCCCCGGGGCGGGGGATGGGCTAGAATCCCCTTAATAGATAAGGACATACGTTGAAGGAGAGGACCAATGGCCGAGACGGGAAAGCTCATAGAATTCACCCAGAGGATAGTGCGGACGAAAAGCCTTTCCGGCGGCGAGTCCCAGGTCGTCCAGGCCATGGCCGAGGAGATGGAAAGGCTCGGCTACGACAAAGTGTTCGTCGACCAGGCTGGCAGCCTTATAGGAATCGTGGAAGGGCAAAACCCGGGACCCACCCTCCTCATGGACGGCCATTGCGACACCGTTGAGGCCAACCCCGCGGATTGGCAGATGGATCCATGGTCGGGGGCAATCGTGGGAGACAGGCTGTACGGCCGAGGCTCGGCGGACATGAAGGGATCCTTGGCGGCGATGATCCACGCCGCCGCCGCGGCGGACAGGAAGACCCTCAGGGGAAGGGTGGCCGTGAGCGCCACCGTATCCGAGGAAGTTGCGGAAGGGGCAGCGCTGGCGAAGGTCATAGAAGCGGTGAACCCCGACTTCGTCGTGGTGGGCGAGGCGACGAACCTGAACTTGAAC
>JBFLXC010000131.1:0-7364 GCA_040757435.1 Spirochaetota bacterium | reverse complement strand
TCAGTGGCCCTGGGGGCGGTTTTTTTCAAGGAGAAGGCCGATTCCTGGACAAGGATCGCCGTGGCGGTGGCCAGCCTGGGGATCCTTGGCGCCGCAGTCGTATACGGCTCCGTGCCTTGGGTAAGCCTCCTGTTGGCCTCGACCTTCGCGCTGTACGGCGCCCTGAAGAAAAACCTCGGACTTGAACCCTTGCTTGGGCTCACGGTTGAGACCTTGATAGCGGCGCCCGTCGCCTTCGCCTTCCTGGCCTTCCGCCAAGCCCAGGGGGCGGCGGGGTTCATAGGCCAAGGCTTCGCGCCAAGCCTATTATTGGTCCTGGCGGGCGTAGTGACGGCCGTCCCCTTGCTCTTCTTCGCCCATGCCGCGAACACCATCACCCTTCAGAGGATGGGATTCATACAATACGTTTCGCCCACGGGACAGCTTCTCCTGGGCGTCCTGGTCTTCGGGGAGAGACCATCCCCGGCCTTGGTTGTCGCCTTCGCAGGCGTGCTTGTAGCTGTGCTCATCTACGTGGCAACGAGGAAAAAGACCTCCCAGGGCTGACCGGAAATCCAGGAGGCCCACGGCTCCCGGACGCTCGGAGAACCGGGAGCCTTAAAAGGCGCGGGCGCATCACAGCGCCCGGACGCCTCCAATGAAGGCTTGGGCCACGAGATTCATGCCGAAGTGGTAGGCCAGGTGCTCTGGCTTGGGCGCGTCCAGCAGGAGGAAATCCCCTCGCTTGCCGGCCTCAACACTGCCTATCCGGTTGGCCATGCCCAAGGCCGCCGCTCCGTTCAAGGTGAGTGCCACCAGGGTTTCCTCGAAGCTCAATCCCATCGCCACCGTCGCCAGGGCGAAGATCATCGGGATCGATTGGCTGTAGCAGGAACCCGGATTCATGTCCGAGGCGAGGGCCAGGGCCAATCCCCGGTCTATCATGCCCCGAGCGTCGGCGTAGGGCTCCCTGAGGGAGAAGGCGGTCAGCGGCAGGCAGGTGGCCACCACTCCCGCCTCGGCCATGGCGTCCAGGTCCTTGGGGGAAGCCTTGAGAAGGTGGTCCGCGCTGATGGCGAATACTTCCGCCGCCAGGCCGGCCCCTCCCAGGGAGACGACTTCGTCGGCATGGAGTTTGGGCTCAAGCCCCAGGTTCCGGGCGGCCAGGAGGTACCTTCTGGAATCCTCGATCCCAAAGACCCCTTTTTCGCAGAATACGTCGGCGAAGCGCGCCAAGCCCCAGGCTGCCACCTCTGGCAGGCAGTCCTTGATCAGGAAATCGATGTAGTCCCCTGGTCTGCCTTCGAATTCCGGAGGCGTCGAATGGGCGCCCATGTAGGTGGGCACGATGCGCACCGGCTGGGAGGCCGCGAGGTCCCGCATGGCCTCGAGCTGGCGGAGCTCGGTGGGGAAATCCAGGCCGTAGCCCGATTTTCCCTCCACGGTGGTGACACCCAGCGAAAGCATCCGTGAAAGCCGCTCCGCCCCCGCTTCCCGCAGGTCCTGGGCTGAGGCCGCCCGGGTGGCTTCCATGGTGCGGCGTATGCCGCCGCCCTTGCGGTGGATTTCCATGTAGGGCATGCCGGAGAGGCGCCAGAAGAACTCGTCCTCCCTGAAGCCCGCGAAGATGAAATGGGTGTGGCTGTCCACGAAGCCGGGCACGCATGCCGCCCCCCGGGCGTCCACCCGGGCGGCTCCCGAGGCCATCGCCTCCTCTGCGGCGGCGGCGAAACCCGGGTCGGCCTCCGGCCCAGCGAAGGCGATCTCTCCCCTGAGCACTACTATCGCGGCCTCCTTGACCCTCGCCAGTTCCCTCATGCTCGGCCCTGACTTGGCCGTGAAGCCCCGAGCTGTGGCCAGTTCCCCAATGCCCGTGACAACCAAGGTGCCGTCGGCCTTCGAGCCCTCCATCCTTCTCTCCCCTTTATTTGTACAGCGGATCCTTGCCGATGGATCCTGCTATCACGGCGTTGAATTCCGCGGCGGACACCTTGTCCAGCCTGTCCTTGGCCCTGGCCAGCTCCTGCTGTGCCCGCTTCGCCGAAAGGCTCCTGGGGTCGGCCTTTTCGGCCAGATAGCTCCTTAGGTAGGCGATGGACTTCCCGAGGTACTCGGTTTCCCTGGCCCTGTATCCGTCCAGCCTCGCCTTGTACCATTCCGAATTCACCACGTACTCCCTGTCGAACAGCTTCCTGACCTCGGGATCGTGGATGGACTTCCCCTCGAAGGAGCCGGTGGCCATGACATGAAGCACCGCCTTCAAAGGCGGAATGGCGGCTTCGACAGACCCGTCCTCGAAATAGGCTTTGGCGGACTTCTCCATGGCCAAGGCGATGTTCTCTATCCCGTCCACGTATTCCGCCAGGGACTGGAGCTCGGGCTGTAGCATATCCTCGGGGAAGACCGCGGCGGGGGTATCGAAGAGCCTCCCAAGGTAGGTGGCTGCGAAGAGTGGCGTTATCCTCCATCCAAGGCGCGAGGCGGGCACCAGCCGGCCTTCGTACATGAAATCCTGGACCTGCTCCAGGTAGCCGTGGGACTTGAGGAATTCAGGATCCCTCTCCTCGGGGCCGAGGCGGGACCAAAGCTCCGGCACCATCAGGGAAATGTCGTGGTCCACCTTGTAGCTTGAGCCGATGTGGCCAGCCGCGGTGGTGAAGCCCGAGTATCCTGTGAGGATGAAGGAGAGGAGGGCGTTGTTGAGGTCCGTGGTGGGGACGAGGGCGTTGAAGGGGCCCTTGGTGAGGGCGCCCTCGCTGCCCGCCCCTGTGGTGGAGGGGCTCTTCCCCGTGAGGGAGCAGACGAAGTCCATGAAGAGCTCGGGCAGGTCCTGGTAGTGGATGGGACCGTATACCGCCAGGGGCCGGATTCCCGCCTTGTGGTCCGGGGGATTGTTCCTCCGGCCCGGTAGGACAGCCCCCACGGGATGGAGGAGGTATTTGTCCGAGGGGACGCGGCGGTACAGCCTGGGGCCCAGTTCCGCGAGGTACCTTCCCTGGGGGTTCGTGTAGTTGGGATCGAGCTGGAGGTAGCGCGGATTCTTCGAAGGCTGGCCCTGGACCAGCCTGGGCTTGTCCGAGGCGACGAAATACTCGAAGGAGGGGTCGGCCTCGGCGGCTTCTATGAAGGACTTCATAGCCTCGGTGTATTCGGAGAAATGGACTGTGTTCTCGATGAACTTCGAAGCTTCGGACTTGGCCAGGGGCTCGAAGTTGGAGATGAAGTTGTCCTGCCTGGCCATGTCCTTCTCGGCCTGCTTGTCATAGCCGCGGATCACGGCGTCGTCGGGGCGCTGGAAGAATCGGGCTTCGGCGTTCTTGCAGAACTTGAGGCTGGGAAAGCGCGAGGCCCACTCGGGCAGGTTTTCCAAATTCTTGGCGGGCACCACCACCGAGGCCGTGATGTCGTCCTCCCACTGGAGCTTGTCCGCGGGCATGAAGTCCTGGCGGAGCTTGAAGGTGCGCCTTAGGCCCTTGGCGTCCCTGCCTACCCTGAGGTAGGAGCCCAGGACGGGCCTGTCCTCGAACTTGAGGATGTTGCCCGTGGTGCCGTTCACCACGTCCACGGAGAAGTGGGAGAGCCAATCCTCGCCCCAGTCGATGGTATAGAAGCGCTTGACCAGGAAGACAAGGCTCTTTATCCGTTCAGGCCTCGACTTCAGCCATGCGTTGTACTCGTCGGTGTACAAAGGCGAGGGGGTGAGAAGCTTGATGACCGAACCCAGGGAGCGGCGGGGGGAGAGGATTGGCCTTGCGTCCTTGCCGTGGTTCTCGTCCGCGTCCTTGAAGCGGTTGCCGTAGTCCTTCTCGATGATCTCCCGCACCGCCTTCATGTCCTCGTAGAAGTCCGCGATGGTGATGGGCGAGTAGGTGATGGCGTCGTGGATGGACTTGGCGATCTCCGACTTTCCTCCTCCCGACACAGTGCAGGGCTTGTGGCACAGCAGCCCTTCCGAGGCGGTGCCGATGAGCCTCCAGGCGCCGGAGCCGGGATGGCGCTCCATCTGCACCCTGTAGCCCGAGGGATGGACATAGGTTTCCCCGGGGAGGATCCTGAGGCTCTGCTCCCGTCCTTCCCAGGTCCAGTGGGCCTTCTGGTCGTCAAGTGAGATGTAGGCATGCTCGGGCAGGTAGACGATGGCGGGGTAGGTGAGGTCGATGGCGTAGCCTTCCTGCTTGACGTCGATCCTCCCCTTCATGAGTTCGAAGACCTCCTCGATGGTATGCCCCGAGGATGTGAGGTTCGTGTCCGGCACGAAGCGGGTGCCGTGGTTGTAGGAGGGAAACACCAGGGCGCCGCCGGCGTGCTCTTCCTCCGCCAGGCCCAGGAGGTTCGCGGAATAGGATATGTGGGCCTTGATCTCCTTCTTCGAATAGCCGAAGTAGTTGTCCGCGATGATGGAGATCATCACGCCACGCTCGTCCCTCGCGCAGATCTTGAAGGGCTTTCCGTCGTTGTAGCGCTCGGCGGGTTCCTTCCAGCACATGCCGTCCCTGCGTTGGCGCTCCGTGGCCTCCTCCCAGCGCGGCAAGCCCAGCTCCTTCTTCGTGAAGGTCGTAAGGTGGGGGGCGAGGATGATGCAGCCTGTCGTGCCGGTCCAGTGCAGGGGGTCCAGGGCGGCGTCGTTGTCGCCGATAAAGGGATCGCCGGAATTGCCGAAGATGCTTTCCACGAAGTCCAGGTTGGGCGCAAGGGATCCGGGGACGAAGAACCGGACCTCCATGGACCGCTCCTCGCAGTAGCCGGGGACGCCGGGCCTCACCACGGGCCTGAGGAGGAGGGAAGCCATGGTCCTGGCCTTCTCCGCCTCCCCGGCGGTGAAGGGAAGCTCGAGCATGGGGGCGGGAGGATTGAAGGCCGCCTCCAGGAAGCGGGCGAAGACGATCTTGGGCGCCGCCTTCTTGTCCGCGGGAATGGGAAGCCCTCCCTCGGCGATGTGGAACACCCCTTCGGTCGTGCGCTTGTCGTTGGCGGGGTTGTGGAGGACCCCGTTGCGGACCCTGTAGGATGCGAGGGTCGCCGAGACGTGCTTGTGGCTCTCGGGGGGCAGGGAAAGTTCCCGCGCCATGCCGTACCGGTCCAAGACCAGGGTGTTCGAGGGGATGGAAGGGATCCTGGCCAGGCCCAGGTCGCCCAGGTAGGCCTCGACGAAGTCCTGGATGCGCCGGTCCGCGGGCGGAAGGTAGCCTGATAGAAGCTTGTCCTTCTGCCTGAAGCTTTCGAGCATGTCCGAAGCCAGCTCGACGAAGCCCGTGCCCTCCCGGGAATATATGGGAAGACCCATGCTGGAGAGCTTTATGTTGATATAGGAGATCAGCTTTCCCCTTTCCTGGGCTGAAAGCCTGTCCAAGCGCAAGCCGAAATCGCGTTTAACCGCCATCGGGAAACCTCCGGGAAAATAAGTTTAACAAGAATAACTAAAATCAAATATTTTGACTATCCATGGCGCAGCCGCATTCGGCGATGCTCCCTTGGGCGACCAAGGTGGCGATGGCATCCAAGTCCGGGTACATGACCCGGTCGGAGTCCAGCCTGTCCACCACGGAGCGCACCACCCGGTAGGCGTCCGCCGTGCCGGGGGATAGAAGGGGTTCGATGGAGGGAATGCCCATCTGGATGGCCCGCAGGTCCAGGGCCTGGCAGGCCGCGGCGAGTTCCAGGGCCACGACCCTCTGTACGTTCCACACGATGTTCCGGGCCTTGCGGGCGGCTATGGTCCCCATGGAGACGTGGTCCTCCTGGTTCGCGCTGGAAGGAATGGAGTCCACGCTGGCGGGATGGGCTAGGGCCTTGTTCTCCGACACAAGGGCGGCGGCGGCGTATTGTACGATCATGAATCCCGAATTGAGGCCGCCTGAGGTGGTGAGGAAGGCGGGGAGTCCCTCGGAGAGGGCGGGATTGACCAGGCGCTCGAGCCTGCGCTCCGAGATGTTGGCGAGCTCCGAGGCGGCGATTGCCAGGAAATCCATGGCCAAGGCCACAGGCTGGCCGTGGAAATTCCCCCCGGAAAGGATGTCGCCGGGATCCCTTTCATCCTCCAAGGCCTGGGTACCGCCCAGCATTATCGAGGGGGAGGGGAATATCAGCGGATTGTCCGTGACGGCGTTGAGTTCCCTTTCCACCACCTGGCGGACATAGGCGAGGGCGTCCAGGCTGGCGCCGTGTACCTGGGGTATGCATCGAAGGGCGTAGGCGTCCTGGACCCTAAGCTCCCCCTGGCGCGTGACGAGCCGGGAATCCTCAAGGAGGCGGCGCAGCTCCGCGGCGCAGGCTGTCTGTCCAGGCTGGCGCCTCAGCTCCTGTATCCTCGCGTCGAAGGCGTCGGTGATTCCCCGCAAGGCCTGGATGGTGAGGGCAGAGGCTATCTGGGCGCTTCCATAGGCGAGGCAGGCGTCGTGGACGGCCAAGGCGCCCACGGCGGTCATGGCCTGGGTTCCGTTTATGAGGGCGAGCCCCTCCTTCGCCTCCAGCGCCACCGGCTTGAGGCCCGCCATGGAAAGGGCCGCCGATCCCGCCACGCGTTCGCCCCGGAAATAGGCTTCCCCAAGGCCGATCATCACCAAGGCCATGTGGGCCAGGGGCGCCAAGTCCCCCGAGGAGCCCAGGGAACCCTTCTCCGGAACCACCGGCGTAATGTCGGCGTTGAGCATGTCCAAGAGGAGGCGAACCGTGGAGGGTCGGATGCCCGAATTCCCCACCGCCAGGGCGTTGGCCCGCAAGGCCATCATCGCCCGGACGACTTCCTTGGACAGGGGCTCTCCCTGGCCGCAGGCGTGGCTCATGATGAGGTTCTTCTGGAGTATGGAGTTCTCCTCCTTGGAGATCACGACGTTGCAGAATTTGCCGAATCCGGTGGTTATGCCATACCGGACGAGCTCCCGGTCCACGCAGCGCTCCACCACCGTCCTGGAGGCGCGCATCCTGGCGGCCGCATCCTCGTCCAGTTCAACCGCGGCGCCGTTCCTGGCCACGCGCACTAGGTCTTCGATCGTCAGCGAGCATCCATCGAGCCTGATACGGTCCATGCCTCAGTATAGACAAAAATCCGCCGCCACGGATAGAGTAGGCCGATGCGACGGTCCCAACCCTTTGTTCCCCTATTCGGCATCCTCGTGGCTGTAATCTGGGGCATGACCTTTCTATCCATAAAAGTGGCGGTGCGGGAACTGGGGCCCATGAGCCTGGCTCTTTCCCGCTTCGTCATCGCGAGCCTGATCCTTCCCCTCATAGCCCTGGCCACCAAGACCTCCCTGCGGGTGCGTACAAGGGATCTTCCCCTAATCGCCTTCTCCGGTCTCATGGGGATCACCTTCTATTTCTTCTTTGAAAACAACGGGATCATGAGGCTATCTGCCTCCGAGTCTTCCATCATCATAGGCACCATT
>JBFLXC010000130.1:0-7423 GCA_040757435.1 Spirochaetota bacterium | reverse complement strand
TTCGGGTTTCTTAAGAAGGATTTCTACCGGTGGCGGGAAACCTCCGCCCGACCGATCGGTAGAATCGAACCAATCCGGAGACGGCGATGCTTGACGCCAGGGCGAGGGTCCCAAGCTTTCCCCCTGCCCCCCCCAGCCAAGGGCTTGCGTACATGTAGGCAAGGCCGCAGGCCAAACCGGCCATGGCTACTATTCCTTCATTCTCCAATCGAGCGGCGGAACTCATTCCCACGAAGGAGGAGCAGAATGCCACCACCGCCAGACTCTTTCCAAGCTCGGCACCGTATATGGGCGGCAGGAGGAGGGCGGCCGCCAGGCCCACGAAGGCGGAGCCGAGTACCGGCCCTTTTCCGAGCCTGATGCTCAACGCGTATGCGAACACGGCGCCGAGCATGGCGTACAGGAGGATGAGGAGCCCCACATCCCATGATGGGATTGGCGACGCTTGAAGCGGGATGCCGCGCAAAAGGCTTGTCGCCAGGCAGCCGATGAAGGCCATCGTGCCCAGCTTTCCGCCGAAACCGTCGAAAACGCCCTTGCCAAGGGCGAAAACCAGCCCCACAACGCTTCCAGCAATGACCATGCACAGGTAGCTCTCATAGGCCGCGGGGCTAGCCATGCCGACGAAGGATCCGCAGAAGATCGGCACTGCCAGGGTAGGAAGAGCCAAGGCTCCCAGGAGGCCTACGAAGCTTGATGCGAGGACAGCGCCCATTCCAAGGTTCCGGACAAGGAAAAATGTAAGCAGCGCCGCTCCCAGCACCGCGGCGAACTCCGTAAGGCTTTTTATCCCCAGAGTCAGGACGATCCTTTTCACTTTGAAAAGGTCGCGTCCTTCCCTGCCCGACTGATAAATAAATCCGGCGATGAGCAGGGAAAAAACGAGCGCCAGAATGATGGAATCCCGGGTGGCCTCATAGAAGCCGAAAAGATACAAGGAGAGCCCCGCGGCGCAGAGGAGGATGTAGCCGAGGACAGGCAAGAAGGATTTGATGTGGCTGGATCGTTCCATTGGCGCAGTATACACAAGGCAAGGCCGCAGGTCGAACGCTTTTCTTAAAAAATCACGCCAGGTGGCAGGCGGCCAGGTGCGTGGGGGAGTCGCCTTTTTCGACCAGCAGGGGTTCCACCTTGGAGCAGATGTCCACCGCCTTGGGACAGCGGGGATGGAAGCGGCAGCCTGGGGGCAGGGCGTAGGCGCTGGGCACGTCGCCCTTGAGGGCGCATTTTCCTCGGCCGCGCCGGGCCTGGGCCTTGGGCTTGGGAATCGCTGAAAGAAGGGCCTGGGTGTAGGGATGGAGGGGATTCGAATAAAGGTTCTGCTTATCGGCGATCTCTATGATCTTTCCCAGGTACATGACGGCCACCCGGTCGGAGATATGCTTCACCACCGAAAGGTCGTGGGAGATGAAGAGGTACGTGAGCCCCAGTTCCTTCTGGAGGCCGCCCATGAGGTTGAGGACCTGGGCGCGCACAGATACATCCAAGGCCGAGACGGGCTCGTCGCAGACCACGAACTCGGGCTCGAGGATGAGGGCACGCGCTATGCCGATCCGCTGGCGCTGGCCTCCGGAGAACTCATGGGGATATCGGTTCAACTGGTGGCTTCCCATTCCCACATGCTCGAGCATCCGGACAACCCTTTCCTCCCTTTCCGCCCTCGTGCCGATGGAAAAGACATCCAAGGGAGCCCGTACGAGGTCCAGGACGGTCATGCGGGGATTCAAGGAGCCGTAGGGATCCTGGAACACGATCTGCATCCTTCGCTTGAGCTGCCGGGCTTCTTCCTTTGGCAGGCCGCTGATTTCCCTTCCCTTGAAACGTACGGATCCCGAGCTGGGAGGAATGAGGCCCAGGATGGCGCGGCCCAAGGTTGATTTGCCGCAGCCCGATTCCCCCACGAGGCCCATGGTCTCCCCCGGGCGCACGGAAAGATCGACTCCGTCCACCGCCCTCACCACCTTGGGCGGTCCGTCCATGAACCGCCGCTTGCCTCCGAAGTGCTTCCTCAGGTCCCGCACCTCCAGGAGCAGGCCGCCGCCGAGCGGCTGTCCCTCGGCGGCCACAGTGTCAGGCATCGGATCCCCCTTCGGCGTACTTGAAGCAGAAGACCTGTGCCTTGCCGACCAGGAAGGCTGGAGGGTCCTTTTCCGCGCAGACGGCCATTGCGTAGGGGCACCTGGCCCGGAACTTGCAACCTTGTATCCTTTCGTATTGGTTGGGCACGGTCCCAGGTATGGTGCGCAATGCGTCCGCCTCCTCCTCGAGCCTGGGGATGGACTCGAGGAGCCCTTGGGTATAGGGATGCCTGGGGTTTAGGAAGAGATCATAGGCGGGGGAATACTCCACCGCCTTCCCCGCGTACATCACCAAGACCGAATCCGCCATCTCCGCCACCACGCCGAGGTCGTGGGTGATGAGCATGATGGCCGTGCCAAGGTCGTCCCGCAGGTCCCTCATAAGGTCAAGGATCTGGGCCTGTGTGGTCACGTCCAGGGCTGTGGTGGGCTCGTCGGCGATGAGAAGGCGGGGATTGCAGGAAAGGGCCATGGCGATCATGACCCTCTGGCGCATGCCCCCGGAAAGCTGGTGGGGATATTCGTCCAGGCGCAGCTCCGGGGAGGGGATTCCTACTTTCTTGAGCATTTCCAGGGCCTTCGCCCTCGCCTGGGTCTTGTCCAGGTCCTGGTGGATCATGAATGGCTCCATCATCTGGGTGGCCAGGGTGAAGACAGGATTCAGGGAGGTCATGGGGTCCTGGAAGATCATGGCGATCTCGTTGCCCCTGACATCGCACATCTCCTCCTCCGTGAGCCCGAGGAGATCCTTGCCGCCAAGCAGTATCGTTCCGGAACTCACGGAGGCGTAATCAGGCAGAAGCCTGAGGATCGAAAGGGAGGTGACGGACTTGCCGCAGCCCGACTCGCCGGCTATGCCGAGGACTTCCCCCTTCCGTAGGGAGAAGCCTATGCCGTCCACGGCGACCACCTGTCCCTTTTTGGTCGCGAACTGGGTCCTCAAGTCCGCGACCTCAAGGAGGATCTCCCTTTTTGATCCCTTGTCCCACATCAGTCCTTGACCTTCCATTCCCAGGCTTTCCAGTTGAGGCGGGAGAAGTCCACGGCGCTTACGTTGGAGAGGCGCTTGTTATAGGCCATGAGGGCGTTGGTCGTGTAGAGGTAGGGCATGTGGGATAGCTCCCTGACCTTCTCCTGGTACTGGTCGAAGAAGGGCTTGCGGGTGGCGAAGGTGAGCTTGGCCGATCCGGCGTCGATGATGTCCGTGAGAACCGGCGCGGTGAGGCGGGAGAAGTTGACCGTGGAGGTGGGGCTCACCATTTCCCGGCTTTCCGCCGGATCCAGGGTGCCGCCTGAGCCTATGATGCCGAAGTCGTGCAAGCCTGCGCGCATGTTGTTCATCAAAGTCGGGAAGTCCACGGTCTGTATCCTGACCTTGACCCCAAGCTTTTCAAAATCCTGTTCGATGAGGACGGCGGTGCGCTCCCTGGCTATGTTGCCAGAGGGGACGAAGAAGACCAGTTCCTTGTCGAAGGGGAACTTCTCCTCCTTGAGGATCTGGGCCGCCTTGGCGGGATCGTACCAGATGTCCTTGAGGTTCTGGTTGAAGTAGGGGCTGGCGGGGGCGATGGGGGTCATGATGGCCGTGCCCTGGCCGCGGAGGAGGGCGTCCACCAGCACGCGCCGGTTGATGGCCATGTTGAATGCCTGCCGTACCTTCTGGGTCATATAGGGCTGCTGGGTGTTGATGATGAGGGTCTGGTAGTTGAGGGTCGGGATCGACTCGGTCACCAGGTTGGCCTGTTTCTGGGCGGTGGGCCAGTCGTCCAGCGAAATGGAGCCCATGGCTCCGCCGGCCACTATGTCCACCTCTCCGGAGATGAGCCCCGCCAGGAGGCTGGCAGAGGGCATGATGCGGATGACTAGGCGGTCGAAATCCGGGGCGCCGAGGAAGTAATCCTTGTTGGCCACCAATTCCATGCGCTCGCCTGTTATCTCCCGCTCGTACTTGAAGGGCCCTGAACCCACGGGCTTGGCCCAGAGGGTCGGGGCGTTGATCTCGGCGGCTGTCTTCCCCTGGAAGATGTGCCTGGGAACGATGAAGAAGGCCGTGGCCCACTGGTCGATCACCGCGTCGGCGTAGATGGGTTTCTTGAGGGTGAAGACTACCTTGTAGTCCCCTTCGGCCTTGACTCCGATGGAATCCGGCGAGAGCTCGGCGCCGGCGTCGTCCGTGCCTGCGAAGTAGTTCAGGCGATAGCGTCCCAAGGCCTTGACCGCCGGATCGGAATACATCTGGGCGGTGAAGACCACGTCGTGGGCGGTCACGGGCTTGCCGTCGTGCCACTTCGCGTTCTCGTTGAGGGTGAAGGTGATGGCGGTGGAGGCGGCGTTGACCGACCAGCTCTTGGCGAGCCTGGGGGCGAAGCTTCCGTCCGCCTTGGTAACCACCAGGCGGTCGTAGATCTGGTCGTACACCAGAAGCCCATAGTTGGAGTTCGTGTTCATGGGCATCATGGAATCCCAGGCATTGGTCATGGCCAGGGTGACGACTTTGGGCTTGGCCGCCTGGGCGAAGGCCATGGGGGAAAAGATGGTCAAGGCCAGGAAGAGCAGGGAAAGGGCCCGGAATCTTCTGGAACCTGCGTTCATACATACTCCTTACATATTCCTGCGGAGCCTCCGCGATGGGTTGGCTCCGGGATGATCTTGGGAAGGCTACACCTTCATCTTGGGGTCCAGGGCGTCCCGGATCCCGTCCCCTACAAAGTTAATAGAAAGGACGATGAGAACCAAGGCGATGCCCGGAGGCGCCCAGATCCAGGGCTTTTGGGACAGGACGGTGATGGAGAGCGCCTCATTCATGAGATTGCCCCAGCTGGCCATGGGCGGCTGCACGCCCATGCCCAGAAAGCTCAAGGAAGACTCCAGGATTATCGCCTGGGCCGTCCTGAAGGTCATGGATATGAGTATGGGGGCTATGGAATTGGGAAGGACATATTGGGCCAGGATGGCCAGGTCTCGGGTGCCCACGGCGCGGGCGGATTCGATGTACTCCTTCTCGCGGACGGAGAGCACGTTGGCGAAAACCAGGCGGGCGAACTGGGTCCAGCCGAGGATCCCTATGACTATGGTGACGGACCAGATGGAGGGGCCCACGACGGCCACCAGGACGAGGATGAGGACCATGGCGGGAAAGGACATGAATATGTCCGCGATCCGCATCACCAGGGTTTCCCACCAGCCCCGGTAGTAGCCTGCCGCGAGTCCCAGGGGAACGCCTATCAAAAGGCTCACCAAGGTCGAGGCTAGGCCTACGAAGAGGGAGGTCCTGCCGCCGTGGACCATCCTCGCAAGAAGGTCCCGGCCCACCGCGTCGGTACCCAGGGGATGCTTCGCGCTGGGAGCCGTGCCGAACTCGAGGTAATCCGAGGTATAGGGATCCAGGGGAAAGACGAGGGGGGCGAAGACTACGATGATGATGAGGGCAAAAAGGACGCCCAGGCCGAATACGGCCAGGCGGTGCTCCTTGAACTTGGCCGCCGCGTCCGCGAAGTAGGAGGAGCCCTTGTCGGCGTCGGATTTTCCCCTCGATCTAGGCATAGCTGATCCTCGGATCCAGGATCCCGTAGGCCAGGTCGGTCAAGAGGTTGGCCAGGAGCACCACGAAGGCTACAAGGACGGTGATCCCCATGATGACGGGATAATCGCGGGCCGCTATGGACTGGACCATGAGGGAACCCACGCCGGGCCAGCCGAAGATCTGCTCCGTGACCACAGCACCGCCCACCAGGGAGGGTATGGACATCCCCACCACGGTCACCACGGGGATGAGCGCGTTCTTAAGGCCGTGCTTCAGGATCACGGCCTGGCGCCTTAAGCCCTTCGCCCTGGCTGTGCGGATATAGTCCTCCTGAAGGACCTCCAGCATGGAGCCCCGCATGTAGCGGATCCAGGAGCCGATCTGCTGGAAGGACAGGACCAGGGTGGGGAGCACCAGGTGCCTCGCCAGGATGGCGAAGGTCCTGGCCCCCGAGGAATCGTACATGCCTCCCGTTGGAAGAATGCGCAGGAGGGCGGCGAACACATAGATGAGGACGAGGCCGGAGAAAAAATTGGGCGTGGCTGCCATGAGGAAGGAAAGGCTTGAGAAAAGGTAGTCCCGCTTGGAATAGGGCTTTGAGGCGGCGAGGATTCCCAGGGGAATGGACACGAGGAGCGAGAGGATGATGGAGGAGCCGGCCAGGATCGCCGTGGGGCCCAGGCGCTCCAGAATCATGGCGGCGACGGCCCTTTGGGTCTTGAAGGAGTAGCCGAGGTTCCCCTGGAAGAATTCCTTGAGCCAGGTGAAGTACTGGATGAGGACGGGATTGTCCAGGCCGAGCTCGATCCTCCGTCTCTCTATCTCCGCGGGGTTGATGTTCGGGTCCGCGAGCAGGGCGTCCAATGGGCTGCCGGGAGCCATGGCGGAGATGAGATAGGCAAGCAAGGTGATGCCGAAAAACGTGGGAATCCCGACAGCCAGGCGGCGCAGGATATATCTGCCTTTGATAGACGCTCCTTCATCGGCCGGCGGCGGCGCCGCCGGATCGCGCTGTCATTCGACCCTGGAATCCTAGAGCGGCCCCACTCCCTTGTCAAGTTTGGCGGCGCCGCCTTCCTCCGCTACAGGAGGAAAATGCCTGCCTTGCCGCACCGCGCCCTGGTCTCCTCGGGCCAGAGGCCTACCTGGATCTCGCCTATGTGGGCTTTGCGGAGCATGTACATGCAAAGCCGGGATTGTCCGATGCCTCCGCCGATGGAGAGGGGAAGGCTTCCTTCGAGGAGTCTTGAATGGAAGTATAGGCTTTTCCGGGATTCCTTGCCTGTGATGGCCAACTGCCGCTCCAAGGCTGCCTTGTCCACCCGGATCCCCATGGATGAGAGCTCGAAGGCCCGTCCTATCGTAGAATTCCAAACGATGATGTCGCCGTTCAAGCCCTTGTAGCCCTTTACCGTGGGGCTGCTCCAATCGTCGTAGTCCGGGGCTCTGCCGTCGTGGGGTTCGCCGTTGGCCAGGGCTCCGCCTATGCCGATGAGGAAGACGGCCCCGTATTCCTTGGCGAGGGCGTCTTCCCTCTCCTTGGGGCTCAACCCAGGATACCTGGCAAGTGCTTCCTCGGCGTGGACGAAGGCGATGGTCTCGGGAAGCTCGAGGGGCAGGGAGGAATAGAGGTCGTGCATGCGGAATTCCAGTCTTTTCATGGCGGAATAGATCTTCGTCACCACATGGCGGAGGAACTCAAGGCTCCGCTCCGATTCGCCTATCACCCTCTCCCAGTCCCACTGGTCAACGTAAAGGGAGTGGATCTGGTCCAGATCCTCGTCGGCCCTTATGGCGTTCATATCCGTATAAAGGCCGAATC
>JBFLXC010000129.1:0-7473 GCA_040757435.1 Spirochaetota bacterium | reverse complement strand
CCGTCCGTTTCTCCGGACGGATCGTCACCTCACTGGACTATGTCGCCCAGGGCGGCGTCGATGCGCTCCAGCACCGAGGGAGTGAGCCTGGGGAGCACGTCCAAGGCGCCCAGGTTTTCCTCAAGCTGCTCCCGGCGGGAGGCGCCGGTGATGACCGTGGAGACCCGTGGATTCTTGGCAACCCAGGCTATGCCAAGCTGGCTCATGGTGCATCCCAGCTCGGCGGCTATGGGTTCCAAGGCCGCCACGCCTGAGATGAAGCGGTCGTGCATGTACCGTTTCTTGAGCCATTCGTAACCCGGCAGGGCGAAGCGGGATCCTTCCGGTATGCCGTTCTTGTATTTTCCCGACAAAAGGCCCGAGGCAAGGGGGCTGAAGGTGGTCAAGCCTAGGCCTATTCCGTCGTAGAGCCTGGCGAATTCCTTTTCCACCTTTGACCTGGCGAGCATGTTGTACAGGGGTTGCTCCATCTGCGGTCGGTGGAGGTTGCGCCGGTCGGCGATCTGCCAGGCTTCCCGGACCTGTTCCGCCGACCACTCGCTGGTTCCCCAGTAGAAGGCCTTGCCCGAGGAAACGATGTCGCTCATGGCCCTGACTGTCTCCTCCATAGGAGTTTCAGGGTCGGGGCGGTGGCAGAACACGAAGTCCACGTGTCCCATGCCCAGGCGCTCGAGGCTTCCTTCCATGGCTTCCAGGAGATATTTCCTGTTCAGTGTGTTCTTTTCGTTGGGTCCGTCGGCCAGGCCCCAGTAGAGCTTGGTGGATACGAGGAAGGATCCCCGCCTGAGCCCGAGCTTCCTGAAGGCGGCGCCCATGATTTTTTCGGACTTGCCCCCCGCGTAGACTTCGGCGTTGTCGAAGAAATTGACGCCTCGGTCATAGGCTAGCTTTATCATTTCTGCCGCGGCGTCCACGTCCACTTGGGAGCCGTAGGTGACCCAGGAGCCGAGGGAGAGGAGGGATACCTTTACGCCCGCCGATCCGAGCCTTCTGTAATGCATGTTTTCCTCCGGTAGTGTTTCAAAGCTTGTGTGTATTCTATTCGAATTCCTTTATAATGTAAGCATAAAAGGAGGGTTGAAGGAAAACTTTAGACCAACGACTGCTTCCGCCCTGCTCTATACCTATTTTGTGCGTTCCCACACACAAGCTTCGTGACACTACGCATTGACTCATGGGTTCCGCAGCCTCATCCTAGCCCTATGCGACTCTTCCACCTTTCGGACCTCCACCTGGGCAAGAATTTTCGTGGCTACGACCTCCTGGAGGACCAGGCCTACGTGCTGGACAGGGTAGTCGAAGCCTTGGCCGAGCGAAAACCTTCCTTGATGATAATCGCCGGCGACGTCTACGACCGAGCGATCCCGCCCGTAGGTGCCATCGCCTGCTTCGATTCCTTCCTCCAGTCCGCCCTTAAAGCGGTTCCCGGCCTCAAGATAGTCGTCATCCCTGGGAACCACGACTCATCGGGACGCCTGGCTTTCGGATCGAAATTCATGGCGGAGGCAGGGATCGAGATCGTGACGGAGATTCGGAGGGAACCGATCTTTGTGGAGGATTTGGACGCGTCGCAGTCAGGCCGGGAAGAGAAGCGGGGGGTAGGGCGGGTGGCTGTCTGGGCCCTTCCGTTCCTGACCCAGCTGAGCGCCGATTGGAGGCGGCAACCCTGGGCGGGGGAGAAGGAGCTGGAGGAGGACCATGCCCCGCAGGCTGCCCGGAAAAACTCCTCGGGGATTGTTTCGGAAGGCGAACCGAGGCCGGAGACTAGGCCCGGGGAGGAAGGCGCGTCGGAGAGGTATGGAGCAGGGCAGGCTCGGCTGCTTTCCCAAGACGAGATGATGCGCAAGGCTGTGGGGGCTATACGTCAATTTTTGGGGTCTGACCCCAAGGTAGACAAGGTGGTTGACCCCAGGGTGACGGAAGCGGGTGGCCCGAGGACGGGTGACTCCAAGGCACTTGATTCTAAGACAGACTGGGCGGCGGGACCGAATATTTTGGTGGCGCATTGCTTCGCCGCGGGAGCATTGGTCTCTGAGAGCGAGACGGCCTTCGTGGGAGCGGCGGAGCAGGTGGGCGCAGGAATCTTCGAGGGATTCGACTACGTGGCCCTGGGGCATCTCCATAGATGCCAGAGCCCGGCGCCCAAGGCATGGTACTCGGGTTCGCCGATGGCCTATTCCATGGGCGAGGCGGGGATGGAAAAAGGGTTTTTGGAGGTGGAGACTGGAGGGACTCGGGCGGTGCGCTTCGTCCGGATCAAGCCCCTGAGGGAGCTGAGGAGGTTGAGGGGATTATTCCGCGATCTTGTGGACAATCCTCTTCCGAAGGAGGAGCGCGGAGATTACGTGGAGGCCACTCTTCTTGACGAGGAACCCGTGGCAAACGCCGGGGAGAGGCTGAAGGAGCTATACCCACGCCTCGTGGGGACGAGCCAGGAGTGTTTCAGGCGGAAGTTCGGCAGCCTGGCCGGAGCCGCAGGAAGGATGGGGGTCGCAGGGGGAGAGGGCGGGGGTAAGGAAGGGGCGGAGATTGCGGCGGCGACTGAGGAGTCGGCGGGGGCTTTGGCAGCGGCTCGGGAGGCTTTGGATCCCTTGTCGGCCTTGGAGAGGGATTTCGAGATGTTCCATCGTGAGATGAAGGGAGGCGGCCCCGAGCCCGGGACGGCGGAGCTTTTCTCCGCCTTGGCGAAGGAGGCCTTGCATGAGGCCCAGTAGGCTCGCGCTCAGCAACTTCGGCCCCTACAGGGAACGGACGGAAGTGGATTTTTCTCGCCTTGGGGAGTTCTTCCTCATCTGCGGGAAGACCGGATCGGGGAAATCGACTCTGTTCGACGCCATCACCTACGCGCTTTTCGGCCAGGCCCCGGGGGCGAGGAAGGGCTCCGAGGGGGAGCTGGCCTCGGACTTCGCCCTTCCAGGGGAAAAGCCAGAGGTGGAATTCGAGTTTTTCCTCTCCGGATGCGAGTACCGGGTGGTCAGGAATCCCCCCTACGCGAAGCCGAAGCGGGGCGGGGGATTCACGGATGTGCCGGCGGCGGCGGGGCTTTGGATCCGGGAGGGCGGGCCGACGAAGGCGGGGGGCGTGGGAGGGAATTGGAAGCCCTTGGCCGAGGGTGTGACGGGGGTGAACAAGGCGCTGTCGGAGCGTGTGGGCTTGAGCGCCGAGGAGTTCTCGAAGATCATCCTCCTGCCCCAGGGGGAGTTCCAGGAGTTCCTGGAGATGGATTCCACGGGCAAGGGAGCCATCCTTGAAAAGCTTTTTCCCGTCCACGCCCATGGGGTTGTGGCGGAGCTGGCCAAGGAGAGGGCGGGGGCTTCGAGGGCGGAGCTTGGCTATGTCTCGGCGGAAATCGTCCGGCGCAGGGCGGAGCTGGGGGAGGACCCGGAGGGGAGTCTGAGGGTGGTGCGGGAGAGGGTGGGGGAGGCGAGGGCGAAGGAAGCCGAAGCCTTCAGGGCTTTGGGAGAGTACAGGAAGGTCCTGGAGGCTGAGGCTGAGCGGGCGGCAAGGGCCCGGGTGGCTTTGGCGGCCCAAGCTGAGGCCAAGGCGCTGGAAGTCAGGGAGGGCTTGGAAAAGGAGAGGGCGGCGAGGATAGGAAGGGCCAAGGCCGCGGCGCAGGCCAAGCCTGCCAGGGATGCATTCCTTTCCCTGGAGAGGACGGTCTCGGCGCTGGAAAAAAAGGTTGGCGCCTTGTCTTCAGAGGACGAGGCCTTGAAGGCCAGGAAAGGCGAGATCCTGGCGTTGCGCGGAAGGTTGGAGGCCTTGGAGGCCGGGCTGGGAGCGCGGAGGGAGAGGGTCTTCGCCTTGGAAAAGGCCTTGGGAGCCTGGCTCCGCCGAAAGGATGCGGAAAACGCCTTGGCGAAGACGGTGGAAGGAGCCAGGGGCCTGGAGGAGGCCAGGGCCGCCGCGGAGAAAGCCCTGGCGGATGGGCAGGCGGAGCTGGATAGGGTTGCGGAGTTCTTGGGAAGGGAAGGGGAAGCCCGGGAGGCCATGGAGGAGGAGAGGATCGCAACGGCCGGGCTTTCGGCCTTGGCGGAGCGGCTGAGGCAGGCCGAGCGGCTTGTGGGCGAGGCCCGGAAGGCCGAGTCGGAGCTAGCGGCGGCCGCGGCGGAGGCGGCGGCCGCCGCGGGGACGAGGGATTCGGCGGCCCGGGATCTCGGCCTGGCGGAGGAAGCCCTCAGGTCCAGCGAGGCGGCGATGCTCGCTTCCACACTGGAGGAAGGGAAGCCCTGTCCGGTCTGCGGCTCGGTCCATCATCCGGTACCCGCCAAAGGCGCCATGGATTCGGGCCGGCTGGAGCTGAAGACCAGGGAGGCGCGGGAGGCCTTGGTGGCCGCGGAGAAGGCGGCGGCCAAGTCGGAGGAAGGACTTTCGCACCGCCGAAGGCGGTTTGAGGAGCTGAAAGCCCAAGCTTTGGAGTCAGCGGCCGGGCTGGCGGGTGCGGCCAAGGATGCGGGCTTCGGGCTTGGGGATGGGATTCCGGCTTCCGAGGCCCTTGGGGGAGGAGCAGCGGCATGGTCCGGCGTTTCTGCATTGGCCGGCATTTCCGCCTTGTCCGGCCTCGTGGTTGAAGCCTTGGAGACCAGAAAGGCCCGCCTGGCGGCGCTTTCCGGGGAGCTGGGGAGCTTCGAGGCGGCGCGGAGGGAAATCCGCGGCAAGGAAGCCGCCATGAAGCTCCGCCGCGGGGATTTGGAACGCCTCCGCGCCGCCCTGGAGAAGGCGAAGCTTGAGGAAAGCCGCTTGGCCGCCATTGCCGACGAAGCCCGGAGGGAGTCGGGGGGCGAGGACCCCGGGCCTGGCTTGGCTGAAGCCCGCAGGATTCTGGGGGAGGAGGAGGCCGAAAAGGCGAGGATCCTCGAAGCCTGCGCCCGCTGGGATGAGGCTTCGGCCGCGGCAGCCTCAGCATTGGAGGCTTTGTCGAAGGAACTGGAGGATGCCCGGCGGAACCTGGACTCGGCCAAGGAAACCCTCGGGGCTGCCCTGGCGGACAAGGGCTTCGCCGCGCCCGGGGAGGGACTGCCGCCGGCCTTGGGCAGGCTTGAGTCGGCGCTCATGGAGGAGAAGGACCTGGCGGCGGAAGAGGACGCCGCGGCGCGGCATAGGGAGAGCCTGGCGGCTGCCTTGGCCAAGGCGGCCTCCCTCGCTCCGGACCTGCCTCCTCCCGGTAGGCCCGCGCCTGACATCAAGGCCCTGGAGGAGGCGACGGCCAGGGCCGAGGCCGCAGCATCCGAGGCCCGGGGGGAGGCCAACGCCCTGGCCTTGGAGGAAAGCCGCCTTGAAGCGGGCATCGGGGAGCTGCGCGGCCTGGAGGCGCGGCGGAAGGAAATGGAGGAAGCCAGCAGGGGCCTTGCATCCCTGGCCGAGCTGCTCCGGGGGGAAATCCCCGGCCGCCGCATGCCCTTCAAGTTCTTCGTCCTGGCGATGTATTTCTCCGAGGTAGTCCGCCGCGCCTCCATCCACCTGGCCGACCTCTCCGACGGCCGCTATTACCTCCAGCCCGAGGACGGACAGGCTTCGGGCAGGGGAAGGGTGGGCCTGGGCCTCAGGGTCTTGGATTCCTGGACGGGCCAGGGCAGGCCTACGGCCACCCTCTCGGGAGGGGAAAAGTTCCTCGCCGCCATAAGCCTCGCCCTGGGCCTCGCCGACTCCATCCGGGAACGGCGGGGGGGCGTCTCCCTCGACGCCGTATTCATAGACGAGGGCTTCGGCTCCCTGGACGAGGAGGCATTGGACAGGGCGATAAGCGTCCTGGATAAGATCAGGGGAAACAGGGTCATAGGCATCGTTTCCCATGTGGCTGGGCTGGAAAACCGCATTCCCGCCCGGATCCAGGTGGAAAAGGCCGCCTCGGGCTCCCAGGCGCGCGTCCTTGGGCCGGCTTGAAACAGGAAAGCAAATATTTCTTGCATTCCTACCGCAGGGAGTATATATTTTAACGAGTATTTTATTTTCAGGAGGTATGAATGAAAAGGACTATATTCGCCCTTTTCGCGTTGCTCGCGGTCGCAGCCCTCGGCGCCCAGAACTTCACCATCGTAAACGGCACCGAACCAGTATCCCTTGATCCGCACGCCGTAGAAGGCGTTCCGGAACACCGGATCTACATGGCCCTCTTCGAGGGACTCACGGTCGGCGATCCCCGCACCAACCGCGCCCTTCCCGGCATCGCGGAAAGCTGGAGCTTCTCCAAGGATTACAAGACCGTAACCTTCAAGCTCCGCAAGGCCACCTGGTCGGACGGCGTCGAGATCACCGCCGACACGGTCGTCAAGTCATGGCTTCGGAAGATGGATCCCAAGAACGCCTTCCAGTACGCCGATCTCCCCGCCGCCTACATCGCCGGCGGCATGGACTACCTCTCCGGCAAGGCCGGCCCCGAGGCTGTCAAGATCCGCGCCGTGGACAAGTACACCTTTGAAGTCAACCTGGTAGGACCCATCCCCTTCTTCCCCGACATGGTCGTCCACTACGCCTTCGCCGTGGTGCCCATGCACGCCGTCGAGAAGTTCGGCAACGACTGGATCAAACCCCAGAACTGGGTGTCCAACGGCCCCTTCGTGCTCAAGGAGTGGAAGCCCCAGGAGCGCGTCGTAGTGGTCAAGAACAACAAGTACTGGGATGCCAAGAACGTCGCCCTCAAGCAGGTCACCTTCCTCGCCAACGACGACGTCAACGTCGGCTACAACCTGTACAAGTCCGGCGCCGCCGACTGGATCGACACCGTTCCCCTCGAGCTCATGTCCCAGATCAAGCTTGACAAGAACTTCCACGTCTATCCCCAGTACGGCACCTACTACTACATCGTCAACGTGACCCGCAAGCCCTTGGACGACCCCAGGGTCCGCAAGGCCCTCGCCATGGGATTCGACAAGAAGGCCCTGGTCGAGCAGGTCACCCAGGGCGGCCAGGTACCGGCCAACTCCTTCGTGCCTCCCTCCACGGGCTACACCCCCGCCAAGGGATACGGATTCGACCCCGCCGCTGCCCAGAAGCTCCTGGCGGACGCCGGCTATCCGGGCGGCAAGGGATTCCCCACCTTCGCCATCCTCTACAACACCTCCGCCAGCCACAAGAAGATCGCCGAGTTCGTCCAGGCCCAGTGGAAGGCCAACCTCGGCATCAACGTGACCCTGGTGAACCAGGAGTGGGGAACCTACCTCGACACCAGGTCCCAGTCCCACAACTTCGATCTCGCCCGCGCGGGCTGGATCGGCGACTATCTGGATCCCTCCACCTTCTCCGACATGTGGGTGACCGGCGGAACCCAGAACGACGGCCTCTATTCCAACAAGAGGTACGACGAGCTCATCGAGAAGTCCAGGGTGACTTCCGGAGCGGAGCGCATGCAGCTCCTCATGGACGCCGAGAAGATCCTCATCGACGAGGACATGGCGATCATCCCCCTCTACTTCTACGTGACCCAGAACATGATCGACCTCTCCAAGTGGGACGGCTGGTATCCCAACCCGATGAACC
>JBFLXC010000128.1:0-7505 GCA_040757435.1 Spirochaetota bacterium | reverse complement strand
CAGGCCAGGGGCCGTAGGGCTCGATGAACTGCACGACGTTCTTCATGGACGGGAACTGCTTCGCCCAGGCGGCTACCAGGGGAGGAAGCCTGTCCAGGGTGGGGGGGAACCACGACACGGTCCAGGGGAAGAAGCGTGCTGCGTACTCATAGGACGTGGTGGCGGTCATGGAGACCATGCCGTTTTCCACGGCGATGGGCATGGCGGCCATGATGACCGGCTCGGGCACGGGGCCCATGGCGACCAGGGTATCCTTTACGAGACGAGCCATTTCCACCGATCCCTTCTGGGGATCGAGGGCCGTGTCGACGGGGATCACCTTGACGGGCTTGCCGGCGATTCCGCCCGCGGCGTTGATTTCCGCGGCGGCGTACTCGGCGCCCCACTGCAGGAATTCGCCTATGGCGGCGATGGCGCCGGTGAGGCTGTTGAGGAAGGGTACTTGCCATTCGTTCACGACCACCTTTGCCTGGCCGAAACTCATGCTCGCGGCGACGAGAAGAAGCACCATCACGCCAACCAGTTTTTTCATAAGACCTCCTTGGAAATCTCTATCTATTTCTCTCGTCTTCGCGAGAGACTGGAACCGATGGAATACACCAGCTTCCGGGTGATGAAGCCTTCCGGCTTCAGGACCAGGACCAGTATCAGTATAACCCCATAAATCACGATGCGCCAGGATTGAACCTCGGGGGGGAACAAAAGGGGCAGGCCGTAGAGTATGGGCGCGGCGAGGACGGTCCCCCAGAGGGTGGAGTAGCCGCCTACGAAGATGGTGGTCATGAAGACGCCCACCAGGTGGAAGGTGAAGAAGTCAAGGTGGAAGCTCTTGTAGATGAATCCGTAGAGGACCCCTACCCCGCCCGCCACCAGGCAGCTGAAGACCTGGACGAGCTGGCCTACCTTCTTGATGTCCACGCCAAGGGAGGTCGCCAGGTCCTTGTCGATGAATATGGCCGAGGCGGCCCTTCCGAGCCTTGAATTGTCGAAGCGGTGGATGAGGAAGCCCACCACCAGGACCAGGGCGTACAGGAGGATTATGATGATGTTCCGGTGCGCCGCGGGGCTGGCCCCCACGTTGGGCAGGCCGAACATGCCCATGGTGCCGCCCAAGGCGGGCATGTTCTCCACCACCGTCCGGGTGATGTAGATGAAGGTGAAGCCTACGATGACCACGGCGAAGGTGGGGGCGTCGCCGATGAACAGGGACACCAGGTAGCCTATGAGTCCTCCCACGGCGAAGCCGATCAGCAGGGCCAGGAAGAAGGACATGTTGAGTTCCATCACCAGGTAGCCCGCCAGGTAGCCGGAGATGGCCATGTTGGCGATGGTGATGAAATGGAGGTGCGCAACGCGGTAGGGGAGGTAGAGGGCCCAGGTCATGAGGATGTTCACCGCGGCGATGGACAGGAAGTAGTAAAGCGATAAAGGCACGGCAGTCCCCCTTAGACCTTGATGCCGAAGAGTCCCTTCGGCTTCCACAGAATGACGAAGATCATGATCACGAATGCGATGGAGTTGGACCAGCTGCCCGAGAAGTAGCCCTGGATGAGGGCTTCAAGGACGCCCAGGGCCAATCCCACCACCAGGCCCCCGACAAGGTTGCCCAGGCCTGCCACGATGGACACCGCCAGGACCTTGTGGGCTATGTGCTCGCCCAGACCCGGGGAGGCGGAGTGGAGGAGCATGGCGATGAGGACCGCCGTCATTCCGCCCATGATGCCCGAGAGGGCGTAGCTCTGGATGCCCGTCTTGAATATGGGGATTCCCACCAGGCGGGCTCCCGCCGGATCTTCCGCGATTGCCCGGAAGGCCCGTCCCGCCCTGGTCTTGTACAGGAGGATGAAGAAGGCGGTGACCGCCGCGGCCCCTATGGCGAGGGACCAGACCTGGCCGGCCTGGATGCTGATCAAGCCTATCCTGAACATGGGGCCTGAACCCGTGAGGGCTTCGGGGAAGGCGATGGGAAGGCCCTTGTTGAACTCATGGGACAGGACGTCGGTGATGATGAAGCCGATGGCCATCGACACGACCATGGTGGAGTTGATGTCCACCTCTCCCCGGTTCTTCATGACCTTCTGGAAGATCGGCGCGAAGAACACGTTGAGGGCTATCGATGAGAGCACGCCCGCCAGGATTCCAAGGAGAAGGTTGTTCCCCGAGGCCTTGAGGACGATCCACACGATGTACATGGAGAACACCACCACCTGGGGATAGGCGAAGTGGATGATCAGGGCGACCAGGAGGAGGAGGTTGAACCCTGTGGCCAGCAGGACGTAGATGCTGCCCAGGGAAAGTCCGTTGATGATTTGAGCGATCAATACTTGCATGCTTACACTCCCAGATAGGCTGATTTTACGCCTGGGTCGCTCAAGAGCTGGCTGGCCGAGCCGGAGAGGGAAACGTTCCCGGTCTCCAGCACGTAGCCTCGGTGGGCGCATTTCAACGCCTTGTAGGCGTTCTGTTCGGAGAGGAGGATTGTGTACCCCTCGGAATTGAGCATGGTGAGGATGTTGAAGATGTCGTTCACCACGATGGGCGCGAGTCCGATCGAGGGCTCGTCCACCATGATGAGTTTGGGCTGGGACATGAGGGCCCGGGCTATGGCGAGCATCTGCCGCTCCCCGCCTGAAAGGGTCTTTGCCACCTGGTCCTTGCGTTTCTTCAGGATGGGGAACCACTCGTAGACCCGGGCGAGCTTCTTGTCCTTGTCGTGCAGGTTGTGGTGGGCTCCTAGAAGGAGGTTGTCTATGACGCTCATGGAGGCGAAGACGCCGCGCCCTTCCGGCACCAGGCAGAGCCCGGCCCGGACGTTCTTGTCCGCCGGAACCTTGTCGATCCGTTTTCCGTCGAACTCCACCGTTCCGGACACGGGGTTGTTGAGCCCCAGGATGGTGGAAAGGAGGGTTGTCTTGCCCGCGCCGTTGGCGCCGATGAGGACCACGATCTCCTTGGGGAAGACTTCGATGCTCACGCCCTTGAGGGCCTTGATCTGCCCGTAGGAGACCGAGAGGTCGGCCACCTTCAGGATTGCTTCATTCTGCGCCAAGGTATGCCTCCAGGACTTTGGGGTTTTTCTGCACTTCTTCCGGCCTGCCTTCGGCTATCTTCTGTCCGAAATTGAGCACCGACACCATGTCGGATAGGTTCATGAGCATCTTCACGTCGTGGCTCACCACGATGACTGTGATTCCCATGTCCCGGACCTGGCGGATTATGGATTCAACCTCGTCAATTTCCTTTGCGCCCATGCCCGAGGCCGGCTCGTCCAAAAGGAGGAGCTTTGGCTCGGAAATGATCGCCCGGGCTATCTGGACCAGCTGGCGCTCCGTCCATACCAGGTCGCTGGACCAGCGGTGCATGGAGTGGGTGAGGCCGGTTATCTCGATGATGCGCCGCGCCTTTTCCTCGATCTCCGTTTCCCTCTTCGCCTTGGTGAAAGGCATGCGGAGGATGGTGTCCTTCACGACGCTGCCCACGGGATCCTGGACGCCGGACATGACATTCTCCAGCACCGTGAGGTTGGGCACAAGCTTGCCGGCCTGGAAGGTGCGGTGGATTCCCTTGTTGGCCACCAGGTCGGCCCTGAGGCCTGTGATGTCCTCGCCGTTGAAGGAAATCGAGCCGCCGTCGGGCTTGTGCACTCCGGTGATGCAGTTGAAGAGGGTTGTCTTCCCGGAGCCGTTGGGGCCTATGATGCCGTGGATGTTCCCGGCCTTGACCGATACGTCCACGGTATCCAGGGCTTTCAGGGCACCGAAGTTCTTGCAGAGCCCTTTGATTTCAAGCATGTTCATCCGGCTATCCCCTCGGCCGGGGACCGGCCGACGGCCAGGAAACGGCCGGCGGAGAGAGCGTAGATCCTGGCGCTCTCGAAAAGTTCTTCGATTTCGACATATTCGTCCTTCTGATGGGGGATGTGCCGCGGGCCTGGGCCGTTGACCAGGCAGGGGATTTTCTTCCAGGCGGAGAGGAAGGTGCCGTCCGTGGCGCCGGGTACTCCGTTCCACACAGGTTCCTTGCCTGTTATGTCCCTATAGGCTTGGGCGGAGATGGCGGCGATGGGCGAATCCTTGGGAATGCCGACAACAGGCCTGTCCTCGATGTATTCGATGTCGGCCTTGAAATCGGGATCCTTCTCGGCCAGGCCGGCCAGGATGCCACGCAGGGCGGCGCGGACCTGATCGTGGTCCTGGGCCAGGGTTGTCCGTATGTCCACGTAGCCTACGGCTTCCGAGGGCATGACATTCAGCTGGGCCGGGCTTCCCGGCGGCGGGGCCTGGACGACGGTGAAGGTGACGGAGGGGAGGCCCAGGTAGGGGTCCCTTCCGCACCGCGCCTTTTCCGCGGCCTCGAATTCCTCGAAGGCCAGGATGATCCTGGCCAGCCGGGTGTTGGGATTGATCCCCGTGAGGGGCATTGCGCCGTGGGCCATCTTTCCGTGGACCCGTACCACGGCGCGGATGGCGCCCTTCATGCTGATGCAGAGGTTGTTTTCCTCCGGCTCCGGCACGAGGCAGGCTGTCACTTCGTCCGCGTGTCCCTGCTTGATGTAGTGCTTGATGCCTATCATCATGCCTTCCTCGTCGCAGACAAGGCCGAGCTTGAGCTTTCCGGCCCAGCCTTCCTTGGTCTTGGCGAAGACCTTGGCGAGGACCATGGCCATGGCTACTCCGGCCTTCATGTCGCAGGAGCCGCGGCCGTAGAGCTTGCCGTCCACGATTTCCGCCCCGAAGGGGTCTCGGGACCAGGAGGAGCGGTCGCCTTCCGAGACTACGTCGGTGTGGCCTTCGATCATGAGGCAGGGGCCGGGCTTGCCGGAATCCACGACGAGGATGATGTTCTCGCGCCCCGGGACGACTTCCTCGACCTTGGGCTCGATGCCGACTTCCCTGCGAAGCCACCCGACGATGAAGCGCACCACTTCCCGTTCCGTGCCTCCCGTCTCCGGGCGGATCACCGAGTCGATGCGCACCAGGTCCTGGGTCAGACGGACAAGCTCTTCCCTGTCTATGGCGGCCACGAGGGCCTTTTCCCGGGAATCCATCATGGCTGGGCTCCCTTCTTGGCGGCTTGGGCTGCTTGCGCCGCGGACGCGGCCTGGGCCGCCACGTGCATCTTGTCCGCCGCGCGGACCAGGTTGGTCATGGCTTCGTTGACGGGCACGGGGATGCCGAGGGCCTTGCCTTCCCGGACGATTGCGCCGTTCATGAAATCGATCTCTGACTGCCTGTTCTTCTGGAAGTCCTGGAGCATGGAGGAGAAATTGGCCCCCGTCTTCTTGGCCACGTCGTAGACCACCGCCAGGGGATCGGCGTAGGTGAGGCTTATGCCCTTGGCCTTGACCACCGCCAGGGCTTCGTCCACCAGCTGCGCCATGACCGCCTTGGTCTCCTCGAACTCCACCAGGCGCCCATTGGTCACGCCCAGGAGTGCGGTCAGGGCGTTGATGCCCACGTTGATGATGAGCTTGGACCAGACCATGTCGGCCACGGCGCTGTCCACATGGGTCTCGAAACCCGCGGCGGCCAAGGCTTCGGCCAGGGGCGTGAGCCTCTCCTGGCGGCCGTCCGCCATGGAGATGTGGGTGGGGCCCTTGCCGGCGTGGCGTATCCTGCCGGGGCCCAGGAAGGTGGCGCCCTGGGAGGTCACTCCCGCCGCGGTCCCGGAGGCGCCGAAGTGCCTGCGCAGGATCTCCTCGTTTCCAAGGCCGTTCTGCAGGGTAAGGGCTATGGTTCCCGGCTTGGCGTAGGCCTTGAAGGTGGCCGCCGCGTCCTCGGTGGTGGTGGATTTCACAAAGATGATGAGGACATCGGAATCGGCCACGGCCTGGGGGTCCGCTGATGCCTTGGGATGGACCACCGTCGTTTCGCCCGTGGCGGCGTCTTCGATGGACAATCCCGAGGCGTTGATCGCGTCCACGTGCTCCTTGTAGATGTCGTAGAGCACCACATCCTGCCCGGCGAGCGCCAGGCGCCCGCCGAACAGGGAGCCCATGGCTCCGGATCCGATTATGGAAATTTTCATCCAAGCTCCTTGAAGCACTCGGCTAGGGCCGCCACGGCGGCGGAGAGTTCCTCGGAGCTGATCACAAGGGGAGGCTGCATGCGGAGCACGTTGCCGTAGGTGCCGCCGGCGCCGATGAGGAAGCCCTTCTGGCGCATCATCGCCTTGATCTTGCCCGCTTCCTCGGCGGCGGGAGTCTTGGCCGCGTCCCTGACCAGCTCGATGCCGATCATGAGGCCCGATCCGCGCACCTCGCCGATGAGGGGGAACTTCTTCTGCAGGTCCTTGAGCTCGCCCATGACGCGTTCGCCCTTGGCCAGGGCCTTCTCGGGGATCTTTTCCCTGAGGAGGAAATTGAGGTTCGCTATGCCCGCGGCGCAGGAGACGGGGTTTCCGCCGAAGGTGGAGAGGTGGTCGCCGGGCTTGAAGGAGTCGGCGATCTCGGGCCGGGCGATGAAGGCCGAGAGGGGGAAGCCGTCGGCTATGCCCTTGGCGAAGGTCATGATGTCCGGCTCGACACCGTAGTGGTCGATGGCGCAGAACTTGCCCGAGCGGCCGAAGCCGCACTGGACTTCATCCAGGAAGAGGAGGATTTCGTGCTTGTCCAGGACCTTCTTCACTTCCTTGTAGTATTCCTTGGGCGGGATGATGATGCCGCCCTCGCCCATCATGGTCTCGGCGATGAAGGCGGCGACGTTCCCGGAGGTGTCGTACTGGATGGTCTTCTCGAGCATCTTGGCGCAGTGCATGTCGCAGGCGGGGTAGGTCTTGTCGTAGGGGCAGCGGTAGCAGTAGGGGGCGGGATGGAAGGCCACGCCGGGGATGTAGGGCCCGCCGCCCTTCTTCCTATCCTTGTTGCCCGTGATGGAGAGGGTCGCGAGGCTTCGGCCGTGGAATGAACCCTGGAGGGCGATGAACTCCTGCTTCTTGGTGAACTGCTTGGCCATGCGCATGGCCCCTTCGTTGGCTTCGGCGCCGCCGTTTCCGAAGAAGGTCTTCTGAAGCCTTCCCGGCGTGTTCTGGGCCAGCATCTCGGCGTAGTCCGCCACGGGGATGGAATGGTAGACGTAGGAACAGCAGTGGACGAGCTTGTCGATCTGGGCCTTGGCCGCCGCGGCGACCTCGGGATTGTTGTGTCCGGCGTTGGCGACGGCGATGCCGGCATAAAGGTCGGTGTAGACCTTGCCCTCTTCATCGGTCACCTTGGATCCCGAAGCCTTGGCCACCACGATGGGCTCCACGGCCTTGACGAAGGAAACGTTGACGTACTGCTTGTATTTCTCGATGGTATTCATGGATATCTCCTTAGGATTGTCACTTTCCGTACTTGGCCCAGTGGGCGCCGAAGATCTTGTTTTCGTCCGGGAGGACTGGGGCTATGGGCTTGGACACCCAGGTTATGTTCAGCATGTGCTTCCAGTGGATGTTCTCGTTGGTGATGTTCCCGCCCCAGGTCCCGCAGCCAAGGGTCAGCCCGAAGGGCATCCCGTTGTCGTAGT
>JBFLXC010000127.1:0-7536 GCA_040757435.1 Spirochaetota bacterium | reverse complement strand
AAGAGGGATCCCAGGAGGGCCACGCCGGCGAGGATCTGGGCCACGATGTTGAGGAAGATTCCCAGGGAGAGGGAAAGGCCCGAGACTATCTTGGACAGGGGGCCGTATTCCGAGGCCACGATCTGTGACACGGTCTCCGCGCCGCCGCGGCGCACCGGGACGGCGAAGAATAGGGCCAGTGCGAGGCAGCCCAAGCCTGCGCCCAGTGTGAACCACCAGGCCGAAAGCCCTACTTGGAAGGCAAGCTGGGCCGTCCCCACCGTGGAAGCCCCGCCCACCAAGGTGCCCATGATGGTGCCCGCCACCACCGTAGGCCCCGCCCTCCTTCCTCCGACCGAGAAGTCGGAGGAAGTCTTGACCTTCCTGCCCGACCATAGGCCTACGGCGGCCATGGAGGCAAGGGTCAGGGCGAAGCCGATTCCGTGGCCTATCGTCAAGGATGCCATGGGAATAGACTAGGCCCTTCGGAAAAAGGAGATCAAGAAAGTCCGCGGTGGAGGTCCGCCTCCGCGGCGATGAAGCCGAAGGCTGGCCAGAAGGAGGTGGCCACCACCTTCTCCAGCATAGCCTTGGCCTCCCCCACCCGCCCGTTGTAAAAGTGCCAATTGCCTATGCCGTAGCCGTGGGTGGCCGTGTCGTGGTGGGTCGTGGCCCCCGCGGCGAGCAGGTCCTCGGGCTTCTTGAGGCCTTTGTACAAGAGCAGCCTGTGGTGGTAGGCGTAGTTCTCAATGATGTCCATGTCCTCGCGGATGGGCTCCAGGACCCTGGCCGCCTCCGCATCCTGGCCAAGCCTGCGCAGGGTCATGTAGAGCCAGTCCGAAGTCGCCACCAGGGCGTCGTCGTTGGAGGTGGAGTACTCCATGCAGGTCCTGTAGTCCCCCAAGGCTTCCCTGAACTTTCCCTGCAGGTACCTCGACAGCCCCAGGTGGTAGAAGATGTTGAACCGTATGGTTCCCGTTGGGACTCCCGCCTTGTTGGGCTCCCCGTCTGGCTCCATCTGGTCCGGAGCCTTGAGGCAGAGCTCCGCGGCCCTCAGGTAGTCCGCCTCGGCCTCGGCGAAGCGCCGGATCGAGATCAGCCTATGGCCCCGGTGCCGCAGGAGCACGAAGCTGTTGGGATATTTCTTCAGCCCTTGGGTGTAGACGTCTATGGCCTCGCGGTAGCGCGTGAGGTATCCGAGCCTCCTTCCATGCCAGACTATGGCGTCCTCGTCGTCCGGATTGGCCTTGACCCTCTGCACCGCCGCTTCCAGGTTGGCCAGGAACCTGGCTTCCGTCGCCTCGGGATACTTGACGGCGTACAAGGGTTCGCCGGAGAGGCTGTAGCCCTCGGGCTGCCCCGGATCGCCCTTCATCGTGTCGAATTCGCCCATCTCACCCTCCTTTTTAGACTATTATGAGGTCCGAATACGAAGGAGTGAGGTTTTCCACTCCCGCCTCGGTGACCAGCACGTTTTCCTCTATTCCCAAGCTTCCCACGCCCCTCTCGAGGAAGTAAGGCTCCACGGCGAAGATCATGCCCGGCTGGAGCACCGTCTCGCACTCGATGTCCAGGAGGGGATACTCGTGGACTCCCGTTCCTATGGAATGCCCCACGTGGCCCGGCACGGCGGAAAATTCCTTGAAGGGCGAGGCGTCCATCACCTTGTCCACGGCGCGCACCACGTCCGAGACCCTGGCTCCGGGCTTCATGGCGTTGATGCCCGCGTAGCAGGCTTCCCTTGCCACGTCGAACATCGCCCTCTGCCTGTCCGTGGGCTTGCCTATGACCCCTTCCCGGATGATGTCCCCGTAGTAGCCGTCGCAGATGGGACCGCCGTCCACGAGGATGATCTCTCCCCGCCGGATCGGCCGGTTGGAGGGAGGGCAGTTCCCCTGGGGGTAGCGCTCGGCGCCCGCGCGTATCCCGAGGAGGAGGCTCTTCTCGGCCCCTGCCTTGAAGTATTCCACCACGATGTTCCGGTAAAGCTCCAGCTCGGTCATCCCCTCCTTCAAGGAGGCGAAGCCAGCGGCGATGCCCTGGCAATTGATGGCGGCGCATCTGCGCATGTAGGCGATCTCCGCCGTGGACTTGACGGAACGGACCGCCCAGAGGGCGGGGGCGCAATCCACGAGCGCCGCGTCCTTGAAGAGGGCGAAAAGAGCCTCCCTCTGCACATGGTTCAGGTGCATCTTGGTGCCCAGGGAGAACTCGAGGCCTATCCGGCCCTTGAGGAGTTTCTTCTGCGCCAGGGGGCTCGCTATGGCCTCGGCGAAGCTGGGATATCCTCCGTCCTTCCCGCCGTTCCGTGTATAGAAGCGGATGTCCTCCACGCAGGAGGTATAGGCGGCGGTCTCGGTCCCTCCCTTGGAGGTGGCGATGCTCATGGAACCGTCCCTGGTGATGGTCAGCACGCAGGGAGTCGAGACCTTGGAGTCCCATACGATGCTCTGGAAGCCCGAGAAGTAGAAGGTATTGTCGTCGGAGGTGAGGATGACGGCGTCCAGGCCCTGGAGCTCCATCTGGGATCTCAGCTTGGCCAGCCTGTCCTCATATTCCTGGACGGTGAATTTCAGCATTGGCGATTGCCGCATTGGGTCACTCCTTTTTTCCGAAAAGATGGCACTCCACGAAGTGCCCCGGGCTGTATTCCTCCATGGAGGGGGCCTTTTTCACGCAGATGTCCATGCACTTGGGACAGCGGGGATGGAAGTGGCAGCCCGAAGGCGGATCGATGGGGCTCGCGACATCCCCCTTTATGGGCTCGCTGTCCCTTGGATGCTCGGGGTCCGATTCCGGTATGGATGCCAGGAGGGCCTGGGTGTAGGGATGCAAGGGGCCGTCGAACACGGCCTGCTTGTCCGCCAGCTCAACGATTCTTCCCAGGTACATGACGGCGATGCGGTCGCAGATGTGCTTGACGATCCTTAGGTCGTGGGAGATGAACAGGTAGGTCAGGTGGTACTTTTCCTGCAGGTCCTGCATGAGGTTGACTATCTGGGCCTGGATGGACACATCCAGGGCGCTCACCGGCTCGTCGCAGATTATCAGCGAGGGGTTGAGCGCAAGGGCACGGGCCACGCCTATGCGCTGGCGCTGGCCGCCAGAGAACTCGTGGGGATAGCGGTCGAAGTACTCCCTCAAGAGCCCCACGTCGTCCATGAGGGCCAGTACCCTATCCTTCGCCCCTTCCTTCATATCATGGACCACCAGGGGCTCCATGATGATCCTGCCGGCGCTCTGCCGGGGGTCCAAGGACGAATATGGGTCCTGGAAGATCATCTGGACTTGCCGCTTCAAATCCTTCGATTCCTGGACGGAGAGGGAGAAGATGTTCTTACCCTTGTAATGGATCGACCCCGAGGTGGGGTTGAGGAGCTTCACGATCATCTTGCCCGTGGTGGACTTGCCGCAGCCAGACTCCCCCACAAGACCCAGGGTCTCGCCCTCGCGGATGGCGAAGCTGATCCCGTCCACAGCCTTCAGGTACCTCTGCTTTTCGAAGTACGTGTCCTTCTTGACAGGGAAATATTTCTTCAATTCCTTCACTTCAAGGAGCACAGGCTTCATTTGGAGCCTCCTTGTCCGTATTTCCAGCATCTCACCTTCCTGCCTCCTCCCGCGTCTGTGAAATCCGGCTCCTTTTCCCTGCAGATCGGCATGACCTCGTCGCAGCGGGTGCAGAACTTGCACCCAACCGGCAGCTTCAAGGGGCTTGGCACCGTTCCCTGGATTATCCTCAGCCTGCGGAGGTTTTCAGAAATTTTCGGTATCGAGTGCAAAAGGCCTACGGTGTAGGGGTGGAGGGGCGAGGCGTACACCGACTTCACGTCCCCGTATTCCATCACCTTCCCGGCGTACATGATCATGACCTTCTGGGCCAGCTGGGCGACCACGCCCAGGTCGTGGCTGATCAGGATTATGGCGGTGTTCACTTCCTTCTTGAGCTGGGACATGAGGTGGATTATCTGGGCCTGGATGGTGACGTCCAGGGCAGTGGTCGGCTCGTCGGCGATGAGGATCTTTGGATTGCAGGCCATGGCCATGGCGATCATCGCCCTCTGGCGCATGCCCCCTGAAAGCTGGTGGGGATGGTTGGCCGCGCATTTGTCCGGGTTGGGGATGCCCACGAGGCGGAGCATCTCCTCCACTATCTGCATCGCTTCCTTGCCTTTCTTGCCCCGGTGGAGCTCCAGGACCTCGGCTATCTGCCTTCCGATGGTGAATACGGGATTCAAGGATGTCATAGGCTCCTGGAAGATCATGGATATCTCGTTGCCCCGGATCTTCCGCATTTCCCTTTCGCTCGCCTTCACCAGGTCCTTGCCCCCGTAGAGGATGGAGCCGGCGACGATCTTTCCGGGCGGATTGGGGATGAGCCTGAGGATCGAGAGGGAGGTGACGCTTTTCCCGGATCCCGATTCCCCGACTATGGCCAGGGTTTCGCTTTCGTGGAGCGAAAAATCCACTCCGTCCACGGCGGGAACGAAGCCTTCCTCTATTTGGAAATGTGTCTTGAGCCCTTCGACCTTGAGGATCTCCCTGGGATTTGAAATCTTGGCCGTTGAGGCCGCGGCGCGTTCGCTCATACCTTCCTCCCTCAGCTGTTCTTGAGTCGGGGATCAAGGGCGTCCCGCAGGCCGTCGCCTAAGAGGCTGAAACTCAAGACCACCATGGTGATCGCGATGCCCGGCGCCAGCGCGGCGATGGGCACGGACCTGATCACTTCCCTCGCCTTGCTCAGCATCGATCCCCATTCCGGATGGGGAGGCTGGACGCCGAGGCCCAGGAAGGAGAGGGACGAGGAAGTGAGGATCGCCGTCCCCAGGCTCAAGGTGGTGTTGACTATCACTTGGGAAAAGGAATTGGGGATGATGTGGGTCAGGATTATCCGGCTGTGGGAGGCTCCTATGACCTTCGCGGCCTGGACGTATTCGCTGTTCCTGATGGAGAGCACCGATCCCCTGACGATGCGGGCGATGTAGGGGATGTTGTAGATCGCGATGGCTATGATGGTGTTTCCTATGCCGTTCCCCAGTATCGCGACGATGGCGATCGCGAGGAGGAGGCCCGGGAAGGCCAGGAGGACGTCGGTGGTCCTCATGAGGGCGTCGTCTATCCTGCCTCCGAAGTATCCCGCCACCACGCCCAGAAGGAGCCCGACGAGGGAGCCAGAGAAGACCGCGATGAAGCTGATGACGAAGGTGGTCCTCGCTCCGTAGACGAGCCTTGTGAGGGTATCCCTGCCCAGGTTGTCCGTCCCCAGGGGGTGTTCCCAGCTGGCGTGCTGGTATTTGCCGGGCAGATCGATGGCAAGGGGATCGTACACCGTGAGGTAGGGTCCCACGATGGCGACCAGGACGAAGAACGCTATGATGACCCCGCCGGCGACGGAGGCTTTTCTCTTAGCAAAACGCTTGAAAGTTGAAGATTTCATCGTTCCCTCATCCTTTTTGGTAGTGGATCCGGGGATCCACGAAGCGGTATAGGATGTCTACTATCGTATTGATGAAGACGAAGGTGGTGGACATGACAAGGACCGTGGACTGCACCACGGGATAATCCCTGGTGAGGACGGCGTCGATCATGAGCCTTCCGATTCCGGGGATGGCGAAGACGCTCTCAATGAGGGCCGAGCCTGCGAGGAGTCCCCCGAAGCGGAGGCCCAGGATGGTTACGATAGGAATGAGGGCATTGCGGAGCGCATGGGATAGGATCACCTTGTAGGCGGGCACTCCCTTGGCGTAGGCGGTGCGCACATAGTCTTCCCTCAACACCTCAAGCATGGCCGACCGGGTCATCCTGGCTATGAGGCCCACGGACTGCATCCCAAGGGCGAAGATGGGGAGGACGTAGTGCTTGGCCGAATACATGCCTATGCTGGGGAACCAGCCAAGGTAGAGGGAAAACACCAGGATGAAGATGATGGCGAGGAAGAAGGAGGGCGTGGAGACGGAAAGCAGAGAGAAGATCATGAGGAAGTTGTCCAAAAACTTGTTCTGCTTGATCGCCGAAATGATCCCGATGACGATCCCGATGAAGGCCGCCACCAGGGTGCCGCCCACGGCGAGGACGAGGGTGTACCTGTACCGTCCCAGGATCTCGTCGATGACGGGCTTCCTGGTCCTGATCGATGTCCCGAAGTCCCCCTGGAGGGCGTTGGTTATGAATCTCCCGTATTGGATGTGCAGGGGGTCGTTCAATCCCAGCCTGTCGCGGGTGGCCTGCACCGCCTCCGGAGGGGCGTGGAGCCCCAGCATGTTGAGCACCGGATCGCCCGGGATCAGGTGCACCATGAGGAAAACTAGGATTGATACCACAAAAAGGACTACCACTAGGGATATCAACTTCGAGACTATGTACTTGAGCATCTCGGGATCACCTCTGGGATGGTTCGATGTTTCTGCGCGGCGGGGGAGCCCCGCCAGACAGGAGCCGCCTCGGGTTAGACCTGAGGCGGCTCCTTCTTAGGCACGGGTCAGGAAAGAATCACTCTTTCCACATCTTGTCGAACATGACCAATCCGACGCCGTTGATTTCGATTCCCTTCACCTTGGCGGAAGCCGCGACGGTGGTGGGGCGGTCGAAGAGCCAGATGGCCACGGGGTCCTCAAGGTACATGATCTCCTGGGCCCGCTTGTACATGGCGTAGCGTTTCTCGGGATCGGTCTCAGAGGCCGCGCCGTTCACCAAGACGTCCACTTCCTTGTTTGAATAGAAGCCGTAGTTCTGCTCGTTGGTGCCGGTCTCGGTGGTGGTGTACAGGCCGCGCAAGCCGCCGTCGGCGTCCATCATGGAGGTTCCGGCGCCCATGATGAACAAGGGCTGGTCGAAGACCTGGGGAGTCACGCCGCTCCACAGGGGGAGGATCACCGACCATTCGAGGACTTCGATGGCTGCGTCGATCCCGATGTCCTTGAGGTTGGCGGAAAGGGCTTCCGCGAGTTCAACGCCCTTGGCATAGCGGGGAGTGGTCACGATCTTGGTCTTGAAGCCGTTGGGATAGCCCGCCTCGGCGAGGAGCTTCTTTGCCTTGGGGATGTCGCGCTTGATTTCCCCTAGGTTGACGTGGCCCCAGACGACCGGGGTGAGGGGTCCGTAGCTCGGACCTGACTGGCCGGGGAAGAGCCCGTTGATGATCGCGGGCCTGTCGATGGCGTAGACCATGGCCTGCCGCACCTTGGGATTGGCGATGATGGGATCGTCGCATCCGAAGCGGAAGAGCCTGGAGCCTACGGACGGAGTCTGGACGACCTGGGTCTTGGGGCCCTTGGTCAGCCTAGCCTGGTCTTCGGCGGGGAACTGCTTGAGGAAGTCGACTTCGCCGTTCTCAAGGGCTATTACCCTGGAGGTGGCCTCGGGGATGACGCGGAAGACAAGTCGCTGGGTCTTTCCGGGGGTTCCGAAGTAGTCGGCGAACCTCTCGAGGACGATTTCCTCATCTTTCTTCCACGATACGATCTTGTAGGGTCCGGTTCCCACCGTGGACTCTACGAAGGCGCCTGTGTTGATGCCGTGCTTGTTGAAGACGGCGGGATCCATGATCGCCAGGGATCT
>JBFLXC010000126.1:0-7685 GCA_040757435.1 Spirochaetota bacterium | reverse complement strand
GCCGTCCTCTACTCCGCCCATATCCTGGACAAGAGGAAGGACAGCATCCTCGCCTCGCCTGGCGAGGCCGTCTTCCCCTTCCTCCTCGTGGCGGCGGGGATGGGCCTCATCTTCCTCCAGAGCGATTTTTCCACCGCCGCGCTCTCCCTGGCCGTCCCCCTCCTGGTATTCTGGCTCGCCGGCGTATCCCTTGTGTTCTTCTTCGGCATCACGATTCCCTCGATCCTGGCCCTTTTCATGATGGTGGCTTCCTCGGAATACCGCCTGGCCCGGGTCATAGGCTTCATCATCCCCGAATTCGATCCCCACGGCATGAACTACCAGGTGCAGAACTCCCTGAGGGCCATCATGTCCGGGGGGCTTTTCGGCAAGGGTCTCGGGCTGGGGACGAGGAAACTATCCTCCATACCGGAAATCCAGTCCGACTTCGTCTTCGCCGCCTTCGCCGAGGAACTGGGCTTCCTGGGCGTGGCTGCGGTACTCCTGGTGTGGGTGTACATCGTCATCGCCGTCCTACGGCGCCTCAAGGGCAGGACGGGCTTTTCCTACCTCATGCCCCTGGGGCTCCTGTCCCTCCTCTTCATCCAATTCTTTGTCAACCTTGGCGTGGTTTCCGGCTTCCTTCCCGCCACGGGCATCGCCCTGCCGTTTTTTTCCGCCGGCGGCTCATCCCTTGTGACCGCCGCCATCGCCGGCGGCCTGATCGCCAACGCGCTCAGGGACCAGGGATTCCAGCCTTTGGAACCTGGCGCGGAAGCCCTCGATGGAGGTAGTCATGGCTGATCAGCGTTCCCCGCTGCTTCTTGATCCCACGTCTCCGGTCCGCGGGAAATCCGGGGGGCAGGAAAGCCCAGAACGCCCGCGGAAGCTGTCATACCTGGAGCGGAGCACGGCGCGCCGGGATTCCGCCCTTCCTGGAGTGGGAAAAGAGATACGCTCTCCCAGCTCTGTGCGCCAGGGCAGGCAGGCCAAGGCCGAGGCTCGGGCGGAGCGGGATTCCTCCGGCCAAGCCCAGGCCCAGGACCTCATTTTCAAGACTGCCAGGCGGCCGGAGAAGCTTTTGGACAAGAAGGCGGCCGGGCTTGCGAAGAGGGCTAAACAGCGCAAGGCCGAAGCCTCCCGACTTGAGGAAGGGGCTAATCCTAGGGCGAAGGCCAGGGCGGAAAACGCAAAGCTCCTCGCCGCCCTCGTCCTTATCCTCGCCATCGGCGCCGTCTTCTATTATTCCGTTCCCAAGCTGACGAAGATCGAAAAACTCGAAGTCCGGGGCCTGGCCAACGTGGGGCAGGAGGAGATCCTCTCCCGGCTTGAGATGACGGAAGAAACCAATCTTGTGGGCGCCGACCTGGTCGCCATGAGGGCCGGCATCCTGGCCGACCCCAAGATTGCCGACGCGAAGCTCAGGCGGGTTTTCCCCGACACTTTGGCGGTGGATATCTCCGAAAGGGTCCCGGTGGCCTGCGTCTTGGTCACCGAGGATTTCGTCACCAAATCCATCGCCATCGACGAAAAGGGGATAGCCTTCGCCTACCTGGAGTCCCTGAAGGCCAGCCCAAGCCTACCGGTCCTCTCGGGCATACGGTTCACCAAATTTTCCCCCGGCCAGAGCCTTCCCGGCTACCTGGTCCCCTTGCTGGGGGACTTGGCCCTCCTCTCAAGGGAGTCGCCGGAAGTGCTGGGAGCCTTCTCGGAGATTAAGATCGAGAAAATATCCAATTCCGAAGCGGAAGTCCTTCTCTATCCCGCGGGGAAGAAGGTACCGGTCCGCATGCCCGCCAGGCTGACCGCGGCTAACCTGCGGTCGGCTCTCCTGGTCCTTGACATCCTGGCGGGAAGACAAGGGTCGGAGTCGATCTACGAAATCGATTTCCGCACCGGCACGATTGTATACAAGACGAAGGAGGCACAAGCTGGCTGACACCTTCATTACCGGACTCGATATTGGCACGAGTTCGACCAAGGTCGTCGTCGGGGATTTCGACGAAAACGACCAGTTCAGGATCACCGGCGTGGGAACCGCCCCGTCCACGGGATTGCGCAGGGGCGTGGTGCTCAACATAGAGGCGACCCTATCGGCGGTCAATTCGGCCATCGAGTCCGCCGAGCTTATGTCGGGCAACGAGATCCACTCCTGCACCCTGGCCATCTCGGGGGCCAACATCGAGAGCCTTAATTCCAAGGGCGTGGTGGCCGTGGCGGGGAAGGGGAGGGAAATCACCCAGGACGACATGGCCAGGGTCCACGAAGCCGCCAAGGCCGTCTCCATCCCCCTGGACAGGGAGATCCTCCACGTCATTCCCCAGGTGTACACCGTGGACAACCAATCTGGCATAAAGGATCCCTTGCACATGATGGGCGTCAGGCTGGAGTCCGAGGTCCACATCATCACCTCCTCGGTCACCACCACCCAGAATCTGGTCAAGTGCGTCAACCGGGCGGGATACAAGCCGGAGCGGCGGATCCTGGGCAGCCTCGCGGCGGCCCGGGCCGTCCTCACCAACGACGAGCGGGACCTGGGTTGCCTCCTCATGGATATCGGCGGCGGCACCACGGACATGATGGTCTTCAAGGACGGAGAGCCGTGGTTCTCCTCCTCCGTGCCCGCTGGGGGAATGCTGGTCACCAACGACATCTCCATCATGCTCTCGATCCTCCTTGAGGGGGCGGAGCGGATGAAGAGGGAGGCGGCGAGCTGCTGGATGGATTCAGTGGATCCCGAGGAGACCATCCTGGTCCCGGGAGTCGGCGGCAGGGAGGCTTCCGAGATACCGCGCCGCAAGCTCTGCGCCATAGTCCAGCCCAGGATGGAGGAAATATTCATCCTGGCCAAGGAAAAGCTTGAGAAATCCGGCTGGCTCGGGGAAGTCAAGTCGGGAATCGTATTGACCGGGGGCACCGCGGCCTTGGACGGCATCCGGGAGTTGGCTGAGTTCGTCTTCGGCCTTCCGGTACGGATCGGCGTTCCCTCGGCCCTGGTGGGCCTGGAAAAGGAATACCGCAATCCCGCCTTCTCGGCCGCCATCGGCCTTGTCCTCCTGGAGGCGGACCTGCACGAGCCCGCGGAGAACCCGAGGCGGCAGAGCTCGGCCAGGAAGGACAAGTCCGAGGCAGGTTCCCTGGGCAAACTGCTCAAGCGTCTCAAAGAGAAGTTCGTGTGACCACTACGTACGAGGGCGCGGCCCCGTCGGGGAAACCGCGAAACCATAGCGAGGGAGGAAACCATGGCTATTGAAATTATCGATGATGAAAGCAGCGTCAATCCGACGGTGATAAAGGTAATCGGCGCCGGGGGCGGCGGCTCCAACGCGGTGAACAGGATGATCGCCACGGGACTCAAGAGCGTCCAGTTCATCGCCGTCAACACGGACCTCCAGGACTTGGGAAGGTCGAAGGCGGAGATCAAGCTTGGCATAGGCACCAAGCTGACCAAGGGGCTCGGGGCGGGCGGAAAGCCCGAGATAGGCGAGAAGGCCGCCATGGAGGACAAGGACATGATCGAGCAGGCCCTGAGGGGCGCCGACATGGTCTTCGTCACCGCCGGGATGGGCGGGGGAACCGGCACCGGCTGCGCCCCCATCATAGCCCAGACCGCCAGGGACATGGGCGCCCTCACCGTGGCCGTGGTCACCAAGCCCTTCGGCTTCGAAGGCAAGGTGGTCGGCAGGATAGCCGACGAAGGACTCGACCGACTCCGCCAGGCGGTGGATACGGTGATCGTCATCCCCAACCAAAACCTCCTCACCGTGGTGGACAAGCGCACCCCCATCAAGCAGGCCTTCCTCCTTGCGGACGATGTATTGCGCCAGGGAGTGCAGGGGATCTCCGACCTCATCACCCTCGCCGGCGACATCAACATAGACTTCGCGGACGTGAAGACTGTCATGCAGGGCCAGGGCGACGCCATCATGGGCATCGGCGTGGGCTCAGGGGAAAACAGGGCCCTGGACGCGGCCAACAAGGCGGTGAACAATCCCCTTCTCGAGGACGCCCGGATAGAAGGGGCGAGGAACGTGCTGGTGAATGTCTCCGGCGGGGAGGATTTCTCCCTGGTGGAATACCAGGAGATCGTGGATTTCATCACCGAAAAGGCGGCGAACGACGCCCATGTTATCGCCGGTTTCGTCACGGATCCCAAGCTTTCCGACGAAGTACGGGTGACAGTCATCGCCACAGGCTTCGGTCCCCAGCGCATGAGGCCCTTGGAATCCGAGGGCGAGCGGGGCTACGGCAGGCCCAGGACTGAAATCCGCAAGCCTTCCTCGGACTACATTTCCCCGGACGAGTACGACCTCATCTCCAGGGGGGCGGCTCCCTCCTCCAAGACCTTTGGCGCGGACCAGAGCTATGAACAGGATGAGCTTGACATCCCCACCATCCTCAGGGAGAAGAAAACCCTCGCCCAGCGCTACGGAGTAAGGGCGTGAGCGAAGTATCCGACCGCTTCAAGGCATATCTCCTTCTCGTGCGGAAGCGGTCGAGCCTCACCGTGGAGGCCTACCTCCGGGAACTGGCAAGGCTCGAGGCCTTCCTCCAGGAGCAAGGCACGACGGTGTGGCACGCCGGCTCGGAGGACATCCTGGGCTACCTGGTGCGCCGCCGCCAGGAGGGCTTGTCCCGGACCACCATGGCGAGGCTGGTCTCGAGCCTCCATTCCCTCTTTAAGTTCATGAAGCTCGAAGGCCTTAGGTACGACGATCCCTCCCTCCTCATCCAGACGCCCAAGCAGGAGAGGAATCTCCCCGGAGTGCTCAATCCCGAGGAAGTGGACAAGTTCCTCCAGAGCATCGACGTGGATACTCCCAACGGCCTTAGGGACAGGGCCTTGTTCGAGCTCATCTATTCATGCGGGCTCAGGATCTCCGAAGCCGCGGCACTGGGCTTCGACCGCCTGTACATGAAGGAAAGGCTGATCCGGGTGCTGGGAAAAAGGAAGAAGGAGCGCATCGTCCCCTTCGGGGAGGACGCGGCCTACTGGCTGGGAAGATACTTGGCGGAAGCCAGGCCCCAGTTGGAAAAGCGCCAGGCCAGCGACCTGGTATTCCTCAACCAGGAGGGCAAAGGCATATCCCGCAAGGGCATTTGGAAACGGTTTTCAGGCATCAGGGCAGTCTCGGGAGTCAGCGCCAAGGTCCACACCTTCAGGCACAGCTTCGCCACCCATCTTTTGGCAGGAGGGGCGGACTTGAGGACGGTCCAGGAGCTGTTGGGACATTCGGACATCTCCACGACCCAGATATACACCCACATAGAGGAGGAAGCCCTCCAGTCCTACCACCGGGAATATTTCCCCAGGAACTGAGAGGAAACGAAGCATGAGGAACATCGCGGACCGTATGGATAGGAGAAGGAGAAGCAGAATGCGAAGCAGACCGCGCACAGCCCGATCCTATCTCCCCCTTTTCCGCGATCTTCTGGACGACCAGGGCGCCCAAGCCTTTCCCCAAGGCCTGGGACCCATGGATGAGCTTTTGGCCTTGAGCCTCGCCAGGTCCGAGGGCCTAAGGCCCCACGAAAAATGCAGGATCGCCGCGGCGATGGGCAGCGCGGAAAGCTTCGCCGCCATGGACATCGCGGAAGCCCAAGCCCTCCTGGGCCGGGTCCTTAGGCCCGAGCTTTGGAACCCCAGGGGCATGGTGGAATTGGCCAAGCGGGACAGGGAGTATTTCCGGGGAAAGGGGATACTTTTCATCGCCCTGGACAACCCAGCCTACCCGCCCCAGCTGAGGGAAGCGTACAGGCCTCCCTTCGGCCTCTACCTGCGCGGCCGCCTTCCCGACCCAAGCGCCCCGGCGGTGGCTATCGTAGGCACCAGGATAGCCACGGGACAGGGGCTCTCCGCCGCCTACAAGCTGGCCAAGGACTTGGCCGGCCAGGACATCTGGGTGGTCTCGGGCTTGGCGGTGGGCATCGACGCCGCGGCGCACCGGGGCGCCCTTTCGGAGGGAGGAAGGACCCTGGCGATCCTTCCCGGAGGGATGGAGTCCATCTACCCGCCTTCGAACCGGGGATTGGCGGCGGCCATCCTCGAGAAGGGAGGGGGCTTGGCGACGGAGTATCCCCCCTTTTCCCGGATATTCAAGTACCGGTTCCCGGAAAGGAACAGGATCATCGCGGGGCTGTCAAGGTCCTGCGTCCTCGTCCAGGCGCCGGAGAAATCGGGGGCCCTCATAACCGCCGAGCACGCCCTGGCCGAGGGAAGGGACGTCTTTGTCCACCGGGCTTGCATCGGGGGCGCGAGGAATTCCGGCGCCGACCTCCTTGCCCAGCAGGGGGCGGCTGTCGTAGGCTCGGCGGCCGACATCTTCGCCGAATGGTCGGCCCACGCCGCCGAGGAACGATAGAGGAGAACGGGAACTATGGCAACCAAGAAGACAACAGCGAAAAAGGCCTCCAGGGCGGGTACCCTGATCATCGTGGAATCCCCCGCCAAGGCCAAGACGATAGAGAAATATCTCGGCTCCAAGTACAAGGTCCTGGCCTCCATGGGCCACCTTATCGACCTTCCGAAGTCCAGGCTCGGCGTGGACGTGGACCGGGACTTCGAGCCCGAATACCTCACCATCCGCGGCAGGGCTTCGGTGCTCAAGGATTTGGTGAAGGAAGCCAAGAAGTCCAGCGCCGTCCTCCTCGCCTCCGACCCGGACCGGGAGGGCGAAGCCATAGCCTTCCAGATCGGGAAGTACCTGGGCGAGAAGGAACCCCTGCTCAAGATAGACCGCATAACCTTCAATGAAATCACCCAGCAGGCCATCAGGTCCGCCGTGGCCGCGCCCAGGAAGATAGACGAGACGAAGGTGAACGCCCAGAAGGCCCGCCGCGTCCTTGACCGCCTCGTGGGCTACAACCTCTCTCCCCTGTTGTGGAAAAAGGTGAAGAACGGCTTGTCCGCCGGCCGGGTCCAGTCCGCGACCCTCAAGCTCATCTGCGACAGGGAGAAGGAGGTCGAATCCTTCATCCCCGAGGAGTACTGGTCCATCGAGGCCTCCCTCAAGTCCCACCGCAGCGGCATCAAGGCCGAGCTTGTGTCGTACAGAGGCGAGAAAATCGCGATCCCGGGGGAGGAAAGGGCCAATGAAATCCTCTCGGCCTTGAAGGGCGAGGATGCCCGGGTCCTGGAAGTAAGGACCGCGGACAAGACGGTTCGGCCCAGGCCTCCCTTCACCACCTCGACCCTCCAGCAGACCGCGGCGAACAGGCTGGGCTTCACGAGCAAGAAAACCATGCAGATCGCCCAGAAGCTCTACGAGGGCGTCAGCCTCGGAGCCCAGCGCACCGGCCTCATCACCTACATGCGCACCGATTCCACCAGGATCTCGGAAACCGCCCTGGCGGAGGCCCGGGAGTGGATAGGGCTCAAGTATCCCGGCCAGCTTCCCGACCAGGCCCAGCGGTACGCCTCGGGCAATGCCGCCCAGGACGCCCACGAAGCCATCCGGCCCACCAAGACAAGCCTGGACCCCGATTCCGTGGCCAAGCACCTGGCGAAGGATGAGCTCAAGCTCTACACCCTCATTTGGGAACGTTTCGTGGCCTCCCAGATGATCCCCGCCCAGATGAAGGTGGTGACCGTCGACCTGGGCGTCGGAGAGGGGCTTTTCCGAGTCTCCGCATCGTCCTATACGGAAGAGGGCTTCTACAAGGTGGTGAAGCTCGCGGCCTCAAAGGAGGAGAAGGCGAGCCACTTC
>JBFLXC010000125.1:0-7775 GCA_040757435.1 Spirochaetota bacterium | reverse complement strand
CGATAAGTCGGTGTAGAAGGCCTTCCAGGTCAGATACTTTCCATTCAGCGCTTCGGCATCCGGAGCCGGTTCGACTTTTTCCGCCAATTCTCTTTGGGTTTCCGCAACGCTGCCGCCGCTGGCGGAAGCGGCGGCGCCTATCATAGTGGTTTCGGTTTCTTTCGTCACCAGGACCTCGGCGCCGCCGGACAGGGCGGCTACTACGGAACCGAACCTTCGGTTTGCCGAACCGCCGCCTGTCAGCCAGACTCGTCCGCCAGGGTTTTGGGCTATCTCCCGAGTTAATTCGATATTGCCGACTACTGCGAAAGCGAGGTTTTCGGTATAACTGGGGAGTATTGAGGCGAAGGGCGAACTTTCAGTATTCCCGAGGAAAGAGAATCCTCCCATTGCGGGACAGGAGATGTCTGATACCCGGGGCCCCCAGTAGCCAATGGCTTCCGACTTTGTCTCCGCCAAAGCGGCGAGGGATGCTTCCGCTTTTCCCCTGTCCAAGAGAAGGCCTTGGTCGCAGGCTATTTTATCCAGGAATTCATATGCCGATTCCACTAGTCCGCGATAGGCGATTCCGGATTTGTTAGCGTTGGCCTCGATGAGCCAGCTGTTCTCCGTGTAGGGGCTTGTCCATGCGCGCATCTTTGGGTCGGACAGAAAGCGCTTGGACACGTGGACAACGGGAGTGGTGGAGCCGTTGGCCACTACTATGTCTCCCGATTCGGTGGCTCCGCAGCCGAGCGCGGCGGATTGGGTGTCCGAGACTGCCAGATGGACGGGAAGGCCTGCGGGCAATCCCAAGAGCCCGGCCAGTTTGGCGCAGAGCCCTCCGATTCGCGACCCAGAGGGCACGAGGTCGTTGGGAACGATGGATCCGGCGCCGAAGAGCTCGGATAGCTCCTCGGACCATTCGCCACTTCTAATATCGAAAAGCATGGTTTCCACGGCGTTGCTGGGTTCCGAAGCCATGACTCCGGTGAGCTTCCACCCCAGCCACTCGTTCAGCATGAGGATATGTCTTGCCTTGCGGTAAGCATCAGGCATTTCCTTGGCCAGCCACATCAGGCGGAGAGCGGGGAAAAACGGCGCAGGCCAGCGGCTGGTCAAGGCAAATACTCGTCGGCCGTATTCAGCGCCCATAGATTGGGCAAGCGCAGAGGCCCGCCCGTCAATATTGGGACAGGCGAGAAGACTCTGGCCATGGTCATCCAAGAAAACCGCTCCATGTCGCTGTCCAGTTATGGCTATTCCCACGCAGTCTTGCTTTTCATCGCCGGTTTTGCTTATCACATCCTTCGCGAGGCGCGCCACATCGTAGAATATAGCATCCGGCTCGATGTTTTTTCCGTTCCCAACTGAGTCGCCATACCTGATTTTGGAATAGCGCGTGGCCCCGAGACACAGCGCTTCGTCCACCGCCGAGACGTGGATCCCGCCGGTGCCCAAGTCTATGACCAAGAACCAATCCATCTATCGCCTCACTTCTTTCTCATAGCCGCGGCGAGAAGTATGAGGAGTATGATCAGTCCACGGAAAAACATCTTCCAATAGAATGATAGTCCCATGAAGGTAAGTCCCGAGGCGATGACCGAGAACAGCAAGGCGCCGATTATGGTGCCAAGGACATTGGGGACGCTCCGCTTGGACAGAAGGGTGCTCAAGAAGGCCGCGCCTATGGCGTCCCAGAGGAACGATCCGCCCACCAGCGGTTGCCCCGACCTTACCTGGGAGGCGACGATAACGCCCGAAACAGTGGACGAAAGCGCGGAAATGACATAGATGGCAAAATGGTAGAACCGGACATTGATGCCTGCGTTCATGGCTCCTTTTACGCTGAACCCGCAGGCGTAGAGTCTCCGGCCGAAAATGGTTTTTTCCAACAAAAGGTAATAGGCTAGGGCGATGGCCGCCAAGAGGAGGATCGGAATCGGCAGCCCCAGCACGGATCCTCTGTATACATCCGCCAAGGCGCCGGAGTTTCTATACAAATAAATCGGGAGCCCCCCCTTGGTCCAGCCGCGCTCTATGCTGTGGCCGATGAATTGGACGGCGAGGGTGGCGATGAAGGGCGCGATGTTGAACTTGGAGATTAAAAGGCCGTTGAGGCTGCCTATGGCAAGCCCGACCCCTAGGGCAAGGGCCAAGGCTATGCCCAGCGATCCTCCGCCCTGTATGGTGGCCGCCACGGTGAGGCCGACCATGCCCAAGGTAGTGCCGGGGCTCAAGTCGATTCCCTTGAGGATGATGGCCAACATGATACCCAAGGCTATCGGAGCGGTTATGGCAACCCGCAGCAGCATTTCAACCACATTCGCTCCGGAGTAGAATCCTTTTTCGAAGATGGAGAAAATGGCGATGATCACAAAGAAGGCCACCAGGATGAAGTTGTCCGCCAGGAAGGCGCCGGTTTTTTTAAGGGTGCTTCTCTCACTCATATTCGACGATCTCCTCGCGGCCAAGGGAATTCCCGATGATGACGATTATCACAAGGCATCCTTCGATCAATTTGATCCAATACGAGTTGACTCCCATGAGGCCAAGCCCGTTCGAAAGGAGCAATACGAAGATGGAGCCGATTAGGGTGCCGGGCATGTTGATCACATTTTTTTTGGAAATGGACATGCCGAAGAATACTGCGAGGATGACCTCCAGCTGGTTGATATATGCCGATTCGGGCGGATATCCCGAAAGATTGGATAGGTAGATGAGGGCGGCTATCCAAGAGAGTGCACCCATGATGAAAAACACAAGGGCTTGAAGCTTGTCGGTCTTAATTCCCGCCTTCCGCGCCGCTTCCAGGTTCCCTCCCACCGCGTAGAGGTGAACACCTGTTTTCGTCTTAGCGTAGAAAAAAATGAAGAAGGCAACTGTCGCCGCCATGATGAGCACCGATACAGGCAACCAAAGGATGTCCTCGAATCGGATGAACTCGAAGAATGGGTGGTTGAGCGCCAGGTATTCGCCCTTGCTGATCGATTGTTCCAAGCCGAGAAGCATGAGCATGGTCGCGATAGTAGTAAGCCAAGGGTGGACTTTAAGACGCACGATGATGAAGGCGTTTACCGCCTCGCACAGCATCGCAAGAAGGAAGGTAGCCGCGAACACCACCGCCAGGGGGATTCCCATCCCCGTGAATTTTATCGTCACGACCGATACCAGCCCTATCACGCCCACGAAGGAGAGATCGAAGCTTCCTGCGATCATGATTCCGGCCAAGCCCATGGCGGGAATTGCTATTACCGCGCACGCCTCGAGCACGTTGAGGATGTTGCCTGCGGAGAAGAAGCCCGGGGAGGCGATTGAGATGAATACCAGGGATCCAAGAAGGATGACTACGGGAAGAAGGAATTTATATTTGTTGTAGGTTGCGAGAGTCATGACGCGCATCCCTCCTCCGTATTGCTGCCAGAGCCTATGGCATAGGCCATGAGCTGCTCCTCGTTTGTTTTTTCCACATCCACCACGGCAGTCACCGCACCATCTCTCATGACGATAACCCTGTCGCAGAGGGCTTTTATCTCCTCATACTCAGGGGTAATCAGCAGAACGGAGGTGCCTTTGTCGCTTAGGTTCCTAAGGATCCGATACACCTCTTCCTTGGCTTGGACGTCTATTCCCGCCGTGGGGTAATCTAGGACTATGATCCCCAGGTCAATGGAGAGCCAACGGCCAAGGACAACTTTTTGCTGATTACCTCCTGAAAGAACACGGACTGGCGTATGGATGCCCGTTGTCTTTATCCTCAGGTCCTCCACCATCCTCAAGGCGACATTTTTCTCTTTATCGGGATTCATGAACCCCGCGCCGGAATAGTTTTCCAAAGCCGCGAGGGTGATGTTCTCCATGACCGAATAGTCTATGACCAAGCCTTCGCCCTTCCTGTCTCGGGGGACATACCCCATCCTCGACTTGATTGCGTCCAATGGACATTTAAGGTTTACAGCCTTACCCTTTATCTCGAAGGTCTTCCACGCAGCCTTGGCCAATCCATAGAGCGCCTTGGCCAAGTCTTGCTGGCCCGCTCCCTCGGCGCCGAAGACGCCGAGGATTTCCCCTGTTCCCAAGTTGAAATCCATTCCTTTCAGGATGCCCGATCTCAACCCCTCGACCTTCATTGCCAAAGAATCATGGTCGACGGGAGTGGCCCGGGGGAATCGCTCAATTTGAGTTTCCAGGCCGGAAATGTGGCGGATGAGGGCTTTTTCGTCGATGTCCTTCATCGACGCGTCGATGATTTTTTTCCCATCCCTCATAACCGTCACCGTGTCGGCAATTTTGAATATTTCCTCAAGTCTGTGGCTTATGTAGATGATGCTCACATGTTTTGCCTTGAGGTCGTTTATTATGCAAAACAGCATATCGATTTCCGTAGAGGAAAGGGATGCCGTGGGTTCATCGAATATCAAGACCTTGGGTTCTTCCACGAGTGCTTTAGCAATTTGAACCAATTGCCTCTGGGCTACGCTGAGGTCCTTGATGTACGCGCGGGGGTCTAGGTCCGATCTCAGCATCGTGGTAAGCAATTCCCTGGATTTCGCATCCATCGCTTTTCTGTCCAGCATGATGTTGCTCTTCGCTATTTCGTTGTTGAGCATGATGCTTTCGCTAACTGTGAAGAAGGGAACTAGGTCGTTCTCCTGGTATATCGCGTGGATTCCTCGTTTCAAAAGAGCCCAGGGAGAGGTACCGGAGCTCACAGGCTCGCCATCTATCAGATAGGCGCCCGAATCGGCGGCGTAGACGCCGGTTATTGTTTTAATCAGCGTTGATTTTCCGGCTCCGTTCTTTCCTACCAGCGCCCTGACCTCTCCTTTTTCCAGTGAAAAGGATACGGCGTCCAGCGCCTTGACTCCGGGGAAATCTTTCGTGATGTCGGTCATCTGTATGACTGGCTTGCTCACGTTGTTCTCCTGGAAGAATAGGGCGCCTTTTAAGGCGCCCTATTCAGTTTGGTTTATTCTCTTACTTCTTGTATTGAGGCAGACTTGCTAGCACGTCTTTCACGTTGTCGCGGGTAACAAGGACATGGGGTACAAACTTCATGACCGGGACTTTCTGGCCCAGGACTACTTCGATCGCCGTATCGGCCAAGGTTTGGCCGATAAGGAAGGGCTGCTGAGCGACGGTCGCTTCAAAGGCCGAAGCGGGGTCGGCAATCATTTCCATTGCGGTGGGATCTCCGTCGAAGCCGTAGGTTTTTACTTTACCGGCTAGGTTCATGTCGGCCAAGGCTTGGGCCGCGCCAATCACCGGCATGTCAAAGAGGGTCCAGAAGGCTTTGATGTTTGGATTCGCCCGCATCATATCCTTGGTCTTGTTGTAGGCGTCGGGTACCGTGCCGGGCACAACATAAGCTTCGAGGGCTTGGACCTTAACCTTGGGATAGGATTTGAGGACTAGGTCGAAAACGCCCTTCCTCAGTTCCGCGATCGGCGAACCGGGGCGGAAAAACACGCCTACTTCGCCTTCGCCGGAGAGATCGCCTACCATTTTCAGAACCAGTTCAGCCATGGCCGCGTAGTTGTTGGTAGCTACGTTGCAGAGGCTGGAAGGGTCTTGGAAATCCGCGGTCACCACAGGAATTCCCGAGGCGCGCGCTTCCCTCAACGCGGGCGAGAGGCTTTGGGTTTGTCCCAAAATCACGCACAGCACATCGACCTTGCGCGCGATAAGCGTCTTTACGTCCGCAAGCTGTTTCTCCGGCTTCCGCTCGCCGTCGAAGGCGATGACATCCACGCCGAAGGCCTTGAGCCGGGACACAGCGCCGTTGTAGGCGTTGATGTCCCAATTGTGCTCCGTGCCGATGACGGATACCCCGATGACCGGCTTCTTCCCCGCTTTATTCAGAACCTTCACGCTTCCAGGTTCCGGAGCGGCGAAGGCAAGCGCAGTTCCGGCGAGAACCCACGCTGCGATCACGAGAGCGGCGAGAATACTCCTCACTCTTTCCTTTCTCATCCTAGTGCCTCCTTTGGCTACCAGTTGGCATTCAAGACCGTCTCGGCGGTCTTTTCGTCGGTTATCAATCCTTGGATCAGCTTCCCCCGAATCGCGCCTATGATCGGCTTGACCTTCGATTCCCCGTAAGCCACAGCCACGATGGGGCATCGCATGGGAAAATCAACACTAATGGTTCGGTTTTCCACTTCTGTGTGGTGGAGCTTTCCGTCGATGCCGTAGAAATGGCCGAAGATCTCCCCTATCGCTCCTCCGGCCAGGATTGCCGCCACTTCTTCTTTCTCTAAGAATCCATGGCTGAAAATCAGGGAGCTTTCGATGTCGCCAAGGCCGATGAATCCAATTTCCACATCGTTGGCGATTTTCAGGACAGGCGCCACCACATAGTCGTTCCGCAGGACATCGGCATGCTCCACGCTTGAAGCTACCGCAGGCGCCCAAATATGGTAAAAATCGGTTCCAAGTACCTTGGAGAGCATCCATCCCTGTGAGTAAGGATTGGCGGCGAAATTGGGCATGGCGTTGCCGGTCAGGGATACGAAATATTTAACCTTTTTCCTAGCGATGGGTTCGTCGATTTTCTCAAGCGCCGAGCCAACAATTCGGCTCGCGCCGATCCCTATCCTTTCATATTTTCCGCAAAGGTCCTTGAACCGAGCGGCGGCGGCGATGGAAAGGAGGTCCGCAGGCGTCTTGCTGGTGGGGACAACCGTGATATCCTGGAGCCCGGTTTTTTCCTTGAACCTCTTTTCTATCGAAAACAGAGATACATGTTGCTGGTCGATTCGAATATCGACGATCTTTTCTTCGCGTATTGTCTTCAGCAACCGCGTAATCTTTATCCGAGGCAAGCCCAGCTGCTCTCCAATTTCCTGCTGGCTTTGATCTTCGTAATAGTAGAGCCACGCTATCCTGGTTAGCAGCTCTCTGTTCGAATGTTCACTCATTTGTACATATATACAGTCGGTTCGGGTATCTGTCAAGGAGAAAAATGCCAAGCTTTTTAAGTCGCTCCGGTGAGGGAATCCCATCGGCCGTCCACCCTCGGAAAGCATAGTAGGCGTCGAGGGAGGTATCGAGGTCCGGGGGAAGGTTCAAGCCCGCCCCTCCCCCCTTGGGCTCGAACCGAATACGCTTGGGAAGTGTGTCGTCCTTCCGGCTCGCCCCTCTGGCGCAGTTGATGAGCCGCTTGAGGTTGAATATCCTCTCGCCTGCCAAAAACAAGCTTTCGGTGTCCATATCCCAACCTGTGGCCAGATTGAGCCATTGGACAATGCGGCTGGCGGTCAATCCCCCATAGAGGGCGAATTTGCATAGCTTCAGGCTGTCGAGCACGGACATGTAATCCTGGGATACAGCCGTGAGCTCTGCCTTTCGATCCAGGCCGAATCGATCCTGCACTGCGTCGAAACCTTTTTCCGGCAGGGTGAGGTTTTTTTCAAAGCTGTAGGTGAGGCCTTGGAGGTGGCAGGCGCCGCGGTTGCCCGTGGCATAGGATAGGCCTAAGGCGTTGAAAGCCCGCGGATCATGGGCCGGGAGCTCCAAACCTTTTACATGGACGGCGAAATCCTCATGCCCGAAGACGGCGCTGGCCCGGGCTACCCCTTCGCCCAGCAGGGCGCCGATGCCTTCCCGCTTGCCGATCAATTCCATGAGGGAGACCAATGCTTCGGCATTGCCCCAGGCCGGCATGACGCCGGACAGGTCCAGCCCCCCCGTCATGCCTTTTTCGTAGGCTTCCATAAGGAACCCTATGACTCCTCCCGCGGAGATGGTGTCTATCCCAAGCCGATTGGCAATTTCGTTGGCCGCAAGTATGGCTT
>JBFLXC010000124.1:0-7910 GCA_040757435.1 Spirochaetota bacterium | reverse complement strand
GCCAAGATCAAGGGCGCCGAGTTCAAGGCCATCCTCGAGAACGGCGTCGGCAAGCTTCCCGCTCCCGACGGCAGGCTGCCCCACCTGGCCAACCTGACCTACAAGCTGGACGTGGCCAAGCCCGCAGGCCAGAGGGTTTCCGATATCATGGTGGGCGGCGCTCCCGTGGATCCCAACAAGGAATACACGTTCGCCACCCTGAACTTCCTCTTCAACGGCGGAGACGACTACCGCATGCTGGTGGGCAAGACCTTGAGCGACTTCCCCTCCGACGCGGAAGTTTTCATCAAGTACGCGCAGCACCTTGGAACCATCACCGCCGACAACCTGGTCTGGAAGAAGTAGGATAAGATTTCGCCCGCGGGAGGCTGCGGATGGTTCCGCGGCTTTCCCGGGAGATGCGGGGGCGGCCGGTTTCCGGCCGCCCCTTTTTTCAATTTTTGGACGCAATCAGGGCCTGAAAGGATAAACGATGGGCATAGGCGCTCGTTTTGTTCTCCTCGCCTGCGCGACCTACCTGGTAGGTTCTATCCCAACCGGGGTTGTGGTCGGGATGCTTTTTTACCGCCGCGATCCTAGGAATGGGGGGAGCGGAGCCTCCGGGGCGACAAATGTCGCGAGGCAGTTTGGAAAGGCCGTGGGCTTTTTCGTCAGCGCGGCGGACATGGGCAAGGGAGCGGCGGCGGTCGCCTTGGGGTGTTTGATATTCGGCGCTCCGGCCGCTTCGCCCGCTGCGTTTGACGCCGCGGGCTTGGCGGGCATCCTGTCGGCGATCTGCGCAGTCCTTGGGCACATCTTCCCGATTTTCGCCGGATTTCGGGGAGGAAAGGGAGTCGCCGCCGGCGCGGGTGCCCTTTTGGCGCTGGCGCCTGGCCCGGCTTTGGTGTCCGGGGCGGCCTTTGGACTTTGCCTCGGCCTCACGGGGATAGTTTCCCTGTCTTCATTGCTTGCCGCCTTAGTCTTTCCCGCTTCGCTCGGCATCGGCATCGCCCTTGGGATCGCGAAAATGTCCTGGCTTTTCGTCGGTTCGGTATTTCTGTTTCTTACGGTGGCATTCGCCCACCGTGGGAATATCAAGCGGCTGCTGGCGGGGGAGGAGAGGCCGTTCGATTCGGCTCGATTCCTTAGGCGGCGCCCGGGCGGGCGCGGATGAGCACATTGTGGGGCTGTCATTTTCAGGAGGAGTTATGGACAAAAGAAACCTAGGAACCGGCGTATCGATCCTGTTCGCGTCGATGCTTTTCCTTTTCGGTTGCGCGACGGCGCCGGCTCCGCGGACCTTGCTCGACATCGCCGATGTCAGGCAGGCGACGCCCTACACATGCGGCGTCGCCAGTTCCCTCGCCATCCTGAACTACTACGGGATCGAGGCGCGGGAGGACAGCCTCGCGGAACTTTTCGGCACCACCGAGGAATCAGGGACTTCTCCCCAGCAGATCGTCGCGGGATTCGCCTCCTTCGGGCTGGAAGCGATCCTGAAAGTCGACACCAGCCTCGAGGACCTCAGCGCGAACCTCAGGGACGGGATTCCCACAATGGTGGCCATCCAGGCATGGCTCGATCCCTATCCCGCCGTCGATTGGAGCGCAAACTGGGAAGACGGCCACTGGGTGATCGTCATCGGAATGGACGATCGGAACGTCTATTTCGAGGACCCCTCGCTTCTGGGAACCCGGGGATGGATGCCGAAGGATGAGTTCCTGGCCCGCTGGCATGACTATGTCGGCGCCGGTCCTTACAATCCTGCGACCGACACGGCTCTGATGCGTCTGAGCATGTCGGTGCGCGGCAAGCCTGCGCCGCGGCCTGCCTTCACGCGTATCGAGTGACATTGGCCGCCGCGGGGAGGGAATAAGACAGGATGACATGATGCGCAGGATCAACAGGATCTCCGGGAGAGACCCAAGCCTGTGTACCTCCTGTAAATCCTGTCCAACTCCTGTAAATCCTGTCCAACTCCTGTAAATCCTGTCAAACTCCTCTCTCAGAAGTACAGCTCGTACTCCTGGGGCACAGGAGCGTTGTAGACATATTCGGCCTCGGCTTCCTTCCTGGCGGTCCAGGCGCGAAGAAGATCCGAAGGGAAGGCCGCGCCCAAATAGGCCGAATCCTTTCCCAATCCCGCCAGGGCGTGGTAGAGCCCCGTGGGAAGAGTCTGTTCCTTCTCCCCCTCGCCGGGCGAAAAGCCCAAGGCCACGGGATCGAGGTTCCTGGCTATCCCGTCCATTCCCGCCAAGACCATGGCGGAGAAGAAATAGTAGGGATTGGCCGTAGCGTCACCCGTCCTGAACTCGATGCGAGCCTCGCCCTTCCCAAGATAACCCGGGATCCTGATCGCCGCCGCCCGCGAACCCTTGGCGAAGCTCGCCCCCACGGGAGCCTCGAAGCCGGGGACCAGGCGGCGGTAGGAATTGGTGGAGGGATTCGAAAAAGCCAGAAGGGAGCCCGAGACGGCATGCTCCAGGATTCCCGCCGTATACGAAAGGGCGAGGGGAGAGAGGTTGTGCAAGCCTTCGCCTGAGAAAATCGAGCGCCCATCCTTGGTGAGAAACTGGTGGACGTGCATGCCGCTTCCCGCCACCTTGTACATGGGCTTGGGCATGAAGGTCACGTGCAGTCCGAGCTCAGCCGCCTCGTTGCGCAGGACCCACTGGGCCAGGGTCACCAAGTCCCCCGCCTTCGCCAGGGATATGAAATCCAGCTCGATCTCAAGCTGGGACGAAGCCACCTCGTGGTGGTGGTATTTGACCGGGATACCCACGGCGGCCATGGAACGCACCGCCCGGTTCCGCAAGAGCAGGTATTTGTCCCCCGGGCTCGCCAGGTGGTAAGCCTTGGAAAGGCCCGGACGGGGCCTGTCCCCCGACTCGTCGCCGATGCCTTCGGAATTTTCAACGTAGTAGTAGGAATGGTTAACCGTAGTGGAGTAGCGCACGTCGTCGAAGGCGTAGAACTCGAGCTCCACCAAAAGGCGGGCGTCGTCGGCGTATCCCCTGCCGCGCAAGGCCGCCAAGGCCGAGGCCGCCACAGTCCTTGGGTAGTGGGCGAAGGCGGAACCTTCGGCGCCTCTTCCCGTCGTCCTCACGTCGCAGAATGCGTGGAGGATCCTGAAGCCGTCCCCTTCCTCAAGGAAGGCCATGGCAAGGTCCGGAACGGCGACCATGTCGGAATCCTTGACCTTGGCGTAGCCGAAGTTCGAGGCGTCGAAGCCGATGCCGTCCCTCAGCACCTTTTCGCTTGCGTAGGAGGCGGGAAGGCTGACTTCCCTCAATTTGCCGTCGATGTCCACCACCATGAGGGCGAGATAGTCGAATCCGCCCATGTCTCCATTCCAGGCCGAAAGGTTCATAGATACTCCTAAGATTCGTTGTTTCCTTATAGGAAGGCGAGTTCCGGCAAGCCTTGGACGCTCTTCCTGTCCATGGGCCTGTCGTGCAGGAGCAAGGTCATCTCGATGAAGGTCACGATCTCGGCGTCGAAGAGGTGCCCTCCGCAGGTGGACAGGTCCTTCGCGCCGAAGGTCGCGTGGAGGTGGAAGGGCCAATCCTGCGATTTCAGAAGAAATCCCGAGAGGCTGAGCATTTCCAAGGGACCGGGCAGAATCTGGCGTTCGTACCAAACCTTCTCGCCGTCGTACATGCCGTAGCTGAGCTCCACATTCTTGACCAACCCCAGGGCCGTGGCGACGGTGGCGCAGCCCCTGGCCTCCGGCATGGCCATCAGCTCCCGGATATCCTGGGCGAGCCTTTCTCCCCGCTGCATGATGACGATCGCCCTGTCCCCTTCGAATCGAACCTTCATGCCCGCCAGTATACTTCCTAATCCGGCGGCGAGGAATAGGAAAGGATCGCCGGACAACCAGGATCGGAAGGATTGTCCCCGCTGCGCCGCGCATGCCAGTACTGATGGCGCACGCCACTACTGGTGGCGCACGCCACTCCTTGACAACCGGGCCAGAACACGGTAAGAATGATCCCCGCGCGCCCAGATGGTGGAATTGGCAGACACGCTAGATTCAGGTTCTAGTGCGAAAGCATGGGGGTTCAAGTCCCCCTCTGGGCATTTCCAAGGCTTCCGAAAGGAAGCCTTTTTTTATCGCCTTCGGATTAAATGAAGAAAACTGGAAACGGAGCAGCGGGCAGGAAATCCAAATCCCGGCAATCCCCATGATCTTGTAATCCTGTCGGTATTTTTGTTCCGCTCCCCGGGAACATCTGGCGCGCAACGCGAAACCATGCGAAAATACGACAGAACGCCAACACAAAAGAGGACATAGCCATGAAGAGATTCGCCTCCGCTTCGCTGGCCGCCTTGTTCGCCCTCCTTTTCGCAGGCCCCCTCGCGTTGCCCGCCCAGAACATCCTCGATCCCGCCTGGGAATCCGTAGCCCAGGAGCTGCGCCCCTTCGTGGAATCCGCGATGAAGGATTCCTTGGTCACCGGCTTGTCCATCGCCTTGGTGGACGGCGACAAGACGGTCTGGACCGAAGGCTTCGGAAACGCCGACGCCGCGGCGGGAAAAAAGGCGGACGCCGACACCATGTTCGAGATTGGCTCCATATCCAAGACCTTCACGGGCCTCATGGTGATGCGGCTGGCCGAACAGGGCAAACTGGATATCGACCGCCCCGTCACGGATTACATCCCCGGGTTCAGGCTCTTGCCTCCGGCGCGCGATTTTCCCCGGAACGACAATCCGATCACAGTCCGCCACATGATGACCCACTTCTCCGGGATTCCCGGAGACCTGCTCCACGGAGCCTTCGCCACCGAACAAAACCTTGGATTCAACGACAAGCTCCTGGCGTGGCTTTCGGAGGACTCGGCGACCTATCCTCCCGGCTACCGCTGGTCCTACTCCAACACAGCGGTATCCCTCCTCGAGAAAGTCATAGAGTCCGCCTCGGGGAAATCCTTCACGACCTACGCCCAGGAGTTCCTGGATTCCCTGGGAATGGCCCCCGCCTCGTACTTCAAGACCGATCCCGCCTTGGTTTCGCGCCTTTCCAAGGCCTATGACGACGGGGAGGAACTCCCCACCACCTACATCAACGTACCGGCCTCGGGATCCATCGTCGCCAGCGCCAACCACATGAGCCGCTACCTGCGGATGCTGATAGGCGAGGGCAGCCTGGAAGGCAGGTCCTTCCTGGGGAAGGAAAGCTTCGAAAAGATGCTGGTCCCCCAATACCCCGGGAATCCCTTCGGCATGGGATTCAAGATGGGACTCTCCTTCATCCTGTCCGACGCCGACTTGTCTTACGCAGGGTCCATGTTCTGGCACAATGGCGCCACCCTGGCCTTCCGAAGCCACCTGGAAGTGCTGCGGGACCAGGATCTCGGGGTCTTCGTCGTCGCCAATTCCACTTCCGGCGGCGGAGCGGCGGAAGCGATCGCCAAGGCCGTCCTCGTGGCGGCGCTGAAGCATGGGCGGGGCCTGGAAAAGCCCAAGGTCCAGGAGCCCAAGGCCTTGGCACGAATCGCGCTGCCCGAAGCCTTGCTCAAGAACTTCTCGGGCATCTACGCGAGCGACGACCGCAGCCGCTACGAATCCTTCACGCCATCCCAGGGAGGGCTTGAGTGGAGCACGGGACCCGGCGAAGGCGGAGCCTTGAAGAAGAACGGCCTCCTCTCCCTGTATTCCGACGGCTTTTTCCGCCTCGCCGAGGATTCCATGATCGGCTTCGAGTTCAAGGAAGCGGGGGGTAGGTTCGTCTTTGTCGTACATGCCGGCGCGGCGACGGCCATGCTGGGCGAACGGTACGACCCCGCGCCGATTTCCCCGGCGTGGAAGGCCCGCTTAGGGACTTGGGCCGCCGCGAACCCCGATCCCACGGACATGGGGGTCGCCATGGAAGAACCCGTGGAATGCTCCTTGAGCGAGTCCAACGGCCTTTTGATCTTCACCAACGCCGAATACGTTTTCGTCCTTGAGCCGATTTCCGACAGCCTCGCGGCGGTGCGGGGCCTGGGTAGGTTCGGAGGAACGGCCATGCGGATCTCCCAAGGAAAGGACGGCGGTGAGGAAATGCGCTTCATGCTCATCGCCTACAGGAAGGCCGGCAAGGAATAGAACGATCCGTCCGGCGACCTTCTCGGGCTTGCCAATATCCGGTATCATGGCATCCTGGAGGCCAGGGCGGCATGATAAAGATCCTCATAATCGTCCCCTACAAGGAGCTCTACGATTCGGTGGAGGAATATGTCCGCAGCAACGACCTGAGCCGCTACGAAGTGGTGGTGGACCACCTTGTGGGAAGCGAAGCCTCTGTGATCAAGCATTGCGACGCCGAGATAGTCGTATCCCGAGGCATGACGGCCAAGGCCATAGCGCGAGCCAATCCCCACGTCCACCTGGTGGAAATCTCGATCTCCATCAGCGACCTGATCGAAGCCCTCCTGCAATGTAGGGGCTTGGACAACGGAAGCGGCGTAGGCGTGGTGCTCACCAACCCCGACATCTGCCACCCTGCGCTTCTTCAGGACCTCCTGGGAATACCGATTTTTTTGCGGAAGGCGGAGGACGAGGCGGAACTCTACGAGGCGATCGCCGAACTGTATTCCCTGGGAGTGCGGAGTTTTATAGGCGGGCTTACCCTATGCAGGCGGTGCGAGGAGCTGGAACTCAGGCACTTCCATGTTAAATCCGGCAAGGACGCGGCGATCCAAGCCCTGGGGGAAGCCGTGGCCGCCGCGAAATCCTTGAGCCGAGAGCGCACCCGGACAAACCTCATAGCCACGGTGCTCAACAACGCCCAGGACGCGATGCTCGCGGTGGATCACGGCGGCCTTGTCTTCGCTTCAAACGCCCAGGCTTCCGCCTTGTTCCTGCGGGACAGGACAAAATCCCTTGAAGGAATGAGGCTCGCGGACATCCTGCCAGAGTCGGAGGAAGGCAGGATCCTCGCCTCCTCGCCCGGAGAGCCAGGCGCCCTGAGGACGATTGGAGACCAACTGGTCCTGGTGAAGAAGACGCCCTTGAAGGTATCCGGAGAGCATTACGGCATCTTGATGACCTGCCAGAACGTGGAAGCCCTGAGGGAGACGGAGCGTACGATCCGCCAGGCCCTTAGCAAAAAGGGCCTGGTCGCCCATTACAACTTCAGCGACATCATCTTCAAAAGCCACGCCATGAGGACCGCCATAGGGGATGCCTTCAAGTACAGCCAAGTCGACGCCAGCGTCTTCATAGTAGGAGAGACGGGCACGGGCAAGGAGCTTTTCGCCCAGAGCATCCACAATGCCTCCAAGCGGAGCGCGCAGCCCTTCGTGGCGGTGAACTGCGCCGCCCTGCCCGAGCAACTCTTGGAGAGCGAACTATTCGGCTACACTGAAGGGGCCTTCTCCGGAGCGGCCAAGGGCGGCCGCATGGGCCTTTTCGAGCTTGCCCACAAGGGGACGATCTTCCTGGATGAAATCGGGGAGATGCCCCTGAGCCTCCAGGCCAAGCTCCTCAGGGTCCTGGAAGAGAAAGAGGTGCGCCGGATAGGCGGGGACACGGTGGTGCCTGTGGATGTGCGGGTCGTATCGGCTACGAACATAGACATGCGGGAAGAAGTGAGAAAGGGTAATTTCCGAAAGGACTTGTATTATCGGATCAATCTCCTGAACCTCCGTATACCGGCCTTGCGGGAAAGGCCGGAGGACATCGAACTCTTGTTCTCCCATTTCCTCATGCGCTTCGCCTTGAGGAACGGCATCCCCGCGCCCTGCGTGGATCCCGAGGCGATTGCAGCGCTGAAGGAGTATCCCTGGCACGGCAATGTAAGGGAATTGAGGAATCTTTGCGAAAGGCTGGTCATCCTCGGCGAAAGCGAAGGGATACGGGCTCCCAGGATCCATCAGGCTCTTGGGCTATTGTGGGACCCGACGCCGGCCGTTGAAGCGTCGCCGCCGGAAAGTACCGGCGGC
>JBFLXC010000123.1:0-7990 GCA_040757435.1 Spirochaetota bacterium | reverse complement strand
AGGATGAAGGTCTACCTGCCCTGGCGGGAGGGCAGCCTGGAATACCTGGGCCTCCGGCGGTTGAAGCCCGGGGCCGCCGAAGGGCAGGGGAGCCTTTTCTCCCTTCTGGGGCTGGCCGTCGCGCCGGCTTTCCACGGCTTCGATCCCGGCGGCGAGGGCCTCCCCGCCCGCATGTCCTCGAGTTTCGACGTCCTTGATCTTGGGAAAGGCGCGCTCCGTTGGTCCATCGAACTCTCGTCAGTCTTCGATCCCCAAAGCCAAAGCCTACGGCTCTCCTTTGGCCCGGGGGATGGGGCGGAGGTGAGGCTGGGCCTTGGCGGCGCGCAAGTCTTCGCCCTGCCGTCCTCGGCGGTTCCTCGGGTCAGTTCCCTTCCCATCAAGGCATTCGGGAACCTGCCAGGATCCGCAGATCCCGGCCGAGGCCGCGTCTTCGTGGATGTCCCCCAAGGGGCATCCTTGAAATCGGCCTACCTCACGGGGTTTGAAACCGGAAAGGACAGTCCTGTGGATCCAGGTTGCCTTTTGCATATCGATCTGCCCGAAGGCCAGGCTTTGGACTACTTTTTCTGGGACGCCAACCCCGACGTGGCCATGCTGCTCTTCAAGGATTATGCGACCCAGGACGCCTATCTCAAGCGCCTCGCCTTCTTTGTGGAAAAAAAAGGCTTTGTCGGCCGTCTCGCCCGGGACGAGGAAATCGCGGGCCTCCATGGCTGGAACGCCCATGATTACAGGGCCGAGGACCTGGCAAGGTTTTTTTCGGAGGCCGAGCGGCTCGATTTTCCCTTGAATCCCCAGGAGTCGTGGCTTTTGTCCTTCCTCGAGTCCTCGGGGACCATAGTGCGCCATGGTTCCCGTTTCAGCCCGGGCAAGGGCGCCCTCATTTCGATCAGCCAGGAGTCGCCTCCCTACCTCCGCAGGCTCTTTCTCACCCATGAGCTCTCCCATGCGATATTCTTCACCGACCAGGGCTACAGGGACTTTGTCGATCGGCTCTGGGCCTCCATGGGCAAGGAGGAAAGGTATTTCTGGCTGCTTTATTTCGGTTGGATGAACTACGATACCCGATCCGACTATCTTATGGCCAACGAGATGCAGTCCTATCTTGTCCAGCAGGGCCTTGGCGGAGTGGAGAAGTACTTCATGGACACTCTTCCGGGAAGGCTGTTGGAAAATCACCCTGAGCTGGAAAAGCCCCTGAAGGAATACATGGAAGCCTATGGGGAAGAGTTTCTGGCCAAGGCCAAGGCATTGGACGAATGGCTAAGAAGGAACTACTCCCTGCGGGCGGGTACCTTGCATCGCCTGAGAAAGCTTCCCTGAGCTGGGCAAGGGCAGGGCGGAATCAAGAAATCTTCAAGGATTTGAATACTTTTTTATACAACTCAAAGTAGGTCGAGCGGCCGAATTCGTCGATCTTTTCCTCCGGAAGGGCTTCCAGAAGGCGGTCCAGGTAGCTCAAGAGGGTTTTCAGGTCCTCGATGAAATCCTCCGGCAGCACTTCCTTGGGCAAGGGCGGATCCTGGGGGACCAAGCTTGAGTAGTCGATCCCGGGTTTGGAAAACTCCGGCCCTTCCTCCATGTGCCCAAATCGATGGGCCTTGAGTGCCATGAGTTCCGCCCTGAGGGTCTTGAGCTCGGCGCCTATCCTGGCCATGGCGCCCTGTGAGTCCTTGGCGGCTTCGTGCGCCTGAGCCCTCCCATACCCTTGGTCCGGAGGGACATCGATCCGAAGCTCCGAAGTCTCGTCCGCGTCGGGTTCGTCCTCAATCCCAGGAATGGGAGCATCGGTCTCCCGCCCGCTTCCGATGGTCTGGCGGTCCTGGGTCTCCAGGGACCCAAGCAATAGTTCGCTCTCTTCGGGACTGAGGAAATCCTCGTCGCTGAGATCTTCGTCCCTGGGCGGGGGATTGGTCGCGGATTGGTTCATCGTAGACGATTATATCCTTTTTCCGCCGGAAGACAAGGCATTTTCCTAAAGAAGCGAAGGTCCCCAGCCGTAAATGTAGGGCAGGCGGAAATCATCATGGGCAACCGGAAACGGCAAAAATTCTCGGATATCCTCGGATGGGCGGCGGCCAATGCCTTGGCTGCCTTCATCATCAGCTACTGCGTAGTCTCGTTTTTCGCCGGTCCCGCCGGTCTCCTGGCATACAGGGACCTCTCCGCCACCATCTCGGCCATGGAGAAGAACGTCCTGGCCTTGAAGGGGGAAAACGCCCGCCTCGCGGAACTGAAGGAATCATATGCCAATGATCCGGACCGGATAGCCCGCGAGGCGAGGGATATCGGATACCTCAGGCCGGGAGAGAGGATCCTTGTTCTTCCGCCTCAGTTGCGCATCGGAGATGGCGGGGAAGGATACGAAAAGGCCGAGCCGCTGCGGGCGGGATCGTCCACGGGCCTTCCGGACAGCCTGGTGAAGATGCTCGCCGCATTGACCGCCTTGGCGGTGCTTTGCTCATCCCTCTTCATGGGGCTTGCTTCCTTCCATGCTCCTGCGCGCCTTAGAACGACGGAAGGTCGATCGTAATCGTCGTATCAAGTCCACCCGGGGGCGGCAGGTCCTGGCCGGATGGATCGATGGATCCTCCGGTGATCAGGTTGAGCAGGTTCTGTGTGGCCGCGCTTTCATCCTTGTGGATATCGCAGGTCTTCACGGGTTGGGTGCCATCCAAGTAGAGCAATTCCACAGTCCCCTCGTCGCAGTACTCGGTGGGTATGAGACCTGAGACCGCGCAGACCCTTGCCGTGGCAAGTCCCCCCTGGGGAACGGGGAAGTCTTTCAAGGGCAATCCCTTGTGGATGTCCCTCATGAAGTCGGCCCAGATGGGAGCCGCTATGGTGGCTCCGGTCTGCTCCACGCCCAGGGAATTGGAAGGCATGTCGAAGCCGAACCAGATGGAAGCGGTGTAGTAGGGGCTGAAGCCCACCGTCCAGGCGTCGGCCCAGTTGTGGGTTGTCCCGGTCTTTCCCGCCAGGGGAATGGTATATGCCTTGCCGTCCTCTCCGGTCTGCTTCATGGAGGCCCCGCCCGACGTGGCTCCCGCCAAGGTTCCCGACCAGACGACCCTCCTCAGCATATCGGTCATCACCGCGGCGTTCTGGGGGCTCACAACCTGGGTCGAAGCGCCGAGCCTTCTCATCTTTTCCCGCGCCTCTTTCTCGGGCTCAAGGATCACCGAGCCATTCCTATCCTCCACGTAGCGGATGGCTATGGGCTCCACCGCCTTCCCTCCGTTGGCGAACACCGAGAAGGCCCTGGTCATCCTCAGGGGCGACACACCGATGACGCCCAAGGCCAGGGGATAGCGGCGAGGGAAAATCCGCTGGATTTCCTTCGGGTCCGTGATCCCAAGAAGGGCGGCGGCCCTCTGGATCGCCGCGTCGAAGCCCACCATCTCCAGGATCTTCACCGAAGGCACGTTCATGGAGCTGGCGAGGGCCCGCCAGGCGAGGACGGTTCCCTGCCATTCCCCCCGGAAGTTCAGGGGTATGTAGGGGACCCCGTCGTCGTTGTAGAAAACCGTGGGCGCGTCGTAGATCATCGTTCCTTCGGTGACCTTCCTGGAGTCTATGGCGGCGGAATAGAAAAGGGGCTTGAAGGTGGACCCGGGCATGAGGCTAGCCTGGGTGGCGCGGATCAGCTGGTTCGACATGCCGTAGGATGAGCCTCCCACGAGGGCGGTTATGTAGCCTGTCTCGTTGTCCAAGGCTACGAGGGAGCCTTCCACGGTGGTCTTCTCGAGGTTGCTTTTTTTCTTGGCCGTTCCGGCGTTGGCCAGGGCCTTGAGATCAGGAAGGCCGAACAGAAGGGCGGCGGCGTCCAGGGCCGGGTTGAGCTTGGCGACGAAGTAGTCCATGGACTGGTATTCGCTTTTCGAGTCCGATACGAGGAGGGGGGAGAGGTTGAAGCCCAGGCCGAGGAGTTCGATGATGGGGGTGTACAGGCGCTCCGCGGCGCCGAGGCGCTGGCTCGAGGCCCTGCGGTAGGAGGCGTTCGCCCGCTCTATGCCCCGCTTCATGTAGGCGTCGGCGAAGGCTTGGTGGTCAAGGTCGAGGGTGGTGTAGACCGCTAGGCCGTCGGAATAGAGGTCAAGGGACCCGTACAGCAAGTCCTCGAGTTGGCGGCGCACGTATTCGCTGAACCAGGGCGCCTTGTCGTCACGCATGAAGAAGGCCGAGGAAGCGGTGCGGGTGTAGTCGAAGGAGTCCCAGTAGGCGTCGAAGGAGGCTTGGGCCCGCTCCGCCGAGACGACCTTCCTCTCCACCATCTGGTCCAGGATGAGCTTTGAGCGGGTCCTTGCCACGGTTGGGTTCCGGAACGGGTTGTAGCGCGTGGGGCTTGAGAGCTGTATGGCCAGGAGGGCGGATTCCGCGGGTGTGCACTCCCGTGCGGGGTGGCCGAAGAAGTACTGGCTCGCCGCTTCCACGCCGTAGAGACCGCCGGAGCCCATGATCATCTTGTTGAGGTACATCTCCAGGATTTCTTCCTTGGAGAAGCGCCGCTCAAGCTGCAAGGCCCACCAGAGCTCCACGAATTTCCTCCGCAGGGAGATGTCCCTGCGGTCGGCGTAGAGGGTTCCCGCGAGCTGCTGGGTTATCGTGGAGCCGCCGCCTAGGTTTTGGCCGGAAATCTGGCCGTAGGCGGCGCGGAGTATGCCACGGATCGTGAAGCCGGGATGGGAATAGAAGGATTTGTCTTCCCTTGTGATGAAGGCCCCGATGAGATGGTCCGGCAGTTCCCTGATGGAGACGGGGTTCCTCTTTTCCTCGGCGAAGAATTCGGTGATGAGCCTGCCCTTGATGTCGTAGAGCTTGGTGGGAAGGTCGGACTTGAACTCCGTGAAGTTCTCGCTCCGCATGACGCTCACCGTGCCGCCGAAAAGGGCGCCCATGGAAAAGCCCAGGACCAGCAGACAGAGGGCCCCCGCGGCGAGGGCGAAGAGAGGGATACCGGTACGGGAGCGGGGCATGGCCAAAGGGTACCCAAGAGCGGGGGCTTGGTCAATCGATGGCGGGGGAGGGTATTTTCAAGGATCCCCTAGAAGAATATGCGTAAAAACGGTATATATGTGCATGGATGGTATTGACCATCAAACCAGAATATGGATATTAAATTATCCATATTGGGCGGAGACAACGGCGAAGCCTTCCGCCAAGCCCGATCGGTTCCCAAGGAGGAACAAAATGAAAGTAGCTATCAACGGTTTCGGCAGGATCGGAAGACTGGTGTTCCAGTCCATCGTGGATCAAGGACTTCTGGGGAAAGACAAGATCGACGTGGTGGCCGTGGTGGATATCGCCACGGATGCCCAATATTTCGCGTACCAGCTCAAGTACGACTCGGTCCAGGGCAAGATGAAGGCCCAGGTGGAGTCGAAGAAGAGCGATCCTTCCAAGGCCGAGGACGATATCCTGGTCGTCAACGGCCACGAGATCGCCTGCGTCATGGCGGAGAAGGAACTCAAGAACCTTCCCTGGGCCAAGCTCGGCGTGGAGTATGTGATCGAATCCACCGGCCTCTTCACGGATGAGAAGGCCTTCGGACACCTTGAGGCGGGAGCCAAGAAGGTGATCATATCCGCCCCGGCCAAGAGCAAGTCCGAGGACAAGAAAATCCCCACCATCGTCATGGGAGTCAACCAGGACAAATACGACGCTTCCAAGGACCATGTGGTCTCCAACGCCTCCTGCACCACCAACTGCCTCGCGCCCCTGGTCTACGTCCTCCTCAAGGAAGGGATCGGAATCGAGACCGGGCTCATGACCACCATCCATTCCTATACCGCCACCCAGAAGACAGTTGACGGAGTCTCCAAGAAGGACTGGAGGGGAGGTAGGGCCGCGGCGATCAACATCATTCCCTCCACCACGGGCGCCGCCAAGGCGGTGGGCGAGGTTCTTCCCGAGACCAAGGGAAAGCTCACGGGCATGTCCTTCCGGGTGCCCACCCCCACGGTATCCGTCGTTGACCTGACCTTCCGCTCAGTCAAGGAAACCTCGATCGAGGAGATCGACGCTCTTATGAGGAAGGCCTCCGAGACCTACCTGAAGGGCATATTCGGCATCACCGACGAGGAGCTCGTCTCCACGGACTTCATCCACGACCCCCGGTCCTCCATCTACGACAGCCTGGCCACCCTGCAGAACAATCTCAAGGGAGAGAAAAGGTTCTTCAAACTCGTTTCCTGGTACGACAACGAGTGGGGATATTCCAACCGCGTGGTGGACCTGCTCCGCTACATGGCTTCCAAGAAATAAGCCGCGGATCCGACCAAGGAGGGCGCCATGATCAAGACGGTCAAAGACATCGGGCTTGAGGGCAAGCGCGTTATCATGCGCGTGGATTTCAACGTACCCATGAAGGACGGAGTCGTCCAGGACGACACCAGGATCATGGCCGCCCTGCCGACAATCCGCTATATCCTGGACCATAAGCCTCGGAGCCTCGTCCTCATGTCCCACCTCGGGGATCCGGACAAGGACGCGGCGAAGGCCAGGGAAAAGGCCGAGAGGGACGGAAAGGCCTTCGACCTGGAGAAGTACCTGGCGGGCAAGCATAGGATGAAGCCCGTAGCCGAATACTTCGCGGGCAAGCTCGGGGTTCCGGTGGCCTTCCTTCCCTCGTGCATGGGGCAGAAGGGAGCCATCGAAGCCCTGCCCTACGGCTCGGTGGCGATGCTGGAGAACACCAGGTTCCACAAGGAAGAAACATCCAAGGACATCGCCAAGCAGGAAATCCTGGGAGCGGAGCTCGCGAGCTATGGGGATGTCTACGTGAACGACGCCTTCGGCAGCGCCCATAGAGCCCATGCCTCCACCGCCACCATGGCCAGGTTCTGCGCCGTGAAGGTGGGAGGATTCCTCATGGAGAAGGAAGTCGCCCACCTTGAGCCCCTGCTCAAGAATCCTCCCCGCCCCATGGTGGCTGTGATCGGCGGCGCCAAGGTATCATCCAAGATCGCCGTGCTCCAAAGCCTCTTGAACAGCGCTTCCGCCTTGGTGGTAGGCGGTGGCATGGCCTACACCTTCCTCAAGGCGCAAGGAGCCGGGGTCGGCGCGAGTCTCGTGGAAGACGACTTCCTGGACACCGCACGGTCCCTTATCGCCCTGGCGGCCCAGAAGGGGGTTGAGCTTGTCCTTCCCGTGGACCACCGCTGCGCCAAGAGTTTTTCCCCCGACGCGGAGCCTGTGGACGTGGAGGGGAGGGATGTTCCCGACGGCCTCATGGGCCTGGATGTCGGACCCAAGACTCTTGCGCTCTACGCCAAGCTCCTTGAATCCGCGAAGAGCGTCGTGTGGAACGGCCCCGTGGGAGTCTTCGAATTCGATGCCTTCGCCAAGGGCACCGAGGAGGTGGCCAGGCTCGTTGCGCAGGCCACCGGGCGGGGCGCCCTCACCGTGGTTGGCGGGGGAGATTCCGTGGCGGCCGTGAACAAGTTCGGCCTCGCGGACAAGATGAGCCATGTATCCACCGGAGGGGGGGCGAGCCTCGAGTATCTCGAGGGGAAGGCCCTGCCCGGCATAGACTGCCTGGAGACCCTGTAGCCCCGCCGCGGGGTCCGGGCCTTTGAGGGCTGCGAAGACAAAAATCCAAGCGAAGAGGTGCGGAGAATGCGTTCATATTTCATTGCGGGCAATTGGAAGATGCACAAGACCATCGCCGAGTCCGTGGCCTTGGCCAAGGAATTGGCCCAGGCGTTGAAGGGTTGCAAGGAAAAGGTGATGATAGCGCCGGCCTTCACCGCCCTTTCGGAGGTCTCCAAGGCTTTGGAAGGCTCCTCCATCCTCCTTGGAGCCCAGAACATGGGTCCGGAGGAGCAGGGCGCCCATACCGGGGAGGTTTCGGTGCTCATGCTCAAGGACGCGGGCGTCAAGGTCGTCATCCTTGGCCACTCCGAGCGAAGGCACAGCTACCTGGAGACCGACGAGCTGATAAACAGGAAGGTCGCGCTGGCCCTGAAGCATGGCCTCGAAGTCATCCTCT
>JBFLXC010000122.1:0-8026 GCA_040757435.1 Spirochaetota bacterium | reverse complement strand
AGGTACCCGTGGCGGTGGAGATGAACCAGCTCATCGACAGTCTCCAGATGCAGGACGAGAACCGACGGGCGGTGCTTGAGTCCTGCGCAAGGGCTGAAGAAGGGCGCATCGTGATCACCCATGGGACCGACACGATGGCAACGACGGCCGCCCTCCTGGGCTCCGCCGGACTCGGAAAGACTGTGGTGCTCACGGGGGCCATGATCCCCTACCAAATCCAGGATTCCGACGCCCTCTTCAATTTCGGCGCTGCCTTCGCCGCGGTCCAGCTCCTGCCGCCGGGAGTCTACATCGTCATGAACGGCCGGGTATTCCCCTGGGACAGGGTGCGCAAGAACAGGGATGCGGGGGTCTTCGAAGCAAAGGAAGGCGCCTGATGGCCCGGGCGAAGAACGAGGACAAGCGCAAGGCCATCGTGGCGGAAGCCCGGAGGCTCTTCGCCAGGTCGGGCTTCGAGAATTCCTCCATGGTCGAGCTGGCCAAGGGAGTGGGGATACCTGTCGGAAGCCTCTACACCTACTTCCAGTCCAAGGATGTCCTCCTGGAGACGATAATCGAAGAGGGCTGGGGGGAGTTCCGAGCGGGCCTCGAGGCGGGCTTCGCCGCCTTGGAGGAGGAATTGGAGGGCAAGGCCCTCTCGGCCCCTCCCTCGCTGTACAAGCTATCCTTCCTCGCCAAGACCGCTTTGCCTGAGCTCTTCAAGGACTACGATCTCATAGCCATCATCATGGCCCAGGCGGGCAAGGGATCGATGCTGGGCGATAAGCTCGAATACCTGGCGGAGTCGATCAGGAGCATTCTCCTGGAGTACGCCCGGACCCGAAACGCCTCGCCGGAGGTGGACCTCGCGAGCCTCAGGTCCGGCCTGGCCGTCATGCTCCTGGGAAGCCTGGAGGCGGTGAGGCTCGGCTACCACCAGGCCTTGGACATCGGTACGGAGGACATCATCGGCTTTCTTTCCCGGATAATCGAAGCGTCCCTCGGCTGCTCCCTTCCCGAGCTCGGGCCCTCCTGGAAAGGAAGGGGCTTTTCCTCCTGAGCCACGTCTTGGCCACAGGGGAGGCGAGCCTGACAAGGGGCCTTAAGAACCGTTCCTCCCACCGGACTTCCTCGTAGAAGTCCTCCAAGGTCTTGGACCTGAATTTCAAGACTTCCTCCGCCCTGTCCGAATCCTTGTACCACCCGCAGTGGAATCCTCCGGACGCGAAGGCTTCGTCGGGCAGGAAATCCGACTTCCCAAGGCCGAAGTACAGGAAAATCCTGTCCAGGTAGACTCTGAAGCCCGTGCGGCAGCCCTGGCCCCCTCCAATGTTGAAGATTTTTCCCGCCGCTCCCTTCTCCCTGGCCGCGGAGGCGAAGGCCCTTCCGGCGTCCTCGGTGTGGATGATCTCTATCCTAGTCTCCGGAGGCATGGAGAACAGAAGGGGATCGAAGGGGAACCACTTTGCCCAAACGACATAGGAGAGCCTGAGGATGGAGTATTCAAGGCCCGATTTCTTGAGCAGGGCCTCGCAGGCGACTTTCGTCTCCCCATAGGGGTCCGTGGGAGCCGGGGGGTCGTCGACGCCTATCCAAAAATCCGAGATCCTGTCGCCGTAAATCGCTATGCTGGAGGCGAGGACGATCCTGGGCTTCCGGGGCGCCCGCAAGGCCGCGGCCACAAGGGCTTCAAGGCCGCCTAGGTTGACATCCCAGGTCCTCTTTTCGTCCCGGTCCGCCGCAGGAGGGATGAGGGCCGCCAGGTGGATCACCGCATCGGGCCAGCCTGCGGCTTCCAAGGCCTTGGAGAGGGCGGCCTCGTCCCTGATGTCACCCAGGTAGAGGGAGGAGGAGCCCCAGCGGCCCCGGATCAGGCTTTTGAGACCCTTCGCTCCCCGGGCCAGGGCCTTTGGGCTGTCGAAGACGGCCACCTCGTCGCCCTTTGCCAGGCAGGCGGCCACGACGCTGCGCCCCACGTTCCCGAAGCCTCCGGTAACCAGAACTTTCATTCCCGCCTCCCAGCGTAGATGCAGTATATTATAAATGAACAATCATTCAATATACAAGTGACAAGGAAGGCTCGAATTGGCGTTATTGACCACATTCGCAGTCCTGACATACACTTCGCCGCATGATCACGACCCACGAACTGCGCAGAAAATATATGGAGTTCTTCGTTTCCAAGGGCCATGTCGAAATCTCGGGCAAATCCCTGATCCCCGAGAACGACCCCACCGTCCTCTTCACCACCGCGGGCATGCACCCCCTGGTCCCCTACCTCCTAGGGGAGCCCCATCCGGCGGGCAAGCGCCTCGTGGACTACCAGAAGTGCATCCGCACGGGCGACATCGACGAAGTGGGCGACGCCGCCCACCTCACCTTCTTCGAGATGCTGGGCAACTGGTCCCTGGGGGATTATTTCAAGGAGGAATCAATCGCCTACTCCTGGGAATTCCTCACCTCTCCCCAGTGGCTGGCCCTTGATCCGGGCAAGATTTCCGTGACTGTCTTCGCCGGGGATGAAAACGCCCCCCGGGACGAGGTTTCCGCCGGCGCCTGGAGGCGCCTCGGCATGCCCGAGGACCGGATCGCCTATCTTCCCGCCTCGGACAACTGGTGGGCCGCCGGCCCATCCGGTCCCTGCGGCCCCGATACGGAGATCTTCTACTGGACCGGCGAGGGCGAGCCGCCCCGGGGCTCCAATAAGGGCACTGAGCCATCCAAGTGGATGGAGATCTGGAACAACGTCTTCATGGAATTCAACAGGGTGGACGAAAAAACCCTCCTGAGGCTGCCTGCCCAGAACGTGGACACGGGCATGGGCCTGGAGCGCACCGTGGCCATGCTCCAGGGCAAGAAGTCCGTCTACGACACCGAAGCCTTCGGCCCCATCCTCAAGGCCCTGGGCGAGACGGCGGGCAAGGTGTACGGGGCTCCGGGCAACGATCCCGAGGTCGACCGCTCCTTCAGGATCGTGGCGGACCACATCCGCACCGCGACCTTCATCCTCGGGGATCCCAAGGCCGTCCTGCCCTCGAACGTGGGCGCGGGCTACGTGCTCCGCCGCATCATCCGCCGGGCCGTGCGCCACGGCAGGAAGCTGGGGATCGAGGGCGTCTTCCTCTCCTCGCTGGCCCAGGTGGTTGCGGACAACTACGCCGGCCCCTTCCCGGAGCTGAAGGAGAACAGGAGCCGCATCGTGGCCGAACTCGCCCGGGAGGAGGAGAAATTCCTCGAGACCCTCCAGAAGGGAGAGCATGAGTTCGCGAAGATGCTCCCCAACCTCCTCAAGAATCCGCAAAAGGTAATGTCGGGCCGCCTGGCTTTCAAGCTCTACGACACCTACGGCTTCCCCATCGAGCTCACCGAGGAGCTAGCGGCGGAAGGCGGGCTGACGGTGAACCGCCAGGAGTTCGACGAGGCCTACAAGAAGCACCAGGAGCTCTCCAGGGCGGGCAGCGAGCAGCTTTTCAAGGGCGGGCTCGCCGACCATTCTGAGGTCTCGACCAGATACCACACGGCCACCCACCTTCTGCACAAGGCGCTCAAGCTTGTCCTCGGCGACCATGTGGCCCAGAAGGGCAGCAACATCACCGCCGAACGCGTGAGATTCGACTTTTCCCACCCCGCGCCCATGACGAAGGAAGAGATCGCGGAGGTGGAGAGGATCGTCAACGAGCAGATCGCCAGGGATCTTCCCGTGGGCATGGAGATGATGGACCTGGAGGCCGCCAAGGCCTCGGGCGCCACTGCCCTCTTCGGGGAGAAGTACGAGGCGGTGGTGAAGGTGTACACCATCGGGGATTTCTCCAAGGAAGTCTGCGGCGGGCCTCATGTGGCCGCGACGGGTGTCCTGGGGAAATTCAAGGTCCAGAAGGAGCAGTCCTCCTCGGCGGGCGTGCGGCGCATCTACGGGGTGCTGGAGCAGCCCGGCGCCTAGGCGAGCCTTCGGAGGGCCTGGCAGGCGGTCTTCCCTTCTTCCATGAGCATCCTCAACAGCCAGTGACCTTCGGTCGTCCTGGGAAGTTGCGCTGCCTGGAGCGCGAAGGCAGCCAAGCCTTCCTCTGGGGTTTCAAAGCTCCCTTCCGCCCACTGGGCGAAAAGGTAATCCCCCGGTCCGATGGTCCGCGCCCCAGGGCCGGACAGCTCCACCTCCTTCCCCAAGGGGGGGAGGGCGGCCGGGTCGTGGGTGTAGGCCTTGAGGCAGTCCCCGGAATTTTCCCCGGGGGCGCCGCAGCGGATGGCTTGGGCAAGGTGAAGGGTAAGGATCCTCAGCGCGGGCATGGGACCATGGTGGCGAGGGGATGCGTTTTTTGCAAGCCCTTGGAATGCAAGGGCCTGTGGTGTTATCCTGGACGGGATGAACGTGCTGGATAGGATCGGGTCTCCCGAAGAGGTCAAGCGACTTTCCATGAGGGAGCTCAGGAACCTCGCCGAGGAGATCCGGAGGCTGATAATCGATACCGTGGGAATGACAGGAGGACATCTCGCCTCCAACCTCGGGGTCATAGAACTCACCATAGCCCTCCATAGGGTCTTCGATTCCCCCAAGGACGCCATGGTATGGGACGTTGGGCACCAGACCTACGCCCACAAGATCCTCACCGGCAGGGCGAAGGATTTCTCGAGGATCCGCCAGAGGGGCGGGCTCTCGGGCTTCCCCAAGCGGAGCGAAAGCCCCCACGACATCTTCGAGACAGGCCATTCCTCCACCTCCATCTCCTCGGCCCTGGGTCTCCTGGAGGCCCGGAGCAGGCGCAAGGAGGAGGGCAAGGTGGTCGCGGTCATCGGAGACGGGGCTCTCACCGCGGGCCTTGCCTTCGAAGCCTTGAGCAACGTGGCTTCCCTGGGCCTGCCCCTCATTGTCGTGCTCAACGACAACAAGATGTCCATATCGCACAACGTCGGCGCCCTATCCCGCTACCTTTCCAAGCTTTCGACGAGCCTCCGCTACCAGACCTTCCGCAGGAAGATCGACGCCTTCGTGGAATCCATACCCCATTTCGGTCCCCGGCTCATGGACCTGGTGGTGCGGAGCAAGCGGGCCGTGAAGGCGATTTTTTTCAAGGACAACTTCTTCTCGGACCTGGGGTTCGAATATATCGGCCCTATCCCGGGGCACAACATCCCCGTCCTGGTCCAGGTCCTCGGGCGGGCGAAGCGGCTGGGCCGGCCTGTGGTGGTCCATGTGGTGACCACAAAGGGCAAGGGATACGGCAAGGCAGAGGACGACCCGGAAACCTTCCATGGCGTGTCGCCTTACTGCGCAGACCCCTCGGAGCGCAGGCCGAGCTTCACCGAGGCCTTCGGTTCCATAATGGCGCGCCTGGCCGATGAGAAACCCGGGCTTGTGGCGGTGACCGCCGCCATGTCCAAGGGAACAGGACTTGAGGGAATGGCGAAAAAATTCCCTTCCCGGGTTTACGACGTGGGCATCGCGGAACAGCACGCCGTCACATTCGCCGCCGGCCTGGCCTCGGGCGGGTTGAGGCCTGTGGTGGCCCTCTATTCGACCTTCCTCCAGCGCGCCGTGGACCAGGTGCTCCACGACGTGGCCCTTCCCAACCTCCCCGTGGCGTTCGCCATAGACAGGGCGGGGGCGGTGGGCGAGGATGGGGAGACCCACCAGGGTTTTTTCGACATTCCCCTGCTCAAGGCCCTCCCCAACCTTGCCATCCTCGCCCCCTCCGGAGCCGGGGAACTTGAAGCGTGCCTCCGCTTCGCCCTGGAGGGCTTTCGCCCCGTGGCCATCCGCTATCCCAAGGCCAGGATCCCCTGCGAGGAAGACTTCGAGTCGGCGCCCCTGGAATGGGGCAGGGGTGTCTTCGCCCGGAGGAGGGCGGCCGCCCAGGTCCTCGTTTTGGCCTTGGGCCCCCTGGTCCACGAGGCGGCGAAGGCCTCGGATAGGCTTGCCGACCGCGGCGCCGCTGCGGACGTCTACTCCCTGCGGTTCGCGAGCTCCCTGGACGAGGAATATCTAGGAGCCCTCTGTTCCCGGTACAGGGAGATCCTTGTGGCCGAGGATGGAGCGGCCGCGGGGGGAGTGGGGGAGACGATATCCGCCATCCTCCAAAAGCGCGGCGCCGCCGCAAGGCTCGCGTGCCTCGGCTTCCCTTCCTCGCCGGCCCCCCAGGCCTCCAGGGACATGCTCCTCGCCGAGGTTGGCTTGGATGAGGAGGGGATATTGAGAGCCTTGGAATCCATGGAATCAATCGCCGCGCCCTCAGGCGGCGCGAGGGCGTATGAAAAACTACCTGCCGTTGCCCGCTGGTAGGGTCCTGCCCCTGGGCGGGGAACCCTGCGTCATGGGCATAGTCAACGTGACTCCCGATTCCTTCTTCGCCCAATCCCGGGCCATGGATCCCCGCGCCGCCGCGGACCGAGCCCTGGGGATGCTGGAAGAGGGAGCCGCCGTCCTCGACTTCGGCGCCGAGTCCACGAGGCCCGGCTCCAGAGCCCTGGATCCCGAGGAGGAAATCAGAAGGCTCCTGCCCGCCCTCAAGGCCTTCAGGCGCGAATCCGGCGCCCCGGTCTCCGTGGATACCCGCCACGCACGCACCGCCCTGGCATGCCTTGACGAGGGGGCGGACATCATCAACGACATAAGCGGCTTGGGCGACGAGGATATGGCCGCGGCGGCCGCCTCCCGCAAGGCAGGCCTGGTCCTGATGCACATGCAGGGCGATCCCGCAACCATGCAGGAATCCCCGCGGTACGGAGATTGCGCCGTGGAGGTGCGGGACTTCCTCCTAGGGCGGGTCAACCGCGCCTTGGAGGCGGGCGTCGATCCCAAGGCCATAATCCTCGATCCGGGCATAGGGTTCGGCAAGACACTGGGGCACAACCTCGACCTTCTGTCTCGGCTTCACCTCCTGGTGGAAACCGGGTATCCTGTGCTCGTCGGATTGTCCAGGAAACGATTCGTCGGCGAGCTGACGGGCAGGGATGTTCCCGACCGGCTCCCAGGCAGCCTGGGCGCCGCCTGCGCGGCCTTGGCGAAGGGCGCGGCCATCTTCAGGGTCCACGACGTGGCTTCCACCGTGGAGGCCTTGAAGGTGTTTTCAGCCTCTTGGACCGGCGCATCAAAGGGGGAAGGATGAACATAGACGGCATTGTCGCATTCTTCTCCTCCTACGTGAGACCCCTTCTCGACGTCCTCCTATTGGCATACCTCATCTACTACACCTACCAGATTTTCGTGAAGACCCAAGCGATCCAGCTCGTCAAGGGAATCCTTCTCCTGGCCGGCATCTACGCCCTGGCCTTCTTCCTCCAGCTCTCCACGGTAACCTGGATACTGGGCATCGTGGCTCCGGGGCTTGTGATCGCCATAGCCATCATCTTCCAGCCCGAATTGCGGAAGATCTTCATGCACCTGGGGCAGGGCAGGCTCTTCAAGCAGGACAACCAACCCAAGGCGAGCCAGATCGAGGCCTCCGTCACCGCCGGGGAGATCCTTGCGGAAAAGAAGCGCGGCGCCCTGATCGTGTTTTCCAGGAACGTGGGCCTCAAGGAAATCGTGGACAAGGGGATCAAGCTCGACGCCCTGGTCTCCACGAGCCTCCTTGTGAGCATCTTCGCCCACGACAATCCCCTCCACGACGGAGCGGTGGTCATCCAGGAGGCGAGGCTGGCTTCCGCGGCCTGCTTCCTTCCGCTTTCGGAGCAGCAGGACATCAAGAAAAGCTTTGGAAGCCGCCACAGGGCGGCCTTGGGCATATCGGAGGAGTCGGACGCGGTGGTCCTGGTGGTGTCCGAGGAGACGGGCGCCCTTTCGCTCGCCTACGATTCCAAGCTCTACTACGGGCTCTCCAGCGACCAGGTGCGGTCACGCCTCGTGAGGCTGCTCGAAGGCAGGTCGTTGGAGCTTGGACAGGACCAGTCCGAGGAGGGCAGGCATGATGAGGCCTGACAAGATCCTCAAGAGGATCTTCTCCGACTGGCCCGCCAAGGTGCTCTCCCTGGCGGTGGCGCTCTTGCTCACCTTGTTTTTCAACCTCACCAGGCTGGAACAGAGGGTGGTGAACATTCCCCTGGCCGTATCCAT
>JBFLXC010000121.1:0-8045 GCA_040757435.1 Spirochaetota bacterium | reverse complement strand
TCCAGGCTGGAAAAGCGGGTGAACTGATCGTCAAGGAATTCGAGAAGGGCGGAATCAAGTTCCTCGCCTGGGGCGAGAACGGATTCAGGCAGATCACCAACTCCAAGCGGGAGATCAAGACTCCCCAGGACATGGTGGGCCTCAAGTTCCGCGCCGTCGGCTCCCCCATCTTCGTCGACATGTTCAAGGCCCTCGGGTCCGACGTCGTCCTCATGTCCTGGGCTGACGCGGTCACCGCCTTCCAGCAGGGCGTTGTGGACGGCCAGGAAAACCCCAAGTCGGTCTTGACCGTGGTCAAGATCTGGGAATACCACAAGTACCTGACCAACTGGTACTACGTGCTGGATCCCCTCGTGTTCGGTGTGAACACCAGGGTTTGGAATTCCTTCCCCGCGGACATCCAGAAGGCCATCCAGGAAGCGGCGGTCGAAGCGGCTGAGTATCAGAAAGCCCTCGCCCGTGCCTATCTTGACGGAACCAAGTCGGTTGAAAAGCTCAAGTCCAAGTACGGCGTCACGGCCGTGGACGCCTACGCCGAAGCCAGGGCCAAGGGCATGGTCATCACCGACCTCACCCCCGCCCAGCTCCAGGCCTTCAAGGACAAGCTCCTTCCCGTGTACGACAAGTGGATTCCCCAGATCGGCAAGGCTATCTACGATGCCGCCGTCGAGGACATGAAGAAGTAATCCCTCTCTTCCTGTCTTTTCGTCCGGTGGGCTTCACCGCCCTCCGGACGCATCTTTTCGATCATTCATCCCCATCCAGCATTCGGAGTCGGCCATGGCAGAGAAGAAAAAATTCAAGCTCGACGAACTCATAGGAGCGTTCCTCCTTGCGGTGATGTCCCTCATCACCTTCGTCAACGTCGTCAACCGTTATTTTTTCAGCAAGAGCCTCGCCTTCAGCGAGGAGATAACGGTCAGCCTTTTCGTCTGGATCACCCTCCTGGGTATCGCGATAGCCTTCAGGAGAGGGAACAACCTTCAGATGACCAACCTCTACGACAAGTTTTCTCCCCAAATGAAGCGGATTTCCACCTTGGTTTCTGGGATAATCGGCCTTGCGGTGTTTTCATTCCTGATCTTCAACTCTTGCAAGGAGATCTATAAGAACATGACCTTCTACCACACCACGTCCGAAGCCTTGGGAATCCCCACATGGATCTACAGCCTTGGGACGCCCGTCTTTTCCCTCTTCATCGTGAAGGAGATCATCGCAAGCACCCTCAAGGGCTTCAAGAAGGAAGGGGGCAAATAATGGCCGGTTTGATTGTTTTCGGAATTTTCCTCGTTCTCATCATCATCGGCACGCCCATCGGCCTGTCCCTGGCCACCGCGGCCATGGGGGCCATCCTCAACTTCGATCTCGGGACGGCGATGATTTCCCGCAACTTCGAAGCCAACATCTCGAAGTTCCCCCTCGTGGCCATCCCCTTCTTCATCCTCGCCGGCGTGCTCATGGAGAAATCGAAGATCGTGGACGGGATCTCGAAGTTCGTCATCCTCGTGGTGGGCAGGGCGACGGGCGGACTCGCCATAGCCGCGGTCATAACCTGCATATTCTGGGGGGCGATCTCCGGCTCCGGTCCCGCGACGGCCGCGGCCTTGGGCCTGGTCTTCATCCCCACCATGGTCAAGCAGGGCTACAACAAGTATTTCTCCGCCTCCACGATAGCCGCCGGAGCTGGGCTGTCGATCATCATCCCGCCCAGCATCGCCTTCATCGTCTACGGCAATCTCACGGATGTCTCTGTGGGCGCCCTTTTCCTGGGCGGCATCATCCCCGGCGTCATCGTCGGGCTTTTCCTGATCGCCACAGTCTACCTCACCTCGAAAAAGCACGATTTCCGCGGCGCTTCGGAGCGGGGATCCCTGAAGGAGATAGGAAAGGCCTTTGTCCAATCCATCTGGGCGCTCCTGGCTCCGGTGATCATCCTTGGCTCCATCTACGCAGGCATAGCGACTCCCACGGAATCGGCCATAATGGGCGTCTTCTACGCCTTGTTCGTGGGATTGTTCATCTACAAGACCATAACCCTCGAGGTGCTGATCTCCTCCCTGTCCGACACTGTGGTCGGATCGGCGGTGGTCATGTTCGTGGTGGCGATGGCGGGCATCTTCTCCTGGGCGGCCTCGACCCTCGGTGTCATCGACGCAGCTGCCCAGCTTGTGCAGAGCCTTACCACGAATAAGTTGGTTTTCCTCCTGCTGATCAATGTGGTTTTGTTGATCGCTGGCATGTTCCTCGACGCCATTTCGATCACCTATGTCTTCATGCCCATCATCCTGCCGGTCATACTGAAGCTTCAGATAGACCCGCTCTTCTTCGGGGTCATGATGGTCATAGCCTTGGCGATCGGCCAGATAACGCCGCCTGTGGCAGTCAACCTGTACGTCACGTCCAACATCATCAAGAGCAACATCAACGACGAGATGGTGCGGTTCGTGATCCCAATGGTGCTGGTGTCGGTCCTGGCTCTGTTGGTCATCACCCTCTTCCCCCAGATCAGCCTCTGGCTGCCGATCTCCTCGGGGTTGTACACGCCTAGGTTCTGACCCGGCGCGCCTGAGAGGAGAAAGAGATACAGACAGGATTTACCGGATAGTACAGACAGGATTTACCGGATAGTACAGACAGGATTTACCGGATAGTACAGACAGGATTTACCGGATAGTACAGACAGGATCGGCAGGATGGATAATCCCGTCGATCCTGTTTTTTTTCCGTGGGTCCTGTCCGTGTATACGTGTCCGACTTCCCCGTCGATCCCGGTTTATCTTGTGGATTCCGTCGAATTTAAATCGTCTAACTTTCCCGTCTATCCTGAAGTTTCCTGTGGATCCTGTCTATGTATACATGTCCAGGTTCCTCGTAGATTCCGTTTTATCGAATGGATCCGTCCAATTTAAATCGTCTAACTTTCCTGTCTATCCTGAAGTTTCCTGTGGATCCTGTCAAATTTGTCCAATTATGCAAAATCATCGGCCCTTCCGTCCGATTTGGTCGCCGAGGACCCGTCAGATCGAGTATTGCTTCATCTTCCTGTACAAGGTGTTCCTGCTGATCCCCAGCCTCTTGGCGCATTGGGAGATGTTGCCGTCGGACTCACGCAAGGCCTTCCGTATCTCTCTCCGCTCAAGGCTCTCCAAGTCCTGGGCGGGCTCGCCGCAGGAAGCCTCGGGAGCCTGGCCGCCCAGGCTGTCCTGGATGCAGTTGAAGATATAATCCGGAAGCTGGCGCATGGTTATGCGATTCGTGTCCGAGATGATGATCGCCCGCTCGATCACATTCTCCAATTCCCTGACGTTGCCCGGCCAAGAATAGGCGCGGAAGGCCTCAAGCACTTCCTTGTCGATCTCAGGCACCGCCCTTCCGTGGTGGAGGGCGTTCTTCATGGCGAAATGCGACACGAGGAGGGGAATGTCGTCCAACCTCTCCCTCAGGCTGGGAGTATGGACGCAGAGCACATTGAGACGGTAGTACAAATCCTCCCGGAAATTACTCTTCTTCGTCTCCTCAAGGAGATTCTTGTTCGTCGCGGCGATGACCCTGGTGTCCACGTTGATCACCTTGGTGCCGCCTATCCTGGTGATGCAATGGTCCTGCAGGACCCGCAGCAGCTTTGACTGCATGTCCAAAGGCATCTCTCCGATCTCATCCAGGAAAATCGTACCCCCGTTGGCCTGTTCGAATTTTCCGGGAAAACCCTCCTTCCTCGCCCCGGTGAAGGAGCCCGACTCATAGCCGAAAAGCTCGCTCTCTATGAGGGATCTGGGCAGGCTCGCGCAATTGACGATGATAAGGGGGCCCGAGGCCCGGGCGCTGGTCTGATGGATCGCGTGGGCGAACATCTCCTTCCCCGTCCCGCTTTCCCCCTCGATGAGGACGTTGGCGTCGCTCTGGGCCGCGATGCGGGAAAGATTGAGGGCCTCGAGGAAAATGGGTTCCTGGCCGATGATGTCGTTGAAGTTGAACTTGGCCTTGTTGCCGACGATGCGGGCTATCATCTTGTGCATAGATTCCACCAATCGGAAGGTGTCTATGACGCCCAGCATCCTGCCCCGCCTGTCCCGCAGGACGATGGCGGACTTTAGGAACCTCATCCTGCCCCGGGATGGGCTGTTGAGGAAAAACTCCTTCTCCAGGTATCCCTGGCCCGACTCCAGGACGTCGAGGATCACCGGGCGGAAATCGAGGATTTCAGAGATATGGCGTCCTATGGACTTGGCCTGGTCCAGGCTGAGGATCTGGGAGCCCTGCTGGTTTATGTACAGCACGATTCCCTTTGCGTCTATGATGAGTATGCCGTCGGAAATGGAATCGATGATTGTCTTGAGTATGGGCTCGCTGGCCAGGCTCAAAAGCCCGTGGGCGGACAGCCTCTTTTCCTCCAGGTCGATGTCGACCATGTGGGAGGTCTGGGTCCATTGGATCATGGTTGCCTCACTTCGTGACAGGTGGCATGAGTGTACTGTCATATTTTGGAACAGTCAATAAAAAGATGATGAAGCTCCGCATTTCTCCCTTGATAAATCTGGATGACGGCTCCAGGAGCGTAATATTTAATTGCTTATATGGTATATTATTATACCATTGCACCCTTCCGGGTCGCCCCTCCCTGCCGGAATGGAAAATCCCAAGGGGCGTTTCATTTAGGCATGATAATTGCATAGAAAGCCCTGGAGGAATCTATGCCGTTCCAAAAACGAGAATTCCCTAATGCCTTCGCGAGCCTTCCCAAGGAAAGGGCCCTCGGGCTCCTCGAGACCATGGTGAGGATCCGCGCTTTTGAATCCAGGGTCGAGGAACTCTTCCTCAACCGAAAGATCCCCGGCTTCGTCCACCTGTACATCGGCGAGGAAGCCATCGCCTCCGGCGTCATGGCCCACCTCAACAAGGACGATTCCATCACATCCACCCACCGCGGCCATGGCCACGCCATCGCCAAGGGAGCCAAGATAGACCGGATGATGGCCGAGCTTTACGGCAAGAAGACGGGCTACTGCAAGGGCAAGGGCGGATCAATGCACATCGCCGACTTCTCCGTCGGCATGCTTGGAGCCAACGGCGTGGTGGGCGGCGGCTACAACATAGCGGTGGGCGCCGGCATCTCCGCCAGGATCAAGAAGACCGAACAGGTCGCGGTCTGCTTCTTCGGCGACGGGGCCTCGAACCGCGGCACCTTCCACGAAGCGCTGAACCTCGCCTCGGTCTGGAAGCTTCCCGTCCTCTTCGTGAACGAGAACAACCAGTGGGCTTCCACCACCCCCACCTCCTTCGCCACCTCCGCCACCCACATCGCCGACCGGGCCAAGGGATACGGCATAGAGGGCTACACGGTGGACGGAAACAACGTCATCGAAGTCTACAACGCCGCGGGCGCGCTTATCGAAGCGGCCAGGAAGGGAAAGGGCCCGGCGATCCTGGAATGCCTCACCTACCGGATCAAGGGCCATTACGTGGGGGACCCGGAACGGTACCGGACCAAGGAAGAGGTGCAGAAGCACTTCACGGAGAACGACCCTATCCTGCGCTATTCCGCCTACCTCAAGGACAAGGGGATGCTGGATGACTCAGGCCTCGAGGAGATCAGGGCCGCCGCAGCCAGGGAAGTCGCGGCGGGAGAAAAGTTCGCCGAGGACAGCCCCTATCCCGACAAGGAGGAGGCTTTGGACGACCTTTTCTCCTTCTCCCCCAAAGAATTCCCGGAGGTGGTCAAATGAGGACTATTACCTTCTCCCAGGCCACGCTGGAGGCCATGCAGGAAGAAATGCGCAGGGATCCCACCGTATTCGTGTACGGTGAGGACATCGTCCGCCAAGGCGGTATCTTTGGCCAGTTCAAGGGCCTGCCCGAGGAGTTCGGCGATAGGATCCGGGATGTCCCGATCAGCGAGACCGCGATCGTCGGCGCCGCCCTGGGAGCAGCCCTGACCGGCACCCGTCCCGTGGCGGACATGCACTTCGCCGACTTCATCTCCGTGGCCTTCGACGAGGTGGTGAACCAGATCGCCAAGAACCGCTACATGTTCGGCGGCCAGGCGAACATCCCCTTGGTGATCCGCGCGCCGGACGGCATCTCGAACCAAGCCGCCGCCCAGCACAGCCAGAGCGTGGAAGGCTGGCTCCAAAACATCCCCGGCCTCATCATCGTCACGCCCTCGAGCCCCGCCACCGCCAAGGGCCTCCTCAAGTCCGCCATAAGGCTCAACGACCCGGTGGTATATTTCGAGCACAAGGTCCTCTATCCCCAGAAGGGCCCGGTGCCGGAGGAAGAGTATCTTACCCCCATCGGCAAGGCTGAAGTGCGCAAGCCCGGCAAGGACGTGACCATCGTCACCTATTCCATCATGGTGCAGAAGTGCGAAGCCGCTGCCATGGAGCTGGAGAAGGAAGGGATTTCCGTGGAAGTCATCGACCTCCTGACCTTGAAGCCCCTGGACATGCAGACTGTGGTGGATTCGGTGAAGAAGACCCATCGCTGCGTGGTGGTCCACGAGGCGGTGGTCACGGGCGGCCTGGGTGCCGAGATAGCCTCCCAGATCCAGGAAAAGGCCTTCTTCCACCTGGACGCCCCCATACTCAGGGTGGGAGCGAAGAACCTGCCCATCCCCTTCAGCCCCGTGCTGGAGAAGTTCGTCGCCGCCAACCAGGAGGATGTGAAGAAAGCAGTGCGCTCCGTCCTCTTCAGGGAGGGTTGAGCCATGGCCTTGGATATCCAACTGCCCCAGCTGGGCCTCACCATGACGGAAGGCCTCATCATGGAGTGGAAGAAGAAGGAAGGCGAGGCGGTGAAGCGGGGAGAAATCCTCTTCAACGTGGAAAACGACAAGGCCACCATAGACGTAGCCGCCCAGGCGGACGGAATCCTGGCCAAGATCCTGGTGAAGGAGATGGTTACCGTTCCCGTGGGCACCGTGGTGGGCCTCATCGCACAGCCCGGAGAATCGGCCGTAGCCCCGCCTGCCAACAAGCCCAAGCCTGCCGAGGCCTCTCCCACTCCCGCCGCGCCCGCGGCTCCTGCGGCCCCGGTGAAGGAGCCTGAACCAGTCCCCTTCGATCCCCATGCCCCGCAGGAGGAGGAGCCGGATGCGCCGCCTCCGGCTTCGCCGCCCCAGCCTGTTGCCGGGGCTTCCCGGCCCGCGCCGTCGGCGGCCCGCCCCCAGGCGGACGGCTTCGTCCTCGCCTCGCCCCTGGCCAGGAGCATGGCGGAGTCGCTGGGCCTGGAGCTATCCACGGTCCGGGGCACGGGCCCAGAAGGAGCCGTCCTCGCCCGTGACCTGGAGGCCGACTCGGCTTCGCCCCGGGCGGCGGCCGAGGAGTCCGACACGGTCGCGCTGAGCAGGATACAGCAGATCGCGGCGGATCGCATGACAGAGAGCTGGACCACCATCCCCCAGTTCACCCTCTTCGACGAAGCGGAGGCGACAGCCCTGGTCGCCTTGGCGGAAGGGTACAAGAAAGCCAAGGAACCCGTGTCCCTCACGGTGGTCATGGCGAAGCTCCTGGCCGTGGCGGCGGAACGCCATCCCCGCCTCAACGCCGAGTGGGCAGGAGGCGGCAGGATACGCCTGTATCCCAAGGCCCACGTGAATATCGCCATCGATACCCCCGACGGCCTGGTGGTCCCGGTCTTGCGGGACTGCTCCTCCCGGGGATTCAAGGCCCTTGGCGCCGACCTCAAGGCCATGGCGGAAAAAGCCAAGGCGAAGGGACTTGCGCCCGCGGATTACCAGGGAGGCACGATAACCCTCTCCAACCTCGGCATGTTCGGGATAGCCCGCTTCCGGGCCATCGTGAACCCGCCCCAGGCCGCCATCCTGGCCGTGGGAAGGATAGCCGAGAAGGTCGTGTCCGGCCCAGCGGGCTTCGAAGCAAGGAAATTCATCGAATACAGCGTCACCGCCGACCATAGGGTGGTGGACGGCGCCTATGCCGCCCGCTTCATGGCTACCCTGAAGTTATTGGTTGAAAACCCCATGGGCCTTTTGGATTAGGTCCTGTCGAAGGAATTGGGAAAATAGGAGGGGCGCCCGGATTCCGGGC
>JBFLXC010000120.1:0-8060 GCA_040757435.1 Spirochaetota bacterium | reverse complement strand
GCCGCAGGCCACTGCTCGAAAGAGCAGTCGCCGCGGCCTTGGAGGACTGCTCGCCTTCCTCCGTCCGGTGGAACTATGAAAACGGCCTGATCCTCTCCGCCCTATGGGCCTGCGGGGAAAATGAAGGCTCCGGGATCAAACCCGGCGGGGAGGAACTGCTCTCTGCCGTGAAGCAGCGGATCGACGCGCTCATCGACTCCGGGGGCTCGATCTCCGGATATCGAAAGGACGAATTCAACATAGACCAGGTCAACGCCGGCAAGGTCGTCCTGTCCCTTTGGAAGCGTTACGGCGAGGAGAGGTATCGCAAGGCTGTCCTCGCCCTGCTCTCCCAGATGGCCGAGCACCCCCGAACGGCTTCCGGATCCTTCTGGCACAAGAAAATCTATCCCCACCAAGTATGGTTGGACGGGCTCTACATGGCCGGCCCATTCCTTGCCCGCTGCGCCCGGGAATTCGCGAATCCCGCCCTCCTGGACGATGTGTGCGCCCAGCTTCTGAAGGCGAGGGACACGATGCGCGACCCAGGGACGGGCCTTTATTTCCACGCCCGGGACGAATCGAAGGCCATGCCCTGGTCGAATCCCACCACAGGGCTCTCGCCCCATGTCTGGGGAAGGGCGGTGGGATGGCTCGCCATGGCCTTGGCGGACACCCTTCCCCTCCTTCACTCCTCCCATCCCCAAAGGGGAGAAATCCTCGCCATGTTCCCAAGCCTCATGGCGGCGGTTGCTAGGGCCCAGGACGATTCCGGCCTATGGCATCAGGTCCTGGACCAGCCCGGCAGGGAAGGCAACTACCTGGAAACCTCGGCCTCGGCGATGTTCGCCTACGCCCTCCTCAAAGGCCTCCGCCTTGGGTACCTGGTAGACTCCGACCCCCCGGGCCTTGGGCGCGCCGCCGCCGCCGCCATGGAAGCCCTCGCATCGCAAAGGGTCCGGCTCGACGGGGCGGGAAGGTTCCACCTTTCCGGCATCTGCAAGGTAGCGGGCCTCGGCGGCTCCCCCTACCGCGACGGATCCTTCGCCTACTATGTGAACGAGCCTGTGGTCGCCGACGACTACAAAGGCACGGGTCCTTATATCCTCGCCCTGAATGAATCCCTCGCCCTCGGCGATCCTTGAACCATGTAAATAACGTTCCCATCATATTGTTTTCATTTTTTAAAATTTTGTTCTGCCCACGAAAATTGAAACTCGGTATAAAATGCTCCCATCATGAGGCGGGAGGACTGCAGGATGGAAACTCAGCCGACGAAGCACGAAAGGCTGGCCAGGTGGGTGGATGAAATAGCGGCGCTGTGCAAGCCCGAGTCGGTGTACTGGTGCGACGGTTCGGAGGAGGAAAACGCACGGATATGCGCCGGCTTGGTCCAGGCGGGAACCTTCATCCCCCTGAATCCGGATAAAAGGCCTGGATGCTATTTGAGCCGTTCCGATCCAAGCGACGTGGCCAGGGTCGAGGACCGCACCTTCATCTGCTCCCGGCGCAGGACCGATGCGGGCCCCACCAACAACTGGATGGACCCCAAGGAGATGAAGGCTGTCCTAAAACGTCTGTACGACGGCTGCATGCGCGGCCGCATCATGTATGTCATACCCTTTTGCATGGGACCCATCGGTTCGCCCATAGCCCAGGTGGGCGTGGAGATCACCGATTCGGGTTACGTGGTGGCCAACATGCGGATCATGACGAGGATGGGATCGGCGGCGCTGGAAATGCTGGGATCGGATGGGGATTTCGTGCCCTGCGTCCATTCCGTGGGCGCTCCCCTTGAGACCGGCCAGGCCGACGTCTCCTGGCCCTGCAACGCGGACAACAAGTACATCGTCCATTTTCCCGAGGAACGGTCCATCTGGTCCTACGGCTCGGGCTACGGGGGCAACGCCCTCCTGGGCAAGAAATGCTTCGCCCTGCGCATAGCCTCCGTCCTGGCGAGGGACCAGGGCTGGCTGGCCGAACACATGCTCATCCTGGGAGTGGAGTCGCCTGAGGGCGAGAAGACCTATGTGGCCGGGGCCTTCCCCTCGGCCTGCGGCAAGACGAACTTCGCCATGCTCATCCCGCCTGAGTCCTTCGAAGGCTGGAAGGTCACCACCGTGGGGGACGACATAGCCTGGATAAAGCCCGGGAAGGACGGCCAGCTCTACGCCATCAATCCCGAGGCGGGCTTCTTCGGCGTCGCGCCGGGAACCTCGGAAAAATCCAACCCCAACGCCATGGCCACGATCAAGGCGAACACAATCTTCACCAACGTGGCCATGACCCCTGACGGCGACGTGTGGTGGGAGGGGATGACGAAGCTTCCTCCCGAGGGGCTTGTGGACTGGCAGGGCAGGCCCTGGACGCCCGGCGCAGGCAGGCCCGCGGCCCATCCCAACGCCCGGTTCACCGCCCCTGCCCGTCAGTGCCCTTCCATGGATTCGGATTGGGAGAATCCCGACGGCGTCCTCATCAAGGCCTTTGTCTTCGGAGGCCGGCGCAGCGCGATGCTTCCCCTGGTCTACCAGGCCTTCAACTGGGTCTACGGCGTATACCTTGCCGCGACTTTGGGCTCGGAAACCACCGCCGCCGCCTCCAGCGCCGTGGGCGTGGTGCGGAGGGATCCCTTCGCCATGCTTCCCTTCTGCGGCTACAACATGGGCGCCTATTTCAACCATTGGCTCCAGCTGGGCCGGAAGATCGTGAATCCTCCCCGGATCTTCGGGGTGAACTGGTTCCGCAAGGACAAGGATGGAAACTTCCTTTGGCCGGGCTTCGGAGAGAATATCCGGGTGCTCAAATGGATCGCCGAACGGGCCAACGGCCACGGCAAGGGCAGCGAGAGCCCCCTGGGCTGGATGCCCCGCTATGAGGATTTGTGCTGGAAGGGCCTGGAGGATTTCACCGAGGAGAAATTCAAGGAGCTCATGTCCGTGGACAGGACCCAATGGATGAACGAGATCCTTTCCCACGACGAGCTTTTCATCAAGCTCTACGAGCGCCTGCCCAAGGAGCTCATCTTCCTCAAGGAGCTGACCCTCTCGGGACTCTGGAGGTCGCCGCAGCACTGGGAATTCAGCCGCTCCGCCTTCGACATCACGGAGGATTGAAGGAAAAAGGAAGGATCGGGAAAAGCGGACAGGATGTGGGCGGCTGACAGGATCGCAGGACAATGTAGGATCCACAGGATGACAATTCAATTTTTGGGAACCGACCTAAACAATTGACTTTCTCCTGTATATCCTGCGCTTCCTGTTATCCTGTCCGCTTCCCCCATCCTGCCGAAATCATCAGGCTCCCTGCAGCATCGCCTCGATGTCCGCCTCGGGAGTGGTGATCCCTTTGATCCCGAACTTCTCCACCAGGACCGTGGCCACCGCGGGGGAAAGGAAGCCGGGGAGGCTGGGCCCGAGGCGGATGTTCCTGAAGCCGAGGTACAGAAGGGCGAGGAGGACTAGGACAGCCTTCTGCTCATACCAGGCGATGTCGAAGGAAAGAGGCAGCTTGTTGACATCGTCCAGGCCGAAGATCTCCTTGAGCTTGAGCGCCACGAGGGCCAGGGAATAGGAGTCGTTGCACTGGCCGGCGTCCAGGACGCGGGGAATACCGCCGATGGAGCCCAAGTCCAGCTTGTTGTACCGGTATTTCGCGCAGCCCGCGGTGAGGATCACCGTGTTCTCAGGCAGCTTTTCCGCCACCTCGGTGTAGTAGGAGCGGCCCTTCTGCCTGCCGTCGCAGCCTGCCATGACCACGAAGCGCTGGATGGCGCCGGACTTGACCGCCTCGACCACCGTGTCCGCCAGGGCGAAGACCTGGTCGTGGGCGAATCCGCCGATGATCTCGCCGTTTTCCAGCTCCTGGGGAGGTGGGCAGGTCTTGGCCATCTCGATTATGGCGGAAAAATCCTTCATCTTTCCGGGCTCGCGGTCCGCTATGTGGACGCAACCGTCGAAGCCCACCACCCCGGTGGTGAACACGCGGCGCTTGTAGCTTTCCTTGGGCGGCACGAGGCAGTTTGAGGTGAACAGCACCGGCCCCCCGAAGGTCTCGATGTCCGTGTTCTGGGTCCACCAGGCCCCGCCATAGTTCCCGTAGAGATTGTCGTACTTCTCAAAGAAGGGGTAATAGTGGGCGGGAAGCATTTCGCCGTGGGTGTAGATGTCGATGCCCGTCCCCTTGGTCTGCTCGAGGAGATCGTGGAGATCCACCAAGTCATGGCCGGAGATGAGGATGCCCGGGCGATCGCGCACTCCGGTCTTCACCTTGGTGATCCGGGGGCTTCCATAGGTTCCTGAGTTGGCGGAGTCCAGGAGGGCCATGGCCTTCACGCCGTATTCACCCGTCTCGAGGACCAGGGCGGTAAGCTGGTCCAGGGTCTTCGAAGCATCCGTAAGGTCCGAGAGGGCCCTTAGCATGAAGACAAAGACTTCCTGGGATTGCTTGCCGATGGCATAGGCGTGCTCCACGTAGGCCGCCATGCCCTTGAGGCCGTAGAGGACCAGGGACTGGAGGGCCTTTACGTTCTCGTCCCCGATCTCCGCCCAGCCGCCCTTGCCCTTGGCGGCCGCGGCGCGCACCGCCTCAAGGTCCGCGGCCAACCAGGTGGCGGCGTCGGGATGGGGCCCCGCCATGTCCGCCCCCGCCTTTACGCAGGCCGAGCGGAGGGAGTCCCGGATAGAGAGCCCCTCGACTATCCAACCTTCGAAATCCGAAGGCGAGAAATTCGCGTTGGTGATGGTGGCGAAGAGCATCCTGTCCACGAAGAAGGCCGCCGCCTCGTCGTATACGCCCCTGGCGTAGGCCTTGGAGGCCCAATAGCCGATGCCCTTGCATACATGGAGGGTGAGATCCTGGAGGTCGGACACCTCCGCGGTCTTGCCGCACACGCCCTTCGCGGCGGCGCAGCCTGAGTTTTTCATCATCTCCTGGCACTGATGGCAGAACATAGCTGCTCCTTCGATCCGAAAATTTCGGCATTATGAGGTGCGCCGCCCTAAAGGGTGGCGTTTGATCCCTAGGATTTCCCGGGTTTTTACGTTTCTAGGCCGAGGCCTGCTTCGTCGGATTGCCGCATGCGAAGGCAGCGGCGATATCCGCCACGGTAGAATTCTTCAAAGTATCGACCAGCAGCGTCTCCACGTCGACGCAAAGTTTATGGAAGGCGCAGGTCCTTTCGGCGCAGACCGCCTTGGGAAACAGGCAGTACCGCGTGGGCAATGGGCCGTCCAGCGCCTCCAGCACTTCCATGCAGGCCATCTCGGAGGCGGGTTTGACCAAGGAGAAGCCGCCCCCTATCCCCCGCACCGACGCCACGACTCCCTTCGCTGCCAGATGCTGGAGGATCTTGGCCAGGTACGTGGGCGAGAGCCCGAGCCTCCTCGCCGCCGCGCCTGCTGCGATTGTCCCGCCGTTGCAGTCCGCCAGCGCCAAGGCGTGGAGGGCCGCGTTGGTCCTATCGGAGATTCCGACTATCTTGTCCATGCCCGCCTCCTTGGATGCCACTAAATCAGATATCGATATCTTATTTAATGAGTATTAAGACTTTTGTCAAGCAGGGAAGATGGGATTTCAGCTTCACTCTCCTTTTTTGATCGACTCGATGGTCAGTGTGAAGGCGCCCCGGTCCTTTTCCACCAGGCCTTCGACCCAAAGGGGGCCTTCTTCGAATAGAAGGTGGCGGAACTTCTTATATGCCTCGGGAAAGAGGACAGCCTCGAAGATGGCCGTCTCATCCTCGAAGGAGACGAACTCCATGGGTTCCTCGCTGGCGGTGAGGACGGGCTTGGCGGTGATGGGCCAGGCAAGCAGGCGTACCCGGCGGCCTGCGCAGCGTTCCAGGTCCCGGGCGCGGAACCTGTCCTGGTTGAAAAGGCGGGGCCAGAGCTCAAGGGGGTGGCAGTCCAGGGTGGTGCCGAGGTACTTGAATTCCGCCTGGCGGCGCCTCCGCTGGGAGAGGGGTTCTGGGCGGCGGGGCGGCGAAGGCGGGGGCGCGTAGGGCGATCCCGCCCCATGGGGCGTCTCCTCCGCGCGAAAGCCTTCCTCGGGAAAGAGTTCCCAGCTTGCCCCCGAGCCGGGCGCGCACCCTACCGCAGCTCTTACCCTGTCCTCCTTGAAGGCGCAGACCGAGAGGAGGGTCATGAGGGCGGAGGCCCTTGAGGGGTTTTCAAGGCTTCCGGGACTTCCGGGTCGGCCAAGAAGGCTGTCCAAGGCGCCGCAGCCCACCAGGGCCTCGGCGTCCGACCTTTCGAAGGCCACGCGCCGGGCGAACTGATCCACCGAAGAGAAAGGGCCTGCCGCGTTGCGCTCGTCCAGGATGGCCTGGGCCGCGGCGGCTGAAAGGTTCGCGACCATGCAGAAGCCGAATCGGATGGCCTTTCCCCGGCCCTGGCATCTCCATTGGCTTTCGTTCACGTCCGGGGAAAGGAGGCGAAGGCCCATGCGCCTCGCCTCGCTGGCATAGGCGAGGGGGGAATAGAAGCCCCCGTGGTTGGACATGACCGCGGCCATGAAGGCCGCGGGATGGTGGGCTCGCAGGTAGGCGGATTGGAAGGAAAGCATGGCGTAGCTGGCGGAATGGGCTTTGACGAAGGAATAGCCCGAAAAGGACCGCATCATGTCCCAGACAGCCTTGATGGTGGCGGGATCCACGCCTCGGGCCGCGGCGCCTCTGGAAAAGGCGGGCCAGTGCTCCTGGAGCCTTGCGTCGGCGTCCTTCTTGGCCAGGATCTTGCGGAGGCCGTCCGCCTGGGCTGAGGAAAAGCCCGCCAGGGCCATGGCCGCCTTGGATACGTCCTCCTGGTAGCAGAGGATGCCGTAGGTCTCGTCGAAGAGCCCTTCCAGGAGGGGGTGCAGGGGCTTCCAGGGTTTGCCCTTCAGCCTGTCTATGTACTCGTTGATGTAGGCGTTGGCCGCGGGACGGATGATGGAGGAATGGATGACCAGGTGCTCGAAGTCCCCGCGGCCTGTCTTTTTCTGAAGGAGGCGCATGGCGGGGCTTTCGACGTAGAAGACTCCCATGCTGTCCCCTCGGGCGAGGAGGGCTATGGTGGCCGGATCGTCCAGGGGATTCCCCAGGGCCGCATCCAGGGCGATCCCCTGGGCCCGAACCGAGTCCGCGGCGTCCCGCACCACCGCCAGGGAGCGGTTGCCCAATAGGTCGATCTTGACCAGGCCAGCCTGCTCCGTTCCCTCCTTGTCCCAGGACAGGACCCTGATCCCCGTGCCGGTTTCCTCGACGGGAGCGTAGCGGGCAATATCCTCGGGCACTATGACGATGCCTCCGGAGTGGGCTCCCAGGTGGCGGGGGAAGTCCACGATGCGCTTGGCCAGGCCCAGGATCCGCCGCCAGGCCGGGTCGGCCTGGGCCAGGGCGGCTTCCTGGTCCACCCGCAGGGACCTTTCGAAGGCGGAGGTTTCCTGGTCCGGCATGCCGAAGGCCCGGGCCGTCTCCCTGAGGGCGGACCGGTCCCTGAAGCAGTTGTGGTTGGCCACCCGGGCCACCCGCCCCGGGCCGTAGGCCTTCACCAGGGCTTCCAGGATGCCGTCCCTCTCGTCCCAGGCGAAGTCTATGTCTATGTCCGGCGGATCCCTGCGGCCGGGGTTGAGGAAGCGGTCGAAGTAGAGGTTGTGGCGCAGGGGGTCCACCTCGGTGATGCCCAGGCAATAGGAGACTATGCTGGCGGCGGCGCTTCCACGGCCGCAGACCCGGGAGGCGCGGCGCACGATGTCCCGGACGATGAGGAAATAGTCGCAGAAGCCCTTGGAGACGATGAGGGACATTTCATAGTCGATCCTCGCGGCCGTTTCGCCCTCGCAATGGCCGTACCGCCGCGCCGCCCCTTCCCGCACCAGGGCGCGCAAAAGCCCCGCCGGGTCCTGGATTGGCATCTGCGTCGGCGTAGCAGCGTCAGCGCCCGACCCTGCACCAGCCCCGCCTCCGGAAAGCAGGTCCCCCCGGTAGGACGGGAAGTGGAAGCCGGAGAAGGGATCGCCCAGGGCGAGCCCGGCGATCCGGCGGTTGTTCGCCGCCGCCTTCGCAAGCCAGGATTCCAGGGCCGGCGGCGCCGCCCAGGGATGCC
>JBFLXC010000119.1:0-8162 GCA_040757435.1 Spirochaetota bacterium | reverse complement strand
CTTGGCCGCCGCCTCTCGCGTCGGCCACTATCCCGATCCCGAATGCACGGCGCCGCGCGAGGCGGCATCCCGAAAATACGGATTTCCCCCCGAAAGCTTCCTTTTCGCCGACGGCGCCGACTCCCTCCTTTTCGCCTTGCCCCTGGCCTTGGGGGTGAAACGATGCCTGATTCCGGTTCCCTCTTATTCGGGCTATTTCCGCGCCGCCCGGCGGGCGGGTATCCAGGCTGTTCCCCTTCCTCTTCCCGAGGATGAGGATTTCTCGCTCGCATCGCTTGAATTCGCCGAAACCTTGGGAAACGCCCTTTATGCGGCATCGACCGGATCCTCCACGCGGAATGAAGTTTCCAAAAGCCTTGGCGTGTTCGAATCGATGGTTTTCCTAGGCGCCCCCAACAATCCGGCGGGGGGAATGATGCCGCTCAACGCGTTGCGCGAATTCGCATCGAAGTTCCGGGAGACTTGCTTCGTCGTGGACGAATCCTTCATCGAGTTGGGCTCTGGCTTCCAAAGCCTTCTTGAAAACGACAAAACCGGTTCGATATCCGCCCCCGATCTGTCGCACAACCTCATCGCAGTCAGATCCCTCACAAAGGCTTGGGCGATTCCCGGTGCGAGAGCGGGCTTCATCGCGGGAAACCCCGATATCATGCGACGCGTCAGGAGTCAGTTGCCCGCATGGCCTCTCTCCTGCTTCGCCGAAGAGATCGTACTCCGCTGTCTTTCCGACACTTCCTACCTGCCGGCCACCGTGCCTTACCTATTGAAGGAAGCCGATTCCTTCGCGGCCGCGATAGCCGCTTCGGGCGACATCAAGGTGGTCAGGAGCGGGGCAAATTTCCTTTTACTCAGGTTTTCGGACGGTCCCCGGGCTGAAGAGGTCGAAAAACATCTGCTTGCAAGGGGCATCGCCTTTCGGCGTTACTCCCCCGAGGAAGGCTTAGGCGCCCGGTACGCCCGGATCGCCGTCCGCTCCGACCGGGAGAATTCTCGCTTCCTCGCTGCGTTGCGCGACGCACTATCCGCCAGGCCATGAATCTTTCCTGGCTCGTTCCCCCGGCTGCCTTTCTCCTGGACTGCGTCCTAGGCGACCCCTACTATCCCTTCCACCCGGCCCGCCTCGCCGGCGCGATGGCGGCGCGGATCGAGGTATCCGCACGGCGGCTTTTCGGATCCTCCATACATGGCGGCGCCCTCGCCTGGACCGCCATAGTGGGCCTTTTCGTCCTCGCCGGGCTTGCCATTCCCGCCGCCTTCGCCGCCTTTGTCCAAGGCCTCGGCGCCGCCCTTCTTCCCGGCCTTGCGCCTGACAGCCTCCGCGCAGGCTCCAGAACCTTCGCCCAAGTCCTCCTCGTCTACGCCGCAATCGCTCCCAAGGACCTCGCCATCCACGCCGCCAGGGTCGCAAAGGCCCTCGCGTCGCCGGCCGAAGGCCCCGGAGAGCGCCTTGCCAAGGCACGCGCCGCCGTCTCCATGATCGTAGGCAGGGATGTAAATCGCCTGGATGAGGAAGGGGTGATCAAGGCTACGGTGGAAAGCGTGGCCGAATCCGCCGTGGACGGAGTCATCGCCCCTCTTTTCTGGGCCTTTGTCGCCGGAGCCCCCGGAGCCCTTGCCTACCGGGCAATAAACACCCTCGATTCGATTTGGGGCCATCGCGATGAGCGCTACGAAAAATTCGGCAAGGCCGCCGCCCGCGCCGACGACGCAGCCACCTGGCTTCCCGCCCGCTTGGGCTTCCTCGCTGCCCTCGCCGCCCTGGTCCCCCTTTCCGCCATCGCTCCTCGCACCTACAACCTCCGCGACGCCCTCGTCCTCGGCTGGCGCGACAAGGGTAAGCACGCAAGCCCCAACTCAGCCTGGCTCGAAGCCCTCTTCGCAGGCGCCCTGGGCATACGCCTGGCCGGCCCGGCCTGGTACTCAGGCGAACTCCTCTCCAAGCCCACCCTTGGCGAAGCGCGCCGATCGCCGGAAGCCGCCGATATCCCCAGGGCCGTCTTTCTCATGTACTCCCTTGCCATCGCCTTTGTCCTCGTCGCCGCTGCGATCCGGGCAAACTTGGCCTGACCCACTTCCCAAAGCCGAAAAACATCGCTATATTTCATCCCATACCCCACCCCCTCCAGGGGGAGGGGTAAAGACGGCCGCACGCGGCGGCGAACGCCGGCGGGCAAGAGAGGTAATCGGGATGCACCATTCAAGCGCGGAGAGCCAGAGGGCCATCGCACTGCTCAAGACCGCCAAGGGGCAGGTCGAGGCTGCCTTGAGGATGATGGAGGACGACAGGTACTGCATCGACATTTCCAAGCAGATCCTGGCGAGCCTGGCATTGCTCAAGAAGGCGAACCAGATCGTGCTGCGCCAGCACATCGACACCTGCGTGATGGAGGCGGTGCAGAATTCCAAGGGCCAGGAGAAGATCGAGGAGATCGCGATGATCCTGGACAGATACATGGGGGAACCGGGCGCCCAGTAGGCGGCTTTGGCCCAAAGGAAACGAAATGAGCGAAGAAACGAAGGATATTTCAATTCCCGTGGCGGGGATGACCTGCACCGCCTGCTCGGCGGCCATAGAGCGTTCGCTGAGGAAGCTTCCCGGCATCAAGGTGGCGGCGGTGAACTTCGCCACAGAAAAGGCCACGGTCCAATACGACCCGGGGGCGGTGAGGATTTCGGAGATCAAGGCGGCGATCAAGAAGGCTGGCTACGAACCCTTGGCCCTGGAGTCGTCCTCCGCCGCCCCCTTGGACGGGCATGGTTCCGCCAAGGAGAAGGAAGTCCGCGTCATGAAGGCGAAGCTTGCGGTTTCGGCTTTCTTCTCGATTCCCCTCCTGTATATCGCCATGGGGCACATGATTGGGCTGCCGCTGCCGGAGTTCCTCCACCCCATGCACTATCCCTTGAATTTCGCCCTCGTCCAGCTCGCCCTGGTCATCCCCTCGGTGGCGGCGGGCTACAGGTTCTATGTGGTGGGCGCCAAGGCTGTCCTGCGCGGAGCGCCGAACATGGACAGCCTCATCGCCCTGGGAACCAGCGCGGCCATAGCCTACAGTCTTTATTCCTTGGCCAGGATAGCCTCGGGCGACATGGCCGCTTCAGGGGAACTGTACTTCGAGACCGCCGGAGTGATCCTGACCTTGATCCTCATGGGAAAGACCTTGGAGGCGATCAGCAAGGGCAAGACATCCGAGGCCATAAAGAAGCTCATGCGCCTCCAGCCCAAGACCGCCGTCGTCCTAGGCAAGGGCGGGGAGATGGTCATTCCCATCGAGGAGGTCGAGCCCGGCGACCTGATCCTCGTGAAACCCGGCGAGAGGATTCCCGTGGACGGGGAGGTCGTGGCGGGGGCCAGCGCGGTGGACGAGTCCATGCTCACCGGGGAGAGCATCCCCGTGGACAAGGGTCCGGGCTCGACCGTGACCGGCGGCACCATCAACAAGAACGGCTCCCTGCAGTTCACCGCCCAAAGGGTGGGAGCGGAGACCTCCCTGGCAAGGATCATCAAGCTGGTGGAAGACGCCCAGGGCTCGAAGGCGCCCATAGCCAAGCTCGCGGATATCGTCTCCGGCATCTTCGTTCCCGTGGTTTTCGCCATCGCTGTCCTGGCGGCGGGGGCCTGGCTTATCGGGGGCCATGGCGCGGTGTTCTCCCTCACCATCTTCGTAGCCATCCTTACCATCGCCTGTCCCTGCGCACTGGGGTTGGCGACGCCTACGGCAATCATGGTCGGAACGGGCAAGGGCGCCGAGATGGGCATCCTCATCAAGTCGGGCGAGGCGCTGGAGACAGCCCACAAGGTCAAGGCAGTGGTCCTGGACAAGACGGGCACCATCACGCAGGGGCGGCCCGAGCTCACCGACATCCTTCCCGCGCAAGGGATAGGGGAGGACGAAATCCTCGGCCTCGCCGCCTCGGCGGAAAAGGCCTCCGAGCACCCCTTGGGAGCGGCGATCGTGGAGGAGGCCCAGGCCCGGGGCCTGCGGCTCTCCATGCCCTCATCCTTCGAGGCAATCCCTGGAAAGGGCATCGTCTGCGCCCTGCCCGATGACGAAGGCAGGTCAGGAAAAAGGCTGGCGGTGGGTAACGCCCGTCTCATGGAAGGCCTCGGACTGGACGTTTCGATCCTCGCGGCCGCGGCGGAGCGTCTTGCCGCAGACGGCAAGACGCCCATGTTCGTGGCCCTAGGCGAGACGCTTATGGGCATAATCGCCGTGGCGGACGTGGTGAAGCCTACCAGCGCCGAGGCCATCTCCAGGCTGAAGGCCATGGGTGTGAGGACGGTGATGATCACGGGTGACTCCCGGCCTACAGCCTTGGCGATAGCCCGCCAGGTGGGCGTGGATTCGGTTTTGGCGGAAGTCCTTCCAGGCGACAAGGCCTCGGAAGTGGCTAAGCTCCAAGCCCAAGGGCTGGTGGTGGCCATGGTAGGCGACGGGGTCAACGACGCCCCCGCCCTGGCCAAGGCGGACGTGGGCATCGCCATCGGCTCGGGAACCGACGTAGCCATGGAAAGCGCCGACATCGTCCTCATGAGGAGCGACCTAAGGGATGTGGCGGCTGCCTTGGAGCTTTCCAGTAAAGTGATCAGGAACGTCAAGGAAAACCTGTTCTGGGCCTTCGGCTACAACGTCCTGGGCATCCCCGTGGCCGCGGGGCTCCTCTACCTGTTCGGTGGCCCCCTGCTCTCCCCCATGCTCGCCGCCGCGGCCATGTCCTTGAGCTCGGTATCCGTGTTGTCCAACGCCCTGCGCCTTAAAAGATTCAAGCCGACGCGGCTTGCATAAGCGCGGGAATTTTTTATATTTCATGTATAGACCATTGGATAATTTATAAGGAGAGATTATGCGCAAGCTTTTGAAGATCGAGGGGATGTCCTGCGGCCACTGCGTCATGCATGTACGCTCGGCCCTGGAGGACGTGGCGGGCGTGAAGTCCGCCGAAGTGAACCTGCTGGACCGCTCAGCCATGGTCGACGGAGACAATCTTGACGACCAGGCCCTGCGAGCCGCGGTCGTTGAGGCGGGCTACCGGGTCACCTCCATCATGCCTTGAAACATCGCCGGCCAAGGCGGAAGACCTTGGCCGGCATCATGTAAATCCCTAATATCCTGTTATCCTGTCGTAATATATCAAAAAGCCAACAAACGGGGTCTGACCCCCTTCAATTCCCCGCCACGTCGGAAAGCTTCACGGCCGGGGGCTCCAGGTTCTCCCCTTCGGCCTTCCTCAGCTCGTCAAGAAGCTCCCTGCCGCGGCGAGAGAGCCTGGAAGGAACCTGAAGGAGTATCTTGACGTAGAGGTCGCCCTTCCGGCCCGATGCGCTTGGCACGCCTTCCTCCTTGATCCTTAAAAGCTTCCCATGCTGGGTCCCCGCAGGTATGGACAATGCGACCCTCTTGCCGTCCAGGGTTTGGACAGCTACCTCGCCCCCCAGGGCGGCGGTGACGAAATCCACCCTGACCGCGCAGTACAGGTCCTGGTCGTGGCGCTCGAAGAGATCGTGGGATCGGACATGGATGAATACATAGAGGTCGCCGGCGGCGCCGCCGTTTGGCCCGACGTCTCCCTGGCCGGGAATGGTCACCCTCTTGCCGTCGTCCACCCCGGGAGGGATGGTGACCTTGATCTTCTGCTTTTTCTTGGAAATGCCCGAGCCGTCGCAGTCCCGGCAGGGTTTTTCGATCACCGAGCCTTGGCCGCCGCATACAGGGCAGGGCTGGGATATGGAGAAGAATCCCGAACTCCTGCGGACCTGGCCTGAGCCGCGGCAGGTGCCGCAGACCTTACGTCCGGATCCATCGAGGGAGCCTGATCCGGCGCAGGTCTTGCAGGTGTCGTCCTTGGAATAGGCGATTTCCACCGTGGTGCCGTAAATGGCCTTTTCGAAGGGAAGCTCGATGTCGTAGCGAAGGTTTGAGCCGCGTTGGGGGCGGTCGGATCTTCGATCTCCGCCGTACCCGCCTTGGTTGCCGAAGATGGAACCGAAGATGGAGGAAAAATCCCCGAAACCGCCGAAGATATCGTCGAAGTCGCGGAACACCGTGGAGTAGTCGTGCTGGCCGCCGCCGCCCATGCCTTCCACGCCCGCGAAGCCGAACTGGTCGTAGGCCTGGCGCTTGGAATCGTCCCCCAGCACCTCGTAGGCTTCCGTGGCTTCCTTGAATTTCTCTTCCGCCGATTTGTCGCCGGGATTCTTGTCCGGATGGAATTGGATGGCAAGCTTGCGGTATGCCCTCTTGATGTCGTCCTTGCCGGCATCCTTCTGGACCCCCAGGACTTCGTAATAATCTCGCTTCGCCACGGTTAACCTGTCCTCGGATTGGAAGATTCGGCATTCCCCCCTCCAAGCGGAGGGGGGAATGCCGCAAGGGGGCGAAGGCGCGAGCCTCCGTCCCTAGGGTGGATTATTTTTTATCCTCGTCGTCGACTACCTTGTAGTCCACGTCGTCGGCGTTCTTGGTACCCGCTGAACCCTCTGATCCAGGTCCGGAGGCATCCTGTCCCGGCTGGCCCTGGAAGCCCGCCCCTTGGGCGCCTTGGGCTCCCTGCGCGGCCTGGGCTGACTTGTAGAGTTCCTCGGAGAGTTTGTAGGTGGCCTGCTTGAGAGCCTCGGTCTTCTGGCGGATGGCTTCTATGTCCGAGCCCTCCATGGCCTTGCGCAGATCCTTCATGGCGTTCTCAATGTTCTGCTTCTCGCCGGGTCCGGCCTTGTCGCCGTATTCCTTCAGGGACTTTTCGGTCTGGTACAGGAGGGCGTCCGCTTCGTTGCGGGCTTCCACGCGCTCCCTCTCCCTCTTGTCCTCCTCGGCATGGGCCTCGGCCTCGCGGACCATCTTGTCGATGTCCGAATCATTGAGGCCGGAGGAAGCCTCGATGCGGATCTTCTGCTCCTTGCCCGTTCCCAGGTCCTTGGCGGATACATGGACGATGCCGTTGGCGTCGATGTCGAAGGTGACCTCAACTTGGGGGATGCCGCGCGGCGCAGGAGGAATGCCCACAAGGTCGAATCTTCCCAAGGTGCGGTTCTGGCTGGCCATCTCGCGCTCGCCCTGGAGGACGTGGATGGAGACAGCGGTCTGTCCGTCCGCGGCCGTTGAGAAGATCTGGCTCTTGCGGCAGGGGATGGTGGTGTTGCGGGGGATGAGCCGGGTGAACACACCGCCCAGGGTCTCGATGCCCAAGGAGAGGGGGGTTACGTCCAGAAGGAGGACGTCCTTGACGTCCCCGCCGAGGATTCCGCCCTGGATGGCGGCGCCCACGGCCACGGCCTCGTCGGGGTTGACACCCTTGGAGGGCTCCTTGCCGAAAATTTCCTTGACCACCTGCTGGACCTTGGGGGTGCGGGTGGATCCGCCCACGAGGATGACCTCGTCGATCTGCTCCGGGGTGACGCCCGCGTCCGCCATGGCCTTGCGGCAGGGTTCCTTGGTCCTTTCGAAGAGGTCGGAGCACATCTGCTCGAAGCGGGCCCTGGTGAGGCTCTTCTGGAGATGCTTGGGGCCCGAGGCGTCGGCGGTGATGAAGGGAAGGTTGACCTCGGCCTGCTGTACGTTGGAAAGCTCGATCTTGGCCTTTTCCGCCGCCTCCCTGAGGCGCTGCAGGGCCATCCTGTCCTGGGAGAGGTCGATGCCCGTGTCGTTCTTGAACTCCTCGACAAGCCACATCATGACCTTGCGGTCGAAGTCGTCGCCGCCCAGGTGGGTGTCGCCGTTGGTGGACTTGACCTCGAAGACCCCTTCCCCGAGCTCGAGGATGGAGATGTCGAAGGTGCCGCCGCCAAGGTCGTACACGGCGATGGTCTTTTCCTTCTTCTGGTCCTTGTTGAAGCCGTAGGCGAGGCTGGCCGCCGTGGGCTCGTTGATGATGCGCTTCACCTCAAGGCCCGCGATCTTGCCCGCGTCCTTGGTGGCCTGGCGCTGGGCGTCGTTGAAATAGGCAGGTACGGTGATGACAGCCTCGGTGACCGTCTCGCCGAGATAGTCCTCGGCGGTCTTCTTCATCTTCTGGAGGATGAAGGCGCTTATCTCCTGGGGACTGTAGAGCTTGCCGCCTATGTCCACCCGGACGTCGTTTCCGTTGTCCGTGACCTTGTAGGGCACCATCCTGAGCTCCGACTGGACTTCCGCATAGCGGCGGCCCATGAAGCGCTTGATGGAATACAC
>JBFLXC010000118.1:0-8177 GCA_040757435.1 Spirochaetota bacterium | reverse complement strand
AGGATGAGTCCAGGCGACATAATCGCCCTCATCTCCTACCTCGAGATGTTGATCTGGCCCCTCATGGGAGCGGGATTCACGGTGAACATCCTCCAGCGGGGAACCGCGAGCCTCAAGAGGATAAACGCCATCCTGGGAGCGGAGAGCGGCATCAAGGAACCCGAGGACCCGGCTCCCCTGCCGGGTCTGGCGAGTCTGGAAGCGAAGGAATTGGAGTTCCGCTATCCCGGCGCGGAAAAGCCTGCCCTCTTGGGCATTTCCTTCCGACTCGAGGAAGGCCAGACCCTGGGAATCCTGGGCAAGGTGGGCAGCGGCAAGTCGACCCTCCTCAAGCTTCTTCCCCGATTGATAGATCCCGGCCCGGGCATGGTGGAGCTGGGGGGCAGGGACATTAGGAGCCTAAGGCTCAAGGACCTGCGGGGATGCTTCGGCTTCGTGCCCCAGGTCTCCTTCCTCTTCTCCGATTCCATCAGGAACAACCTTCTCTTCGGCGCCCCGGAGATTTCTGAAGGCAGGTTCAAGGAACTGGTGAGGCTCGTCGCGCTCGAGAAGGACTTGAAACTTTTCCCCGAGGGTCTTGGCACGGTGGTGGGGGAGAAGGGCCTCACCCTCTCGGGGGGACAGAAGCAGCGGGTCGCCATAGCGCGCGCCCTCGCCGTGGATCCGAGGATCCTGGTCCTGGACGACGCCCTTTCCGCCGTGGATGCGGAAACGGAGGAGAAAATCCTCTCCAATCTCCTTGTGGAGCGGAAGGACAGGACGAACATCATAGTCTCCCACAGGGTCTCCACCCTTCGCCATGCCGATCGGATCCTCGTGCTGGAGGGGGGGAGGGCGAGCCAGTACGGGACTCACCAGGAGCTTCTCGCGGACAAGGAAGGCTTCTATGCCAGGATCGCTGGGCTTCAGGAGCTGGAAGCCGGCGCGGCGGAGGGACGGTGAGACATGGCTGACTTCTTTGAAACCGACGACGTGACCAAGGGATATGATTCGGCCATCTCCCGCAGGATCCTGGGCTATGTGCGGCCCTACAGGTCCCTGTGGATTGCAGCCCTCCTGGCTCTGGCCTTGAGCACCGCCGGGGAACTTCTCGGCCCCGTGATCCTGCGAAGGGCCATAGACGACGCCCTGCTCAAGTCCTGGTACGCCTTGGATCCCGCCGCGGCGGGTATGGAGGAAACCAAGGGACTGGCCTTGGGAGACTCCGAGGTCTCCATCCACGGCAGGATCCTCGTCCGCTCCTCCAGGCTCTCGCCATTGGGCGGGACGCAGCGGAAGTCCTTGGAAGACAAGGGTCTTCTCGGCACCGAGGAACTCTACCTCTTCGACATCGATCCGGAAGACAGCGCCCAGGCGCGGCTTCTTGCGGAAAAGCCCGGACTCTTCGCCCTCGAGGGCGCCAAGGGCTACCTTCCCTTGAAGGAGCTGAAGAAGCTCTCCCCTGATGAGGCGAAAAGCCTCAGGGCCCAGGACAGCGGCCTCATCCTGCGATACACACTGGTCCTCCTTGTCATCCTCGTATGCGTCCTGGGATCCACCTTCTCGATGATCTACTTCTCCAACCTCCTTGGCCTCAAGGTCATGAAGGACCTGCGGATGCAGCTCTTCCGCCACCTCCTCACCCGTTCGATGGCCTTCCTCTCAAGGCAGCCCGTGGGAAGGCTCGTGACCCGTATCACCAGCGACGTGGAGACGATCAACCAATTCTTCACCGACGTGCTTTCCGCCTTCATCAAGGACTTCACCATCATGGCCGGGGCGATAGTGGTCCTCTACTTCTTCGATATACGCCTGGCCCTGGTGGTCACGGCCACGATCCCCATCGTGCTGGCGGGAGCCAACATAGCCCGCAAGCGGGCCAGGGACGCCTTCCGCAACCAACGGCGATGGACCAGCAAGGTGAACGCCTTCATCGCGGAACGCTTGAGCGGCATAGAGGTGGTCAAGCTCTTCGGCAGGGAGGAAAGGGCCATCGACGAGTTCAAGGATCACGACGCCTCGCTCATGAAGGCGAACTTGGGAGAGATGTACGTCTTCGCCACCTTCAGGCCTGTGGTGGATTTCCTGGCCACCCTCACGACGGCCCTCGCACTCTGCGTGGGCGCCTGGTTCTACCTTTCACGCTCCATATCCCTAGGTACCCTCATCGCCTTCATCAACCTCATCACTATGTTCTATTCCCCGATAAAGGATCTTTCGGAGAAATACATCCTGCTCCAAAGCGCCATGGCCGGAGGAGAGAGGATCTTCTCCCTCCTGGACGCCGATGAGATGATCAAGGACCTGCCCACGATGCCCATGCCCGCCCGGATCCGGGGGCACATCGAGTTCGACAAGGTGTGGTTCTCCTACAAGCCCGAGGAGTGGGTCCTCAAGGATCTCTCCTTCACCTTGGAGCCCGGGCAGATGGTGGCAATCGTTGGCTACACGGGGGCAGGAAAGACCACCATCGCCAACCTGGTCACGCGGTTCTGGGATGTCCAAAAGGGCGAGATACGCGTGGACGGCTATCCGATCAAGAACCTTCCCCTCCATGGGCTGCGGGCGGCTATCCAACCCATACCCCAGGACGTATTCCTGTTTTCCGGCACCATAGAGGAAAACTTGAGGCTCGGATCCGGGGTGAGCGAAGAGAGGATGAGGCTTGCTGCGGCTGCGGTGCACGCCGACGAATTCATCGAAGCCCTTCCCAAGGGCTACAAGACCGAGCTGGCCGAGGGCGCTTCCAACCTGTCCCAGGGCCAGAGGCAGCTTCTGTCCTTCGCCAGGGTCTTGGCCCACGATCCTGCGATCATCATCCTGGACGAGGCGACGAGCTCCATCGATACGGAAACCGAAAGGCTCATCCAGAGGGGCATAGAAGGCCTCCTCGCGGGCAGGACATCGGTGGTCATCGCCCATAGGCTCTCCACCATCCGGCACGCCGACAAGATCATCGTCCTGTCGCAGGGAAAGATCGCGGAAACGGGGACCCATGACGAGCTCATAGGCCGCCAGGGTCTCTACTACAGCCTCTACAGGCTCCAGAACAGCGGGGTGGTGGACTGAACGCAGGCTTGCTTGGCTTTTTCAGCCCCTGGACCGAACCCCGGCTCGTCGGGGCTTCCGAAGGCTACCTCGCCATTTTCAAACCGGCGGGAATGCACTCCGCCGCCATGGGAGGCGAGGATGGAAGGACAGGCGGAAGCCTCGCGGGATGGATTTCCCAACGGGGCGCTGGAGAGCCCTGGCTCCAGGCCTTGAGGGATGCGTGGCTCCGGGTTTCCCGCGAGCCTGGCTTGGTGCGGGGAGCCCAGGAGTTCGGGATGCTTTCCCGGCTGGACAAGGACACCTCCGGCCTCATTCTTTTCGCAAGGACTCCCGAGGCTTTCATGGAAGCCAAGGCCCTGCAAGGCCAGGGGCGGATCGCCAAGACGTATAGGCTCCTCGCCGCCCCCGGGCGCGGCGGTGCTCCGGCCTCCATGGAAGGGGCCGATCCGCCCCGCATTACCGTGGACTTCCAAGCCCTGCTCGCGGAGGGGCAAATGGCGGAAATCCTAAGCCGATTCCGCTCCTTCGGCCCAAGGGGAGCAAAGGTGGCCTGCCTGGGACCGGATGCCAGGGATGGCCGGGCGAAGAGGGAAGCACCCGGGATATATCGCACCGACTTAAGGCCCCTGGATGAGGACGAAGGCTGCTTTTTAATCGAGGCTGCCATCAGCCGAGGATTCCGCCATCAGATACGGGCCCATCTTGCCTGGGCGGGGCATCCGATCATAGGCGACCGCCTGTACGGGGGCGCGCAAGCGCCGCGGATGTACCTTGAGGCGGTGGCGGTTGAGCTGCGGGGCGATGCATTCCCCGTCCTCCGTTTTTGCCTTGAGCCCGGGGAAGGGACACCATGAGATATTACCGTTGGAATGAGGCTGGGGAGGACAAGGACCTGGCCATCCTCCCCCATAGGGAGATCTGCTCCGATTTTGGCGATTTCCGCGCCACCTTCGCAGCCTTGAGCCTTTTGGGCAAGGGAGACATGAGCCATGGACAAGAGGCCTCCATGGGGAGGAGGGAGAAGCTGTACGAGGACCTGGGCATCCCGGGAGCTTGGGTGTACAGCCCTCCGCTCAAGCATACGCGAGAGGCCACGATCCTGCGGGGCTTCCCCGACCCCGAGGCTTGGAGGGCGGAGATCCTGAACCAGGGAGGCTCGGACGGAGCTCTCGCCCCTGGTGCCGGGATCGAAACCCGCCCCAAGGGCATAGCCGTCACCGTGGCGGACTGCATGCCAATCTGGTTCTTCGACCGCCGCCTAGGGGCCTTCGGGCTTCTCCACTCGGGATGGAAGGGGACGGGCATCCTCGCCCAAGCCGCGGCGAGCATGGAAGGAGAGTTCGGATCCTCCATGGAAGACCTCCTGGCGATCCTTGGACCGGCCATTGGGTCCTGCTGTTATCGGGTGGATGAGACAAGGGCGGGTATCTTTTCCCGGGAGTTCGGATCTTCCGCCGTGACGATACGGGAGAGCGGGGACGGGAAGCTCTTTTCCCTCAACCTGAGGGAAGCCAACCTGAGGCTGGCCGAAGGGCTGGGGATCGGCGCGGTTTTAGATTGGGAGCTCTGCACCGCCTGTTCGTCCAACCTGGGTTCCTTCAGAAGGCAGGGCGGGGAGGGCTTCACCCGCATGCTCGCCTTGGCCGTGGCCTAGGCGCGGACTTCACATCCCGGCGGAACCGTGCTAGAATCCTAGCCAACGGGTCCTTCCGCTCGGAAGCGGCTCGCAACCATCCCATGACTATCCCCTTTCCACAGCTTCATCCAGGCGAGGGGAGTGCTTCGAGGAGTATTGCAATGGCTCACAAAATCACGGAAGCCTGCATCAACTGCGCGGCCTGCGAGAGCGAATGTCCGGTAAGCGCCATCAGCGAAAAGAACGACGCCCGCTGGATCGATCCTGACCTCTGCATCGACTGCGGCAACTGCGTCTCCGTCTGCCCCACCAACGCCATCCTGGCCGGCTGAGGCTTCGCCCGCGCCGCGCCGAAGCGGCGACCCTTTCCCGTCCCGCGCTTCCTGCGGGACGGGAAAGCTTCATCATCTCCTCCGAGCCAAACCCCGGGCTGAGCAGAAATCATCCAGCATGGAAGCCAGGTCCGGCTTCCCGATTTCCTGCAGATCATATCCTACCTTCACGCAGGGCTTGTCGATCCTCACCACCCGCCTTAAGTCTATGGGAGTGGCGATGAGGACGGCGTCGCAATCCGTGCGCGCTATGGTGGCTTCCAGGTCTCTAGTCTGTTCCTCACCGTAGCCCATGGCGGGGAGGATGGGCCCTATCCCGGGATATGCCGCGAAGGTTTCAGCAAGCCTTCCTACGACGTAGGGCCTTGGATCCACGATCTTCGAGGCCTGGTATTTCCTGGCGGCCACGACCCCGGCGCCGAAGCGCATCATGCCGTGGGTCAGTGTGGGCCCATCCTCGACGCAGAGAACCCTCTTGCCCCGTATGAGTTCCGGCCTGTCCACGTCTATGGGGCTGGCGGCCTCGATCACCCAGGCCCGGGGATTCATCTCGGCGATGCTCTCCCGCACCTTCTGTACATCCTCCGGGGAGGCGGAATCTATCTTGTTGATCACCACCCCGTGGGCCATCCTCAGGCAAGCCTCCCCGGGATAGTAGGACCTTTCGTCGCCCGCCCTGAGGGGGTCGGCGACGGTGACTAAAAGGTCCGGGACATAGAAGGGGAAATCGTTGTTGCCACCGTCCCAGACGATGACATCGGCTTCCTTCTCCGCCTCCCTAAGGATGGCTTCGTAGTCCACGCCCGCGTAGATCACATTGCCCCGGGCTATGTGGGGCTCATACTCCTCCATCTCCTCGATGGTGCAGCCGTGGCGGGCCAGGTCGGCGATCTCGGCGTAGCGCTGGACCTTCTGGAGGGCGAGGTCCCCGTAGGGCATGGGATGCCTCACCGCGACCACCTTAAGACCCCGGTCCATGAGGTTGCGCACGATTTTCCGGGATGTCTGGCTCTTGCCCGAGCCCGTGCGCACCGCGCATACGGCCACCACGGGAACCGTGGACTTTAGCTGCGTGTCCTTGGGTCCGAGGAGTGTGAAGGAAGCTCCCGCGGCGTTGACGATGGCCGAAAGACCCATGACCTTGGCGTAGGCGACATCGGAATAGGAGAAGACGCACTCGTCCACATCAAGGCTCCGAATCAGGTCGGGAAGCTCGGATTCCGGAAAGATGGGGATGCCTTCGGTATACAGGGGACCGGCCAATTCGGCCGGGTATCTTCTTCCCGCTATGTCCGGTATCTGGGCGGCGGTGAAGGCCACCACCCTGCAAGAAGCGTCACGGCGGTATCGCACGTTGAAATTGTGGAAATCCCGTCCCGCGGCCCCGATGATGATGAGCTTCCTAGCATCCATGGTTTTCCTGCCTTTTCGCCGCACAGGCCGGCGATATGCTATCTTCGATCCGCTTTTTTCGATTGTCAACGATGCGGAATAGCCTTATAAATGTCGGAATAACGTTGAATTTGCATATCTATGTAGGGGATTTTGGAGATTATTAAAAGTCCATGCAAATCCCCTGGAAGGGCTGAGTTTTTTATGCATTTCTCGGATTCGGTGGAAAAGGGGAGATTTTTTTCCCTCTTTGACGCATACTAGGCGAATGGATCCATTGGCCATAGACAGCGAAATCGGGCGGCTCAAGCGGGTGGTCCTCCACACTCCCGGCATGGAGATAGAGGCGATGACGCCAGAGGAGGCGGAGCGCGACCTCTACAACGACATAATCCCCCTTGATTCGGTGCTTGGGGAATATATGGAGCTCAAACGGTTCCTTTCCTCCATAGCCGAAGTGCGGGAGCTGACTGACCTGCTGGCGGAATGCCTCGAGGATACGGGGGACAAGTTCGAGTTCCTCTCGGACCTTTTGAAATGCCTTCCCATCAGATCCTCCATGGAAAGCCTCATGGCCCTTCCGGGCAGGGAGCTCGCCGCCCTGGTGGTGCGTGGCATCCCCGCCCCGGACGCCTCCCTGGCGGCGCGCCTGGATTCCCACGCCTTCATTTCGAGGCCCTTGCCCAACATGTATTTCATGAGGGACTCGGCAGCCATCCTGGGCGACGGGTTGATCTCAGGCGCCATGGCCTTCGACGTGCGCATGGTGGAGGCGGTGATAACCCGCTTCGTCTTCACCCACCACCAGGATTTCACCGCCGGAAGGATCCACTTCGACGGAGCGGCTGAGCGTACCCGGTACCTGACCATGGAGGGGGGGGACGTCCTTGTCCTCAGGCAGGACATCCTGGCCTTGGGGATGTCGGAGAGGACGACTCCCCACGCCGTGGAGAGGCTCGCCAGGAACCTTGCCAACCAGTCGGGAAAGCCCGTGACAATCTTCGCCGTCGACCTGCCCAAGGCAAGGGCGACGATCCATCTGGACATGGCCTTCACCATGATCGACCGTGACGCGGCCTTGGTCTTCGCGCCGGCGATCCTGGGTCCTTCCCGAGGTCCGGTCTACAGGATCGAGGCGGGGAGGAACGGCAAGCTGAGCTACTTCGAGGAGGATTCCCTCCTTTCCGGATTGGAGAAAGCCGGGCTTCCCCTCAAGCCCATACTCTGCGGGGACGGAAGGCGCATCCCCGAGCAGAGGGAGCAATGGCTCTCAGGCGCCAATTCCTTCGCCTTCGCCCCGGGAAAGATCCTCATGTACTCCTGCAACAAGCACACCGCCGAGGCCCTGGCCAGGGAGGGCTTCGCGATCGTGGAATCCAAGCGCTTCATCTCGGGCAAGGAGAGCGCGGAGGACTACGGCCGCCTGGCCGTCACCTTCGACGGCATCGAGCTGGCCAGGGGCGGGGGCGGGGCGAGATGCATGACCCTCCCGGTGGAGAGGGAAAAGGCGTTTTAGGGAGGGCGGGATTCCGAGCGATCTGGCCAAAAGAAGAGGCCCTCCGGGGCCGCCTTGAGGGGCGGTTTCCGGAGGGCCTTGTTTTTTCTCAGCTGCAGCCCGTGGTGGAACCGCAGGTGTCGCACTTGAGGCAGGTGCCGTTCCTGACCAAGGTCAGGTGGCCGCAGACGGGGCAGGGATCGCCTTCGTAGCCCTTCTGGCGCGCACTCCTCATGGATTTGACGCTGGGGGAAAGGGGGGCTTCGGCGGCCTTGGGGGATATGGGGGCCTT
>JBFLXC010000117.1:0-8261 GCA_040757435.1 Spirochaetota bacterium | reverse complement strand
ACCAATTCCTGAGGGGAAGGGGACTCTGAGCGCATCGGTTGAACAGGCCGCCCGTCGCCGGGCCGACCGCGAAAGAAGGACAGTTAGAGCCATGATTGGCATGTTTTGCCGGGCCAAGCACAGAGGGCGGGCGGAAGCATCCGGGCTCTGTGCGGACTGCGAAGCCCTGTGCCGCTACGCCGCGGCGCGGATTTCCGCCTGCCCTCATGGGGCGGGGAAGCCTGTCTGCTCGGCCTGCGGCATCCATTGCTATGCCCGAGGGATGAGGGATCGGATAAGGAAGGTCATGGGCTATGCGGGCCCGAGGATGCTCCTGGCGCATCCCTTCCTCGCCCTGGCCCACCTTGCCGACCGAATCAGCCCCTCAGCTTCCTGGAAAGGCCGAGAAGGAAATTCCTGAGGAACTGGTCGCCGCAGAGGCGGAAATTGGGATGGTCCTTCCTCCGGAAGAGGGCGTTGAGCTCAGCCTTGGCCACGGTCGCGTCCGCGAGGCCCAGGATGTCCAGGATGTCCTGGTCCTTGAGCTTTAAGGCGATGCGAAGGGCCTTGAGCACGTCGTTGTTGCTCGGGTTCCTGGGAAGGGCTTCGGGCTCCGGGCTTCCCTCCTCCCTGGGTCCTCTCTTGAGCACGACCAAGCCTTTCAGGAAGGCGCCCATGCGCTCCCCGCCGCATTCCAGATAGTCGGGCTCCCCTTCCTTGAGGAACAGCCTGCGTATCGTTTGAATGTCCAGGTCAGCCCCGCCCAGGGCGAAGATCTCGGGAAGCCTGGGGTCGGGAAGGTTCAAGGCGTAGCGGATGCGGGAGAGGATATCGTTGTATTCCATCGCCTCAATCATACCGTAGGCGGCGGGGAGATGGGAATGTATATTCTTTCCATGAGGGGGAGAACATGGACGTGAAGGAATACCTGGATTCGGTTCCGGATGAGAAAAGGGAATCCTTCCTGGAAATAAGGAAGGCCATCGTCGACAACCTGCCCGAGGGCTTCGAGGAGACCTTGAGCTACGGGATGCTGGGCTATGTGGTGCCCCTATCCCTCTACCCCAAGGGCTACAGGCCGGCCAAGGGAACGCCTTTGCCCCTCATCGCCCTGGCAGCCCAGAAGCAATACATATCCCTCTACCATCTCGGCTTGTACGGAGATCCGGAGCTCCTGGACTGGTTTGTCCACGCCTACGCGAAGATGGGCTACGCCCATCCCCTGGACATGGGGAAGAGCTGCGTCAGGTTCAGGCGACGGGAAGAGATCCCCCTCGGGCTCATCGGGGAGTTGGCGGGCAAGATCGGCGTTTGGGAATGGATCAGGCGCTACGAGGAGAGCCTCGCGGAGGCGAGGTCCGGGAAGCCAGGCGGAGGATGAAGAAGGCCATCCATTCCGAGGGGAGCTTTTTCTGGCCGAAGTCGAAGTCCTTCCAGGGAAGGTAGGTCGTTTCGGGATAGAATCCATCCCCGCCTTCCTTGGCGAGGATGAGGGAAAGGATTTCCTTGAACCTGGGGTCGTCGCGTCCGGCGGGGCTCAAGGAAAGGGCGTCCGCCACGGCCAGGATGTCGTACCAGAAGTTGGGCAGCTTCAGCTTCCTAAAGTCGTCGCCCATGTAGAATATGTAGGGATGGAGATGCCTGCTCTGTTCCCAGAGGCCAAGGAGCGTCGCGGCGCAGGAACGGAGGGGCGCTTCCCTGCCTTCCGGCGCTACGGATAGGAGGCGCAGGACCGCCATGGTGGCGTAGGGGCAGGGGTCGCCGGCCCTGCCGGGCCCCCTCCAGGAGCCGAAGGAAGGTGAAACGGTACAGCCGCAGCCTTGCGCTCCCACCTTCGAGGCTATGAAATCGATTCCCGCGGCGATCCTCGGATCCTCGAAGCCCATCCTGGCCAAGGCGTAGAGGGTGGTCGGGGCGTCGCAGAAGGCCCAGCCCATGACCCCTTCCCGGGAAGGCAGGAGGGGCATGGACCGCTCGTCCATGGTGTCGAGGACAATAGCCGCCACATCCTCAATTCCCGGATCGCCGCGTCGGATGCCTATATCCGCAAGGAAGGACAGGATGTGGAAGGGCTGGGTGGAGGATTTTCGGCTGGCAACCGCCGGCCCCGGCCAGCGGCCCACGACTTCCAAACGCCTTAGGATCCTGGGATCCTTAAGCATGCGTTCGCGCAAGGCTCCCGCGACGCCAAGGCCCAGGGCGGCAGCGGCGTTGTAGGCCACATGGCTCTCCTTGGAGCCGACAAGGGAAGAGAGGCAGACCATGGATTCCTCCCGCCGCCTCCATCCTAAGGCACTAGGAGCAGAAATGATAGCTTGTTCTTCTCGGTTCGGGAGTGGTAGGATCACCTGAAACAAGGAGCATAATGGTGCCGGTGGAGCCGATCAAGCGCATTTCCGTGGTGGAGCAGGCGATATCCAAGATATACGACCTCATATTGAGCCAGGACCTCAAGGAAAACGACAAGCTACCGCCGGAGCGCCAGCTGTCGGAGATGCTGGGCATATCCCGAAATTCCCTGCGCGAAGCCATCCGGGTCCTGGACATGCTGGGAGTCCTGCGGGTGGACCAGGGCAGCGGCATGGTGATCGATTCCTCCCGGGTCTCAGACGCGGTGACAAAGCACCTTACCTTCGCCCTCCTCCTCAACCGGGAAAAGCTGCACGAGCTCTTCGAGGCGAGGCTGGTGGTGGAGACCGAATGCGCCGGCCTTGCGGCGGTCAGGGCGGACCAGGAGGAAAGGGAAACCCTGCGCCGAACCTACCAGGAGCTCTGCGCCTCAAGGACCGACAGGCCCAAGAGCATCGCCCTGGAGATCGAACTCCACAACATCATAGCCCGGGCGGCGCGAAACACCGTGTTGGAGAAAATCCTGAGCTCCCTCAAGCAGATACTCAAGGAAAGCAGGGAGGCCACGGTGCCTAGGACCGGCGTATCGACTGAGACCATCCAGGTCCATGAAAGGCTCATCGCGGCCATCGAAGCCCGGGACCAGGCCTCGGCCCGCGCGATCATGCGGGAACATATCTCGGCGGTGGCGGAAAGGATAAAAAAAGCACCCTGAAAGTGGTAGGATGACTTGACAGCTACGTAATCAGGACGTATACCATCCTTATATTCCTAAGGAGGTACAGCGTGAAAAAACTGGTACTCTTGATCCTCGCGGCGGCCCTCGTCGCCTCCCCCGCCTTCGGCCAGAAAAAGACGGAGCTTCTCATGGGAACCGCCAGCATGGGCGGAGCCTTCTACCCCGTGGGACAGGGCATAGCAAACTTGGTGACCAAGTACTCCAAGGGCTATTCCATGGTCCCGGTGGTCACTGGAGGGGCGGTGGAGAATCCGCGCCTTCTGGATTCCGGCGACGTCGACATCGCCATCACCAACGCCAACATCGCCTACTTCGCCTGGGCGGGAACGGCGCCCTACACCAAGAAGATAGACATCGCCTGCGTGGCCAGCCTCTATCCCAGCGTCCTCCACATGGCCGTGCCCGTGAATTCGCCAATCAACGACTTCGGCGACCTCAAGGGCAAGCGCGTGGCGGTCGGACCGGCGGGAGGCGGCACCTTGGACATCCTCAAGGTGCTCCTGGACGAGTACGGCATGACCATGAAGGACATCACTCCCAGCTATCTGGCCTACGGCGACGGCTTCAGCCAAATGGCTGACGGGAACGTGGACGCGGCCTTCGCCCTTTCGGGCTATCCCGCGGCGGCGGTCATGCAGACCGTGGCCACCAGGGAGATCAAGTTCATCGAAGTCCAGCCCGCGAAGCTCGCCAGCATCATGAAGAAGTATCCCTACTACTCGGACATCACGATAGGAAAGGACGTCTACAAGACCAAGAAGGACGCTGTCCTCATCGGCGTCCAGAACGTGCTCATCGTCAAGAGGAGCTTCTCCGAGGAAGCGGTATACCAGATCACCAAGGCCCTTTTCGACAACCTTCCCGAATTCGCCGCCGCCAACGCCAACGCCAAGCAGATCGATTTCAAGAAGGCCGCCCAGGTTCCCACACCCCTGCATCCCGGGGCCGAGAGATTCTACGCCGGCAAATAAGCCTTCCTAGGGCGAGGCCTCGCCAGCGCCACAGCCGCGGGCCCCAAGGCCCGCGGCGTTTTAAAAAGGACCTGGCGGCGTCCCGCCGGACAAATCCATAGACAGGCTTTCACAGGAGCCCCCAATGCAAGAGAGTACGGGATTCAAAAAATTTCTGGGCGCCGCCGCTGCGGCGCTCTGCCTGGCGGTAGGCGCCTTCCATATCTTCGATGTCTCCGGCGTCATGGTGTTCTCAACCATGATAGTCCGGATCGTCCACATCGCCTTCATGATGACCATAGCCTTCCTGACTTTTCCCTTGTCCAAGCGAAAGGGCGTGAATGGAAGCGTATGGGACCTGGGGACGCGCATAGCGCTCTCCCTTGTGACCGTGGGCGGCAGCCTCTACATGCTGCTGCGCTGGGAAGACATAGCCCTGACGGGAGGCATGACATCCTCCTTGGACGCCGTAGTCGGCATCGTGATGATCCTCGTCGTCCTCGAGGCGACCCGCCGTAGCGTGGGACTTGCCCTCGCCATTATCGCCGCCGCCTTCCTGGCCTATCCCTTCATAGGGCCCTTCCTTCCGGGGATGCTCAGGACTCGAACCATAAGCCTCCAGCGGATATTCACCTTCCTCTTCACCACCAGCGAAGGCATCTACGGCATTCCCATCGGAGTATCCTCCACCTTCATCGTACTTTTCTGCATCTATGGGGCCTTCCTCAGCGAATTCGGCGCCGGCGACTTCTTCTACGTGGTGGCCAAGAAGATGACCAAGGGACTCCTCGCCGCCTCGGCGAAGACGGCTGTAATCTTCTCGACCCTCATCGGCATGATCTCGGGCTCGGCGGCGGGCAACGTGGCGGTGGCGGGAGTCTTCGCGATTCCGTGGATGAAGAAGGAAGGCTACAAGGACTACGAGGCCGGCGCCATAGAGGCCTTGGTTTCCACCGGAGGCCAGATCATGCCGCCCATCATGGGCGCGGCGGCCTTCATCATGGCGGAAATCCTCGGAACGCCCTACACCAACATCATGAAGGCGGGGATAATCCCTGCCCTCCTGTTCTTCGCCTCCACCATGGTCATAGTCCATCTCCTGGCCAAAAAAAACGGCCTGCAGTCCAAGGAGGACGACGAGGCCGAACAAAAGGTGAAGACCGGCGTGCTGGAAGGGGGCGTACACTTCCTCGTTCCCTTCGTCACCCTGCTCGCCATGATGTTCATGAACTTTTCGCCCTTCAAGGCGGCCTACTGGTCGATCCTCGCCCTTTTGGCGGTGAACATCCTCTGGAGGAGGAAGATCGACCGGGTATTCCTGGACAGGATCCTGAGGTCCCTGAAGGACGGGGCGAAGGCAACGGTTCCCCTGGCCATCGCGTGCGCCGCCGCGGGCATCATCTCCGGCGTGCTCTCCGTGACGGGCCTTGGCTCGAAGATCTCGGGCATGATCGTTTCCCTTTCCATGGGAGTTCCCTTCCTCGCCCTCCTTTACACCGCTATCGTAGCCATCATCCTGGGCATGGGCCTGCCCACCACCGCCGCCTATCTCATCCTGGCCACGGTAGTCACTCCGGCCTTGGCCGAGATGGGCATTCCCCTGCTCACCGCCCACTTCTTCGTCTTCTTCTACGGATGCCTCTCCACCATAACGCCTCCCGTGGCCCTGGCCTCCTACGTGGCGGCGGGCATAGCCGGGGCGGACATAAACAAGGTGGGCTGGACCGCCTTCCGCTACGGGCTTCCCACCTACATCCTTCCCTTCATGTTCGTGTACGGTCCCGGGCTCCTCATGCAGGGAACGGTCCTGGAGATCCTGTGGACCGTGGCGGTGAGTCTTTTCGGCGTCTATGTGATTTCCTGCGGCCTGGTGGGTTATCTCAAGACCTCCATTCCCGTCTGGATGCGCCTCATCCTGTTCGTTGGCGGGGCGATGATGGTCCTTGAGGGATTGGCCACGGATCTCATCGGCGCGGCCCTCTACCTGGGCTGCCTCCTCATCGTGAACCTGAGGCTCAAACGCAAAGCCGCCTAGCAACCTGGAGGATATGAAATGGCACAGCAGTATTACAGCGAGGGCAAATGGTGGGTGAGCCCCTACAATTTCAAGCCCGAAGTCCTGGAAACGCGAAAGGGGCCTGGGAAGGTCCTTATCCACGACGCCACCCTGAGGGACGGGGAGCAAACCCCCGGAGTGGTCTTCCGCAAGGAGGACAAGGTCCGCATCGCGAAAGCCTTGGACAAGGTTGGGGTGGACAGGATAGAGGCGGGCATGCCCGCCGTCTCCGCCGAGGATTTCGAGGCCATTGGCGAAATCAGCGCCCTAGGCCTGAAGGCGAAGGTCTTCACCTTCGCCCGGGCCATGGCGGAGGACGTGGACAAGGCCTTGGCCTGCGGCTCGGACGGAGTGGTGATCGAAGTCCCCATCGGCTACCCCAAGCTGATCCACCAGTTCAAGTGGACCTGGGAGGACGTGGCGCGGAAAACCGCCCCGGTGATCAACTACGCGCGGTCCAAGGGCCTCTATACCCTTTTCTTTCCCTACGACGCCACCAGGGCGAGGGAAGAGGACCTGGATTCCCTGTTCGAATTCATCATGCGCGAGGCTCCCCCCGATTCCGTGGGCTTGGTGGACACCATGGGCTGCGCCTCCCCTGAGGCCATCGCCTACCTGGTCAGGAAGTACAAGGGCCTGACGGGCGGCCTTCCTGTGGAGATACACACCCACAACGACTTCGGCCTCGGGGTTGCCACCGAGCTGGCCGCCGTGGGGGCGGGAGCCGACGTGGTCCACTCCTGCGTGAACGGCTTGGGGGAGCGAACCGGCAACGCGGCGCTGGAGGAACTGATCATGGGCCTCGAGCTTCTCTACGGATACGACACGGGTTGCGACATCAGCGCATTGAAAGAACTGTCCCTTCTTGTTGAATCCCTGAGCGGGGTGAGGATAGCCCAGAACAAGCCCGTGGTGGGTGAGGAGAACTTCACGAGGGAATCCGGCATCGGGGTGAACCTCGTGGTGGAGAATCCCCTCGCCATGTTCGCCACCCATCCCCAGGTCACGGGGAGGAAGGGGAAAATCGTCCTGGGCAAGAAAAGCGGAAAGCCTTCGATCCTCTACAAGCTCAAGGAGCTGGGGCTCGGGGAATTGGACGAGGATCGGATGGCCGAAGCCCTCGCGGAAGTGAAGCGCCGTGGCAACGAGGAGAGGCGGCTTCTGGACGACGCGGAATTCGCAAGAATCGTCGCCTCCCTGAAGGCGTAAGGAGAAGATATGAAACTCATCGATCTCACGCAGGAAATCTATCCCGGCATGCCGGTCTTCGACGGCCATCCGGAAGTGACGATGAAGCCCGCGGTCACCCACGAACAAAGGGCGGGGGAAAAGAATCCCACCACGGTCTCGCCGGTGGTCCACGCGATAGTCCTGGGAGAGCACACAGGAACCCATGTGGACGCCATAAACCATTTCGGCAAGCCCTTCGTGGGCAAGTCCATCGACACCATGCCCTTGGAAACCTTCTTCACCGAGGCGATCTGCCTCGACTTCTCCCACAAGAAACCCCTCGAGCTGATCAGCGTGGAGGAGATCAAGGCGGCTTTGGCAAAGGAAGGAAAGGAAATCAGGAAGGGCGACACTGTCCTCTTCTACACGGACCACTACCGTAGGCATTACGAGACGGACCAGTGGAACAACGGTCCCGGGGTCACGCCTGAGGTGGCGACCTGGCTCGGCTCCCTGGGCGTGGCGGGTTTCGGGGTGGAAACCCGTTCGCCGGGAGTGCTGGGAAAGGGCAACAAGGAAATCCACACCATCTGCGGGGAGCTCAACTACCCCCACTACGAAAACGTCATCAACCTCCATCTTCTCCTGAAATACAAGCGGTTCAAGTTCATAGCCCTCCCCTTGAGGATACGGGGCGGCACGGGTTCCCCGGTCCGGGCCGTGGCCCTGGTGGAGGAGTAGGCCCATGGCGGCGGGCGAGGAGAAGAGGTCGGCCTTCGCCGCCCTGGCGGTCGATGGCTTGGCCGTCCAAGGCGCGGGAAAGGAAAGGCTGGCTTGGCCCGAAGCGTCGGGGATCGGGGCATGGGGCGCCGGGAGGGGTGCGGGCCAGGAAGCTTCCGCAGACCATGATCCGGCGCCCCGCAGATCCGTCCCCAGGCCCGACGGAGCCGCCCTCCTTGCCGCCGCGGAACGTTGGGCCCAAGGCCAGGGGCTCGAAGTCATTCCAACCTGCTGCTTT